>NZ_JBNPVT010000011.1:0-207528 GCF_050434205.1 Paraburkholderia sp. GAS348
TTATCTAGGTAAAACCCCCATCCAATCCCAATTCCTTGCCCAATCTTAATTGTAAGATATGAAATTAAAAAACGTCATATAGGTTTTTGGACCTACATTAGGATGAGCCAAATCAGGGACTTCGATGAATACCTGAAGCCGTGCGCAACGTTTGGCGAGCAGCAACGGGAGAACCAGCTTCGGCTGGCCGTCGAAACGTCAGCGGCTCTCTATCTGGATGAACGCCTCGAGCATTTGCACGAAGCGCTCGATGAAATCAGTCGGCTCGTGGCAGCGGGCAAACCGCCTGATGTTGGGCTGCACGACAGAGGACCCAGGATCTCGCCACCGGATGACGCAACGCTGGCAGAGGCGAATGTGCTCAGGCCGCAGGCCTATGACCTGATGCCGCGCGTGAAGAGCACGGATCGGCTGCTCGAGGTCGATCTGTGGACCGACTTCACCCGCCGCTTCACGCACCGGAAGTGCGAGGCGAAAGCGCCCGAGCGGACACTGCTGCTGACCGCCATCCTCGTCGATGCCTTCAACCTTGGCCTCGAGAAAATGGTCGATACCTGTGCGGGCACAAGCGCCGCAAAACTTGCATGGCTGGTCGCCTGGTATATCCGCGACGAGACCCACCAGAAAGGATCGGAAGAACTGGCCAACTATCTGCATTGCCTGCCCTTCACAACCTACTGGGGCGCGGGCACCACCGCGCCGCCCATCACGACGACGAGCTTTCTGTCGTTCATATTGCACCGCACATCATGACGGAGCGCGTCATTGCGGTGGAACCAGATGGCATTACGCAGCGTCACGGAAACGCCGGAATTGTCGGGTCCGTTCCCTTGATATCGGCCTCGGCGTGACGCAGTTTGATCACCTCCTCGATTTCTTCGACGCGATCTTTCGCGACGTCGATCATCATCAGCAGTTCACCTTTTTCTATAGCCTGTTCAAAACGCTTGAGCCGCGTGTTCGGTACATCGACGCCAATCATCGTCGCCGTCCATGCACCAAAGCCGGCGCCACAGAGCGTGATCGCCACGACCGCGCCGCCTGCAATCGTCAGGCCGGCCGGCGGGAACGCCAGTGCGACTAGTGAGGCCAGCGTCCCCGTGAGGCCGCCCATCGCCACCCCTCTCGCGAGGGCGGGCAACAGATCGCTGCGTTGCGCCAGGGTTGCTTCTGGCAAATCCTCGAGCGGCACATTGTGATTGGCGATCACGTGGATATGTCGCCACTCGACCCGCAATAACAGAAGTTCGTTGATAGTCATCTGTGCACTATGCACATTCGGCAATAGCAAATAGATACGTCTCATGTCCTTCTCCCGAGCGGTCGTTCACCGGTCCCGAAACATCGGGAGGGTGTCTTGTCTATACCGCAACTCGAGTGAGGTTATTCCCGAAGAACAGGTGTGTTGGCAACCGACCGGGAATGGATCGCGCGTACTTGCGGTTGTGCTCAGGTCAGCGTAATCGCAGGAATTACCTGCTCGATGGTGCGTACTCGTGCAGGGAGCGCGCACCGCTGCATTCAGAGTGGCCCAACCACTTTGATGCGAGCGACGGGAATAAATCCGGCTTCGAGATGGTTTCTCAGTTTGCGGCCGCGCAGTTTGCATTGCCGATTGATCTGGCAAGCGAGGTTCCGCCCGTCACATTATTTTAAAAAGAGAGATCTCTCATGTCCCGCGCCAACAATGACACTTACACACGCTTCGCCATCATCATGCACTGGTCCATTGCGTTCCTGATCCTGTTGAACCTGTCGATCGGTCTCTATATGGACACGTTCCCGCATAACTCACCACGCTTCAACGGCATCTTGTTCTATCACGCATCGATCGGCAGCCTGATCTTCATGCTGATGGCACCACGCCTATTGTGGCGCTTTATGCATACCCCGCCGACACTCCCGTCCAGCATTCCGAAGTGGCAAGCATATTCCGCGAGCGTGTTGCACGGAACGCTGTACGCACTGCTGTTCCTGGTGCCGCTGGCCGGTTACGTGCACCGATTGGCGGGCGCACATCCGGTAAGTTTTTTTGGTTTGGTGGAGTTACCGGTCTTCATCGGCAGGGACGAACCTTTGCGTTTGCTGACTGACACGCTGCACCGCGGGTTGGTGCTGACGCTTGCGCTCCTGATGATTGCGCATATCGCCGCCGCGTTGAAACATAAGCTCATCGACCGCGACGGCGTTGCTGAACGCATGGGAATCTGATCTACAGGAACTTCGCGGGAGGCGCCCCCTCCCGCGTTGTCTTCAGCGTTTGCTGCAAACGGGAATTCCATTCCTGATCACGGGTGAACCTGATTCCTCAATCGCTTTGAGGTCGCCTACGAGATCCCGCTGCGCTCGTCCGGAACCTTATTGGCCATCCTCCCATCGTCGCCCATCGGCGTGTCCTTCAGGCTTCCTGGCGTCTGGCAAAAAATACCCGAGAGTGTGCCTGTTTATTCCAACGATATGCTGCATTCTTCGCACGAAATTGGGCTACAAGCGTCCGTCGTTCGCGCTGATGTATTGGATATGCGCCGGCACTTTGAATCGAACTGATCGGAGGGCGTCACTTCGCTGACGCTGATCGTCGCCTCCGTGTCCTGCGGCTGAGATTAATGTGTGGCCGGGGATGGAGTGACCAATGCCGTTGATCTGCACCAGCAACTTGCCAGACGACGCGGTCGCCAACTGCATTATGTTTTACCTGCATCCCTGGCAACTTTGGGAATAAGAGGCGCCCGCTCCCGGTATACCGTGGTGTGAGCACGCTGATGACGACTAAAGCGTTTCGGGTCCCTCACATTGAAGCGAATAGAGAAAAGGGGAACCCGGTTGAGTCCTCCGAGCGCTTCATGATGCGAACCACCAACTTCCAGCAATTTAAATTGGAGTCCAAAGTGAATAAACGAACCATGATTCTCTCCCTGATTCTCGCCGCCGCTGCAGGCTTTGCGATCAATGCCCAGGCTCAGGAAAAGACCCGGGCGCAGGTGCGGCAGGAGTTGATTGAAGCCGAACGCAACGGTCTGAATTTCGTGAGTGACACGTCGTACCCCGACGTTGCGCCAATCTTTGAACAGCAGGTCACGCGGCTCAAGCAGCAAAACAGCGACAGTGGGATAGGTGTTGCAACAACAGGCACAAGCGATGCCGGCCACATCAAACGGGAGACACCTCCTTCAGCTTTGTCAGCCTGCGTTGGACCTGTCAGCTTCTGCACTATTTATTCCGGCTCTTGAGCCACACGACAACGTGCTTCACCCGTTCCCCGGCAAACCGGGGTCTTTGTTGGAAGGAGTCACAATCATGAAAAAGCTCACCCTGTTGGCACTGACGCTCAGTGCGGTCGTCATCTCCACATCGACTTTTGCGCAGTCCGCGTCCGTCCCGCTCACCAGAGCGCAGGTACGCGCCGACCTCATCAAGCTCGAACAGGCTGGATACAATCCGTCGACCAGCGATGACGCGACCTATCCTACCGATATCCAGGCTGCGGAGGCGAAAGTAGCCGCCCAGGACGCTGAACAGCAAGCCGCCACACCCCAGCAGCAAAAAAGCGAGAGTGGCATGGGTGCCGAAATGAAAGGCACGAGCGATTCTGGCCACAAAAAACAGGATATGCATCCCTCAAATCCGTCGACGTGCGTCGGACCTGTCAGCTTCTGCGATATTTTTTTCGGCTCGTGAGCCGCACGCCATCGCGCTTCGCTGGAAGGGATTTTATACACGCCATGTGCCAACTTCTCGCGTGCCGTGTTAGTTTGCCCGGCATGGCACGACGAGAAAAAGTCGCAGACGAGCAAGTGTACGAAGCTCATGGTTATTTCAGATGCTGATGATCTTTCGCCCGTCGTGTACGCGTCTTCTGCTAGCTCACATGAAGCAACCCTTGTCGAAGTTACGCTCGACGAAAAGCTTGCGCTGGGCGGCATCGAACTGATCTCCCCCGCACCGCAGGAACCATTGCTGGATGATCACGACGCTGCGTCGATACCGGCGCCGCTGGAAGAGTGCGCGTCTGTTCGCATGACTTCAACAAGTTCAAGAGTGTTCTTACTCACTGGGACCGATGCTTAACAACGCCACGGTGACACTGCATACGGAAACATTTGACGGACTGCCCGGTACTAGCTAGCGAGTCATTGTCGAATTGGTTCAACAAAAGCTCATTACGTCCTCGCGAAATTGATGATATTTGTGGTTAAAACTGCTTCCACTGCGAATCGCGGCCCGCTTCCGGACGCTCGACCATCATGCGCGCGGCAGAGCCGACCTTCCTCGCCTCCCGCACGGCAAAGGTCCCTCCAGGCGCAGCATCTGGCCGTTTAGTCGAGGCCTCTGCCCTCACGTCGTCGAGCTTGAACACACCAACCAGGTCCGCGAGCTCGCCCGCCTGACCATACAACAATTGCGCTCCTGCGGCGGCTTCCTCCACCAGCGCCGCATTCTGCTGCGTGACCTGGTCCATGTGCGCCATCGCCTGGTTGATCTGCTCGATCCCGGCACTCTGCGCCTGGCTCGCGGCAGTGATCTCGCCCGAAATGCCCGTCACGCGCTCGACGCTCACGACGATCTCGTCCATTGTCATGCCAGCTTGCGCAACCAGTCGGCTTCCGGCTTGCACCTGCTCCACCGATTCGCCAATCATGTTTTTGATTTCCCTGGCAGCTGCCGCGCAACGCTGCGCGAGGTTTCGCACTTCACCCGCTACGACTGCGAAGCCCCTACCTTGCTCTCCGGCGCGAGCTGCTTCGACCGCGGCGTTGAGCGCCAGGATATTGGTCTGGAACGCAATGCCTTCGATAACCCCAATGATCTCGACAATCTTGTTGGCTGATCCTGTGATCACGGCCATCGTGTCGACCACCTGCGAGATAACGGCGCCACCCTTTATCGCGACCTCAGAGGCCGATTGCGCGAGTTGGTTTGCCTGCAGCGCGCTGTCTGCATTCTGTTTGACCGTGTTCGTGAGTTCCTGCATTGATGCGACGGTCTCTTCAAGTGAAGTCGCTTGCTCTTCGGTTCGAGACGAGAGGTCCTGGTTCCCGTTCGAAATCTGGCTCGATGCAGTGGCGATCATGTCTGTGCCCTTGCGCACTTCGCCAACGATTTTTTTCAGGTTTTCGTTCATTTTGGCAAGCGCTTCCAACAATTGGCCTATCTCATCGCGTGATCGGGCGCGAAGGTCACTCGTCAAGTCTCCGGCGGCCACGGTTTGTGCGACTTTCACCGCTTCATTCAGTGGACGTGTGATGGAACGCGTCAGCGCATACGCTGAGACAATTCCGATCACGACTGCCGCCAGACCAAGCCCGACCATCATGTCACGGGCCGAGACGATGTACTGCTCCGCTTGCGCGCCGCGCTCCTCCCCGCGGCGTCGTTGCAACTCCGCCATGTCGGTAACATGTTGTTGCAGGCGATCGAACGCCGGTAGCGTTTCGGCATTCATCATCGCGGCCGCATCATCACGCTCTCCCCGCGCGATCAGTTGGGCTACCTTGTCGACGGACCCTATATACGCAGCGCGCGATTCCCTAATATCGGCCAGTAGGTTCTTACCCTCAGGTGTAGAGACAAGCCGGTCAAGCTGCCCAAGTGCGTCATTGACGATTGCTTTGTTGCCGTCGATTTCACGGTAGAGCGCGGATACTTTATCCCTATCACTCGTGATGAACAGCTGCAGCGTAGCGCGGACATTGGCGCGAGTGCGGGTATTGATGACCTGTGCAGCGTCAGACGTTGCCCACTGCTTGTGAATGATGTCGTCGTTGATCTCCCCGATATGCGCCAGGCGAATCAAACCAGTGACGATCAAGACCACCATTAGCAGAAGGACCAATCCAAACCCCGCGCCGAGGCGTACTCCAATTTTCAGGTTTGCAAGCGTCATTCCACGTGTCCCCTTGAGCTGTTGCCTGACGACATTCGATGTTGAATGTCCCTTGACTGAAGATGACGGCAGTGATGTTCAACAACTTGAGTATGGTTTCAGCAAAAACGATCAATATGACAAAAATGTTACGCCGCAAACAGACGCGGAAAGCCAGTAGGGCTGAGGCGTTTGCTCGTGAAACTGCTCGCAGTCATCCTCACATCGCACCTCAAACTGAACGAGCCGGAGACTGGACGTGTCCGGCAACAAAAAACATCAATCCTATCGCCAGCCCCATGCTGGGACGTTTCAAAAGGTGCTGCTTATTTCCATGCCCCGAAGCGAAGCGTCAAATCTTGCGCACCGCACCCGGATCGGGCCAGAGCATCTGCGCAACGGTGAGGCGGACCGCTCACTGATTTGCGTCGCCGCACATCGTCACCATGACCGAGTCCATCACGTAGCCACAGTTCCCCGCCTGCAGCGCGAGACGCGCGTTCTGCTCAACCAGCAGCACCGTGATGCCCTCCTTCGACACATCGCGCACCACCTCGAAGGTCTTCTCGACCATATCAGACGAGGTTAAAGAATGATTTCGCAACGACCTCACCATTTACAATTAGCTCAACCACGTGCCGGCCAGCATAGTGCGTGCGTGTCGTGAAATTGCGAATATGCTGGGTGCGGCTCAACGAAATATGCTGGCTGGGTTCCAGAGTCAGCTCCTTCAGCTTGAACACCCTCGCAGCCGTCGCGCCGTTGCGCTTCACATATCTGATGCGATAATCGACGACGAGCCTCTGCGCCGCCTTCACCGCCGAGCTCAGCTCGCAGCCGAGCGTGATCGTGTCACCGATGACAATCCGCTGCGGAGTCACGCTAAACACCTCGAGCACAATCTCAGGCGCGCCCCCCGCGCCCAGCACCGCAAGCGCCTGCTTATTACCCTGTTTTACCAACGTGCGCAGCCCGTGGCGAACGATCCATCGAGTATGGGGATTGTCTCCATGCCATTGACCGACTCGCTCCAGCACCCACGCCGGATGCGTCTTCGTCACATCGTTCAGATGATTTGCCACCGATTTGCGTACGTATGCACTCGGGTCAGCGCTCAGTCTGTCGAGAATCGGCGCCGCTAACGACGGATCGGCCTCTATTTCACCTAGCCGGAATGACCAGGGCAGGCGGGGCCTGCTGCCTTCACTGGCGAGTCGCCGCACCGCATTATCTGAGTGTGTAGACCAGGTTTCCATGATCGCAAGCGCGCGGTGCGTATCATCACGCAAAAATTCGCGCACTGCGAATTCGGAAGAACCGAATGGCGTGAAGTATTTCAGCGCGTCCATAGATCGCTCGAATGCATGACGACCGTACTGCCCGACATAGTCAGGCAGTACGAGCGACACGAACCCTTTGCCGAGCAGCGGCGCCGCCTGCGTCAAGAGCGCGAGTACCGCATCGTAACCGCCCCGTAGTCCACGTGAGCCAGCGTCAATCGCATCACTGGCGCGACGTACGCGCTCCATCAGCGTCAGGTGTTCAAGTCCGTCGAGCGCGGTCGCGAGAAAGACCGGCTCCTCGAAGGTGGATTCAATCGCGTGCAGTACGGCCGAAAGAGCGCGAAACTGTCGCGCGCCCATCGAATGCTTGAGCGGGGTGTTAACTCGAGTAGTCATAGTCACTACAGATACCCGGTGTTCTGACCGGTTATCAATGGGCCGGAAAGCTGACAGTGTCGCGCAAGCAACTGTCAGTTTCTGTCAGCAGGCTGTGCTTGAGCGGAGAGCGTCAGGTGCTCATGCAGCGCCCGCATCAGCTCGCTACGGCGTCCCGGATAGCGCGCGCCTTCTTTCGCTTCGAGAATTCGGTCGGTCCGAAACGTGCGAAATGCTTTACGCAGTTCGCACCATGCAGCAAGCACGCGCGCGCTGTCCATGAAACCGATTTGCACCGGCCAGACCACTCGCCGCGAGGAACGCCCGGCCGCATCGGCATAGACGATTTCGAGGCGACACTGCGCTCGAATCGCCGCGCGCAAGCGGTCGAGTTCGACTACGTTATGAGGAAAGAACGGCGCCGGCGGCCCCGGCATTGCAAGCGGCGCGTCGAGCGTGGCACCCGCGACCGGCGGCAGCACCGCAACGATCTTCACCAATGCTGCAGCGGAAGCGGTTTTGAGCACGTCGTCGCCCCGCTGGTCGACGTAGCGCAGCCCAAGCAGGATCGCTTCCACTTCCTCGCGCGCGAACATAAGCGGCGGCAGGAAATGGCCAGGTTTGAGCACGTAACCCACCCCCGCACTGCCTTCGACGGCAGCGCCCTGCGCCGTCAGTTCAGCGATGTCGCGATAAATCGTCCGCTCGGACACCGCAAGTTCGACGGCAAGTTGCGCGGCCGTCACGGGGCATCGCCTGGTGCGCAGTATCTCCATCAGGCCCAGGAGCCGTCCCGAACGCGACATGCCTCACTCCTCCCCAGAAATGACCAAGCTACCTGTGTGACCTGACGTCCAGGTGCGATGACAACGGTGAATAATGCTCGGCCCACCACGGTTGGCCGTGCTGCAGAAAAGCCGAGGTTCATTGGGCGGGCACACCACGTAAAAGGCCGGCGCCTGAACGAGAACCGCGAATAGCTACCTGCGAAACGCGCTTCGCGTAAGCCGAAGCAAGTCAACGTCCACCGACAAGCGGCTCAGATCACGCGGTCGGAACAGTTCCGCCGTCGATGACGTACTCAGTGCCGGTGATGGCGCTGGCCCGAGCGGAGACGAGGAAGCCAATGAGTTCTGCGACTTCTCGGGGAGAGCATGGCCGGCCGAGAGGAATGCCCCCGAGCGAATCCATGATGATCTTGCGGGCGCCTTCCGGGTCGATGCCGTTCCGCCGGGCGATCTCAGCAACGAGACCCGCAGCCGCATCTGTCTCGACCCAGCCGGGGGAGACACGCACGACGCGAACGCCTTTCGGACTGACTTCCCTGGACAAGGCTTTGCTGTAGTTCGACAGGGCAGCCTTGGCGGCGGCATAGGCAATCGTGGCCTCCGGCAACGGTAACTGCCGCTGGATCGACGTGACGTGGATGATGACGCCCGAGCGCTGCTCGACCATCAAGGGCAACAGCGCGCGATCGATGCGCACTGCCGGGAACAGGTTCAGGCTCAATGCCTTGTTCCATTCGTCGTCGTCGAGCACCCTGAAGCCACCCGCCGGCGCAGATGAGCCACCCGCCACGTGCGCTATTAAATCGACGCCGCCGAGCCGTTCGAGCACGGCGTCGACAATGATTTTACAGCCCTCGGCCGTCGTGATATCCGCACCGATGAACATTTCTTCGGAAAGGTCATCGGGACGCGAACGTGCCGTCGCAAGGACATTCGCGCCGGCCTCGCAAAGGTGCGCGACAACGGCTTTACCGACTCCTTTGGTCCCGCCTGTGACAAGCGCCCGAAGGCCCTGAAGTTCGGGTGCGGCGCTCATCAGTGGATCTCCAGAGACGCGATCTTGCCGCCGGCCAGGACAAACGTGTACGTCAGCTCAACCGGGCTACCGGGGAAGGCGCCCGTGAGCCTAGCGCGCATCGTGACGGCGGCGCCATCCTGGGACAGGTCCAACGGCTCGACGTTGTACTGGTACCTGGCTTTGGTGTCTTTCTTCCAAGCCTGGATGGCTTCGAGCCCCTCGATAGTGCGGCCCTCGTCGCGCACGACGGCATCGGCGGCGAAGCAGTTCGCAAGACAGGCAGTGTCGCTGGTGGTTTCCGCGTTTAGATAGGCATCCAGTGGCGGCGGCAATGTCATGTTCATCGGACTTTTCCTGAACGTCACGTTTGCATGTCCCAATAATGGCGCTATAGTTACCGCATCGCAAGAACGCACTAAAAAGTAAGTAAGCCGTGCCCAACCGAAAAGCCTACACACCTGCGACCGCCGCGGTCGATGTCGAAGCCGCATTCAAACTGCTGGAAGGTCGTTGGAAGCTGGTGATCCTGTTTCACCTTTTCGGTGGCCAGGTGCGGCGTTTTTCGGACCTCGAGAGGCTGATCCCCGGTATCACGCAAAAGATGCTTGCCCAGCAGCTACGCCGCTTGGAAGAGGACGGAATTGTCACGCGCACGGTCTATCACCAGGTGCCGCCGAAGGTGGACTATCGCCTGACCGATTGGGGCCAGGCTCTCTGCCCTGCACTGGATGCGATCCTGAAATGGGCGGAGCGCCGTGAAGACTTTCCATCGGCTGCGTCGAGTGTGCGTGCCAAAGGCTGACAGACCTGTTTTCCTGAATTCGAATTCTGTGGGTGGTCGACGAGGTGTCTGCGGCAAACCAACGGATGCGTCTGGATCGATTTTGGGTGCTCGCCCAACGTTTTCGGAGCCACGCAGTCGGGTCCCGGTATGGTCGGACCGCGTCAGCGATCCGTCACTTTCCGTGGTGGCCGACGAGATGAAGGCCGACGCGTTGTCCGCGGTCGTCTCATGTCGGCTAATTTGAGACGGTCGATTCGCTCAACTCGGCTGCGCAAAGCAGTCATTCGCTATCTTGCCTTAGCTGCGATCAAGACTGCTCAGAGCACCAAAGAATCCTCGCAGGATCGATATTCATTGGCGGTTCTTGTCGGGACATTTTCCCGCGACGAAACGCAATATCAGCGAAGGTAATTCCAGTATCGCGATCTATCTCATGTGCTGCTTGTGGATTGCCGCGATGAAGGGATCATAGATCTCCGTCCCTTTTATTTGTAGAGCCAAGGCTTATAGGCAATCTCGATGTTGTATCCGTCCGGGTCGCCGATGTTCGCCGCGAAGTAGTCGGCACGCCATTCGGGCCGAAGGCTCGGTTCCTTGTTTGAAGTAGCTCCCGCGTCTATCGCCGCCTTGTAGCTGGCCCTGACAGCGTCTGCGCTCCTGGCGGTGAATGCGACGTAAAGGTCTTTGGCGACTTCGCCATTCTTCAGCCAGAAACCCGGATTGCTATTGATCGCGAAACCGTGCAGTTGATCGAACTTGTAGGGCATGTCGATGCCAAGCGGCTCAAGCAGCTTCTTGTAAAATTCGCTCGACCGTTCCAGGTCAGAGACGGGGAGATAAATATGGTCAATCATGGCTTTCCTCTTTTCGTTTGACTTTGACAGCCCCGATCAGGGCCCTCCTAAATCCTCATCCGGCAAGTTAGTTTGCCAGGGTCAGCGCACCTCGGCGAAGCAGTCGCGAATCTCCTCGCTGGCTCCTCCCAGGCGGCGAAGTGCTCCCCGGTCCAGGATGAAGGTGAAGGGAGTGATGGCGCCATTGAGCATGCATTTCTTCTCCGTCAGCTGACACCTTCAACAAGGAGTCCGTGATAGATCGCCCCGTGCTTGCGGTGCTTGGCGACGTTTTGGTAGGCTTCGCTGTAACACCAATCCTTTGCAGCTTTTACGTTCGGGAATTTCACAATGACCATTCCCTCAATCGGATCACCCTCAAGGACTTCGTGCTTTCCATCGGCTACGAGCACTTCGATAGGATGATCCTTCATCGTTGCTTTGATTCCAGTCCGATATTTTTCGAACTCTTTTTGATCGATGGTTTTAGTTCTAGTGAAGACAATGTATGCGGACATGATCGCTCTCCTACTTTGTTAATCGATTACCGAAATTCCAATGAAAACCCTTGGGCCGTAGCCCGCGTTATTAACCAAGAAGGCGTTTTACCTGTTGCCGCCGTTCGCGAAGATGATTTCTCCCGTGAGCCAGCCCGCATCATCCGAGGCAAGAAATACGGCCACGCGTGCGATGTCCTCGGGTTGGCCGACGCGGCCCAACGGAGTACTTGCGATTATCTGCTTCTTAAACTCCGTTCCCATGACGCCTGCCGCGTGCGCACCCTCCGTTTCGGTTCCACCGGGACTGAGAGCGTTAACGCGGATTTTCCTGGGACCGAACTCCTTTGAGAGCACGCGCGTCAAGCCATCGACAGCGCTCTTTGACGCCACGTAGATCGAAAGGGTCGGGTCGGCAGCGACACTCTCCGTCGATCCGATATTGATAATGCTGCCGCCTTCCGTACCGAAGGCCGGCAAAGCGGCTTCGATCATGAGGAACGTGCCAAGCACATTCGTGTTGAACTGACGGTGAAACTCCTGCTCGCTGAACTGCTCAAAGGGCGCAAACGAGAAGACGCCCGCGTTGTTCACGAGCACATCCAGACGGCCGAAGGTATTTTTCGCCTCCGCGACGAGGCGTTGCGCGTCGGACCTCTGTGCCACGTCGCCTTGCACGGCGATAGCTCGCCCGCCTTTGCCGGTGATCTCGCGCACCACCCGTTCCGCGCCCGCTTGATCGCGCGCGTAATTCACGATCACCACCGCGCCTTCCGCGCCGAAGGCTTTTGCAATGCCCGCGCCGATTCCTTTTGAAGCGCCTGTCACTATCGCAACCTTATTGTCGAGCCGTTTCATGATGCATCACCTCGTTTGAACATCTCGTTTGTCGGTGATGCAAATCTATCAATTCCACCAGGCGCGGACTAGACGTTAACTTTGGATAGCATCGATCCCATTGGGGAATGGATCAGTCGTCCATTTGGGCGAGCAGCGCAGCCAGAAAGTCAACAAACACTGCGACCTTGCTGGGCAGACTGCGGGACGCGGGTCGCACGGCACTGATCGGAATTCTGGGCGGCTCACAATCGCGCAGGATTCGCCGCACCGTTCCGGCGCGTATGTCGGCCGCAAAAAGCCAGTATGGCGCCTGGGTGATACCGAGGCCGGCAAGGACCGCGGCGCGTTGCTCCTCGCCATCATTGGTGCGAAACGATGCCGCCGCCTGATGGGATACCACCCCGGCGCGGCTGGCGAAGGTCCAGGGTCGCGGTCCATCCCGTGAGACAAAAAACACGCCGTCGTGGCGGTCGAGATCGCTCGGTCGCTTCGGCACTCCTCTGCGTTCCAGATAGTCCGCAGACGCTACGGCGACGAGGGCGAACTCGCCGATCTTGCGCGCGATAAGGCTAGAGTCCGCAAGGGCGCCATTGCGAATGGCGAGGTCGATGCCCTCGTCAACGAGATTGATCGTCCGCTCGGAGACGAGCGACTCGACAACGACCTTGGGATAGCGAACGCGGAACGCAGGGAGTTGCGGCACGACATAGAGTCGAGAGAAGGCGGGCGCGGCGCTGACACGCACCACGCCGGACGGCGAGACCTGTCCCGAACCGATGCGGGATTCCGCTGCCTCGAGATCGCTGATGAGTCGTACCGCAGATTCGTAGAAGTCGCGCCCGGCCTCGGTCAGGCTCAGGCTGCGGGAGGTGCGCATAAGAAGCTGCGCACCGAGATGTTCTTCGAGCGCGGCAACCTGTTTGCTGATCGCCGGCTGCCCTGTCCCAAGCTCACGCGCAACCGCTGAAAAGCTCCCGCTTTCTACGACGCGCACGAATATCTTGATGCCTTCGAGCCGATCCATCCGATCCTCCTACGGGGAATGGACTATCTTACTAAGGAATAGATCCTGCATGATCATGGGCAAATCTATTCCATAATTGAGGGGGCCTCTCCGGGCCGTTTTGCGGCTCTTGTGACGAAGCATGAGGTAGTTACCTTGGGAAAACATGCCCAGGCTCTCGGCCGTGCGCCCGTCGCCGCGATGTCCGGCTTCCAGATAGCGCTCGTTCAGGACTGTCCGGAACTGGTCGATTCTGTTGAAAAAGTCGTGTTTTGGTTTGGGGCGCTGGTTTTCGCAGTACGTTTCGAGTTGGAGAATTCAGCAAGACTGCGGTCTTGCAACGTGCGACGCCCCCGTTTCCCGTCATGTGGCTGCCTGGTTTGCCTGCTTATCGCGTGCCGAACAACGCTGGGCGACGCGGAACGCGCTGCGTGTAACCTCTCTGGACCTTGCATAATTCCGTTCCACGGATACGACCGCGACATCAGGCCATTCTGCATTGGCAGATTCTCGTGGCTGTTCAGTGACACGGTTGCCGGAGCGAAAGCGAACCCAATGGTCTACAGCCTGATGCTCACGTGTCGGACCTGCAATGTCGAACCCTACGCATACTCGTGGACGCGCTCACCGAGTTGCCGCAGCGTGCACCGGATGCCGATGTCGCCGACCTGCTACCCTTCAACTTCGCGAAGTTCGCGGCTGCAGCAAGTAACCCCGGTTGATCCAACCGGCGCATTGCCGCGAACTTCGCCGTTCCTTGTGCTGGATTGCGCGCTTACGATCAGCCAACGCAAAGATTGCCCCTCCGTACCCATCTCCTGCTCCTAAACGCCTCCCGAGTTCTCCGCATCCGGCCCCGGTTGGCGCGCCTTCTGGTTCGCGATCGCCAGTCGGTCCGTCCTACGGCCGGCAGCGCGACGATGCTGTCGCGGTCGACGAAGCCAAGTTCCTCGACCGCTCTCAGACGCGAGCATATGCCGTCGACGAGCAACGTGACTGCGGGATGAGGGCCTCACCAGCATGTCGGATGCCCGGTTCAAATTCTGTCCTTGCCCCGTATCAAGGACACCCGTCACCACCTGAACAGCAACAGCGAGATCGGAAGAACCTCCGGCCACGGCTTCAGGTATTCATCGAACTCCCCGAATCGGCTTATCTTTATATATAGGTCAACAAACCTATATAATTTCCTCAATTTTTATATCTTACAATTGATAATTTGCAAATTTAAGAGATTATATTGGTTTTTACCATAGATAGACTCTGCTTGCATGTAGGTCTATAGACAGTTATTATAGGTCTATTGACCTTATTTAACAAAGGAGACGCCGGATGAATGACACCGTCACCCCCTTCACCCTCGCCATTCCGCAGGCGGACCTCGATGACCTCAACCGCCGCATCGACCAGACCCGATGGCCGGACGCGGAGACGGTGTCGGATTGGACCCAGGGTCCACCGCTCGCCAAAGTCAAGGCGCTGGTCGATCATTGGCGTCATCGCTACGACTGGCGCCGCTGCGAAGCGACGCTGAACGGCTGGGGCCAGTACAAGACCACCGTGGACGGCCTCGACATCCATTTCCTGCACGTGCGCTCGAAACACGAGAATGCCCTGCCGCTGATCATCACTCACGGCTGGCCAGGTTCGGTGATCGAATTCATGAAGATCATCGGTCCCCTGACCGACCCGACCGCCCACGGCGGAAAGGCCGAGGACGCCTTCCACGTAATCGCCCCCTCGCTGCCTGGTCACGGCTTCTCCGACAAGGCGACCGAGACAGGCTGGGGCATTCCCCAGATCGCTGGCGCCTGGATCACGCTGATGCGGCGCCTCGGGTACACACGCTGGGTCGCGCAAGGCGGCGATTGGGGCTCGGTGGTGACCACAGCCATCGGCGTGATGAAGCCGGATGACTGCGCGGCGATCCACGTCAACATGCCGTTGGTGTTTCCTGAACCCGACCAGCTCGAGGATATGGATCCGTTCGAGCAAGCCGCCGTGGAGTCGCTGGCCCATTGGGAGGAAAAGGGCTCTGGCTATTTCAAGCAGCAGTCGACGCGACCGCAGACGCTAGGCTACGGACTCGCCGACTCGCCGGTCGGCCAGGCGGCCTGGATCTTTGAGAAGATGTGGGCCTGGACCGACAATCAGGGAAACCCCGAAGACGCCCTGACCCTGGACGAGATGCTGGATAACATCATGCTCTACTGGCTGCCGGGGACCGCGACCTCCTCCGCCCGGCTATATTGGGAAAGCTTCGCCATGGGCGTCGCGTCGGTCAGGCTGGAGATTCCTGTAGGTGTCAGTGTCTATCCGCGCGAGACCCTCCGCCCCTCTCGGCGCTGGGTCGATCGGTGGATGCCGAACCTGATCCACTACAACATCCTGGAGCGGGGGGGCCACTTCGCCGCCTGGGAGCAGCCGGCGCTGCACGCCAAGGAAATCCGCGACTGCTTCGCCAAGGTGCGTTGAGGGTGGCCGCGCCAGGCGCGGATCCGCGCAAGCTATTCACCTGAAGGTCGGTTGGGCCGCCTGCCGACGGCGGCCTAGAGCGAAACGAAGACCTGACCTCGGCAAACTAACTTGCCGGATGAGGATTTAGGAGGGCCCTGATCGGGGCTGTCAAAGTCAAACGAAAAGAGGAAAGCCATGATTGACCATATTTATCTCCCCGTCTCTGACCTGGAACGGTCGAGCGAATTTTACAAGAAGCTGCTTGAGCCGCTTGGCATCGACATGCCCTACAAGTTCGATCAACTGCACGGTTTCGCGATCAATAGCAATCCGGGTTTCTGGCTGAAGAATGGCGAAGTCGCCAAAGACCTTTATGTCGCATTCACCGCCAGGAGCGCAGACGCTGTCAGGGCCAGCTACAAGGCGGCGATAGACGCGGGAGCTACTTCAAACAAGGAACCGAGCCTTCGGCCCGAATGGCGTGCCGACTACTTCGCGGCGAACATCGGCGACCCGGACGGATACAACATCGAGATTGCCTATAAGCCTTGGCTCTACAAATAAAAGGGACGAGCCATCTACCCATTCGAGGTCAGCCGCCATAATCCGGCCCTTGGCATTTTCGCTGTCCCCATGGATCGGTCAGCTTGAGGGGGAACTGGTGAACTATTCGAGGTGAAGCGGAGGCGATTCTCCAGCGAAAAGAGCAGATATCCTCACTAGTTGATACCTCACCAGATCATCGAGGCATTGCGGATGACAAGTGGAAGTCGTTCTTCCGATGAGGCTATGACTATCGCATTGAAGAGGACTGCGCGCGTTGTCCCAAGACTTCGGCGTTACTCAATGGTGTCCCCGACCTGCAAACGGCATTCTTCTCGAATTTGGAGCCGGCCGCCCAATATTGTTCCCACCCGGAGGGCCGCCCGTCGGGCGTCGGCAGCCGAGCGGGAACAGATTTGTGCAACCCGACGCAATACGCTGCCTTACCGAATGAGTCGTCGATGTGGTCGGAGCTGTAGCCCCGTTCACCTGCCACGAGATGCGATTTTCTCGATCACTCTGCTCCGTATTTACTTATTGAACGTCATCAGCCGATTCCAAACCAAGCCGCGACTAGAAACCGAGATCCGCTTTCATTGTGCTCATGTGATCGACAACGCGTCGCGCATAGCCCCTTGCGCCGCCGCTATAGCGATATAACGCGCTCTCAAGATTTCCATCTGCCGCTCTTATGTAGTTTTGAAGAATTTCTGACCCGATTCGGACATTCGTTCGCGCGTCAGTCAAATCGGACGTTCGAAGGACGCGGTCTCTGTGCTGAGATGGAAGCACTTGCATGAGTCCCTTGGCGCCGACCACACTTATCGCGAATCGGTCGAAACTAGATTCGACCGCGATCACTGCAAGTAATAAGAACGGCGAGATTGTGTAGCACCTGGCTGCGTTCAGCACCGCGTGACTGATTTCCAATGCGTCGGGCAACCCTATATGAAAGCGGGCGCTCACAACAGTTGCGATTTCCTCTGCTGTGGGCGTGCCCTCTCGGGGCGCGTCGAAAGTGTGAGTGGGCGTTTGCCAAACCTGCGAATCAGCGCCATAACACAGTCCCGCTAGCGACCCGAAGACCACAATTGCCGCGAAGACAATACCGTGGAGGCGGTGCGCAATAGCGCGCGGCCAATCAATAAAATCCTCGCTCAGGTCCGCAAACATGGCCTATGTTCCTGAAAATTATTACCGCGCACCAAGAGCATTCCCCAGGTAGGCACGGGGCTGCATTGACGGACACTTTCGTCGCTGACACGCTCAAATGACGGCCGCCCAAGCGTTTGGCCGGCGCAGGTATCATTCAATAGAATTTCGTCATCGGACGCGGTGTCGCTGGCGGAAAAACATTCCACGTACCGTCGATGTGCCGGAAGAACAGGAAGGAAATCCGTCGCTCCTGTCGCGACACCTCGACGCGCACGAAGCGCGTGCCGCCGATTGCCATTCGACTGAAGTCGCTCACTCGGGCAGGTGCGGCCGGCGTTGGCCTAAGCCATTTCTCCACCACAGAACGAAGCGATCGCTGCGCGAATCTCACACGCTCTGGTGCGGAATTCACTGTAATTGGACTCATTTGGCTTGCCTCCATACCGACACATAGTCCCCCTCCCCCTGGTACGCGAAATTTCCCGGGAACACTAAGCCGAACTCACGTACAGCAGGCCAAGGTTCGAAGATCGGACTTTCGCCAACAATCGACCCTGGACTTTTTCGATTTACCGAATATCGATGATGATTATTATGTTTTCCATTTGTAAAGTTTAGACTAGTACAATACTTTCCATTCGTAAAGCCTTACGGGGTTAGGACTATCCCTATGTGGCAGCGCCTTGCGAACACGACAACCATCTGACTTTATCGTGAGCGGTGGGGACCGCACGGCCAAGGCGAGCCAATCAAGCGGCAGCAAATGGGGACCTGAACAGGGGCGTTTAACCTCGACTGCGGCATACAAGTAACGCCCTGATTCCCGGCACAGCATGCGCGCTTCGTCTCTGCCCCCTACCCGCCCTGAGCCCGCCACGCCGGTTGCCGTAATAACGTGCGAATTATCCAGGCTATGTTCGTCACTCAGTGAGCGTAGAAGTCGCGGGTCAGGTCGGCGTGCCTTGCGGGGTAGCGGTTGTATGGTTCCGCCGACGAAATGCGGTTCAAGCCGGACGCCAACCCAGGCCTTTTCACAATGATCAGAATCGAGACCAAATTTACCCGTTGCTGGGCGGGCGGGAAGTGGACTTGAGAGCCATAGCAGATTAGGCGCCGGTATCACCGCGACGAGGTCGTTAAGACGGCGGAGGTCCCATGTCGGGCTAGTGGACGAGCAACCAACCGGCAAGCTGATTGCGATCCAGATCAGAACCGGTCCAAGCCACTTCGCCGAATGCGACGACTCTTACATCTTTCGTGAGAAGCTCACACATCTCGACTATTGGACGAATCATTCACTGCATGTCATTCTCGTCACCCATTTCATTTAATCGGGCGAATCGTTTTGGGTCTACGTCGACAAAAGTCAGATAAAGCGGACCGGCAAGTCATGGACCATCCCCATTCCGAAGGCCAACAGGCTGGGCGCGGGCACTCGAGCTGCCCCGGCTTCAGTTTTCGACGGCGCGCCCGTGCAACAGCGCATGCGAAACCTTGCGATAAACACGCGTCACAGCTCAAGGTCACCGGCATGGTAACGTGATCGCGGCGTCACCTCGATCTGCAGCGGGAGCGGTCGCCGCACGTTGTGATTTGTCGCCGAGGACACGCCCGCGAGCACAGTGCTCAACTCCCACTTGCAAAGGTCCATTATCTAGGCGAAGCAGTCGCACGAATGTCCCAGTGTCTGCCTTGACGAATGACGCTTCGCGGCCAAACTCAATCCGATGCGCGACGTGCCGGATCGATTGCCGGAGGCTGCTGAACCGTCTTGGGTGATTGGCAAAGACCGCCAGTTCGTTCGATCCTGCGACGTTCACGAAAACAGTGGCAGGGATTCGACGGCGGATCGGCGTCGACGTCGCGAAGGCGTGGTTCGACCGGTCCGCGCAGCAGCTTTCTCGTTGGTCGAGCCGAGCCGTCAGTTCAGATCCGACAGCGCTCTGCAGACCGAAATGCGGGCTGGCACCTCGATCAATGCCAGTTCAAGCCGGCCCCGCAGTTCAGGCAGACTCACTTCACCCGCCCTCTTCCGTGCGAACTTCCGCTTCTTCATAAGGCCGCTCCTGTGTATCTGTCGACGATACGCGTTCGCGTAGACGCCACAACAAATCGTCGAGATCCAGCGACATCTGTTTCTTCGTGTTTGCGCCAGCGGCACCGTCGGAGGCATCTCTCTTTGACAATGGTGGCTTCAGCACATCGAAATGGACGACCACATCCACGCCGATCCGGACAATGGCATCGTTCGGCCGCCTCGCAACGAGGTCGTTTTCCACGGGAGTGGTGCTGCCCACTCTTACCTGCACAGCCAGCCGTTCACGCTGCGTCCGCCAGCATCGACTGACGCCAGCCCGATGCCGCACACCGGCAGGCGTACTGGGCCCGAACCTCTCCATTCGCAGGATCGTCAATCGCCAATTGATATTCAATGAACAGTTCTTCGCCCGGCTCGATTGCCCGCAGCGTATGAATGAAAATCCGTCCCTGATCCTCGATGGTCTCGCAGTTCGGTGCGCAGGCGTGATTGAGCCAGCGTGCACTATTGCCACCGCGACTCCCGTCGATCACGGTCCCGTCTGATAGTCCGAACAGAAACGTATGTCCATCAACGCCTTCGCGTCGGTGACGGCGCACCGCATTGCGCCATGACGTGATTTCACCCTTGTACTGCAGCACGCGCTCGCCTGCGGCGAGCGGCCGAGCGGCGAACACGCCCCTGCCGTGAACAGACGATCGCCGGACGATCACACGTCTCATGGTGTTCTCTCGATTGACATGCGCGCCAGTATAGAAGCGGCATAAATCCGCATCCACGCCGACGTGGATACGGCACTCGCGTCAAGGTTGCGGCAATCGTTTCGGGTCGAAACTGGAAGTTCGTCCTGGCGCAATCAACTGGCGGTTCGGAACCCGCTCAAGTGAAGGCAGCTTCGGGCTAGAAAAGCTGGGCGTCTAGCTCACGCAGGCTGTTCGACTTGACGGCGCTGACAAAGGTTTGGCCCGTGGTGTCGAGCGATTCGATCATCGCACGCTGCCCCCGCGCTTCTACGATGACGCGCACGATGCGCGTCCGGTAGCGCAACAGCGCCCCGATCGGCGGGCACAAGACCTCCTGGTGAATCCGCGATCGTTTCTTTTCCATAACAGTATTTATATATGGATCCAGCCGATTGCAAGACCGATGTACATCTAAGGCAACTCTGCACCTGATGCTACCAGGTCGACCGGGGCGGGTTCGGGCTGTTCACCGGGGCGGCGCATCCCATCGCGGCCTACCGGCCTCCGGTCGCGACGTTCCCGCATACGTGAGCCGCTGGCACGCCTGCGGCCCGCGGCTGTCGCTCACTGTCAGTGCCCGTTCACGGCATCCTTGAACGCCTTGCCCGCCGTGAATTTCACCGTCTTCGCGGCAGGGATCTGGATCTCGGCGCCGGTCGCCGGATTGCGGCCCACCCGCGCGGCGCGCGCGCTCGTGGAAAACGACCCGAAGCCGATCAGTTGCACGGTATCGCCTTTTTTGACGGCCGCCGTGACCGCGCCAATGAATGCATCGATCGCCTCGCCCGTTGCGGCCTTGCTTTCTCCGGTCGCAGCAGCGACTGCATCCACCAATTCCTGTTTGTTCATTGATTTTTCCTCGTTGATTGAATGATGATGCCGACACCCTACCCGATCGGCGCGCCTCCGCGCAATCGGCACGCAACTGCACGGGTTTCACGCCCCCGGTGCACCTCCCGATGGCGGCCCGTCGCCGCCTGTCGTACCGGGCGCGCGCGTGTTGAAGGCGCCTGAGGAAATTGGCACGTGCACGGTCAGGGACGCTGACCGCGAAAAGTCAACGGCCTGGGTTCTGCGCCGGAGGCCCGGCATTCCCCGAGTGCCGATCCGCACCGACCATCGACCGCTTCTCTGCCTCCACGCCTTCGGTTGCTCGTGCCCGCGTCCATCACGGCTCCTGTCACTCCTCAATCCGGCCGAGCATCTGCCTGAAATGAGGGCTCCTGCAAATGAAGGCCCGGATAGCTCTGACTATCCGGGCCTTCATGTACACCATTTCTTGCATTTTTCTCTTTCCTGATGCTTCGCAAGTCCTCGTCGTAAGGAACGGTGGGGGCGGTGCCTGCCCGTGGCGTGGCGCAACTGGAAAACCCCGTCGCTTGCCAGTGCAGTGACTATGATCTAGATGTGGTTCGTGCTAGCGCCACGCGACCGCAAAACGGGGCAATGCGCGGTGGCGGGAGACTGGCCGCCCGTCCTTGCTCCGCTAGAACCGAGGCCGGGAAAGTGCGGGCCATCTTTTTGCACCCTTCCAACTACAACTCAACGTTTTAGGGTTGAGTTTAATGGCGTATCCGAGCGGTGATAACCCGCCTTGTCACCGCAACCCATCTGGCCCGAGCCAGTCCTGCTGGGATCTTACCGCTCGCGCCCGTCGCCTCTCAAGGCTCTCAATCGTCTGGATCAGCGCGAAACCGAAATGCCAATGTCACATCCGCACAATTGTTTCAGCGTCACGGCTTTCCCGGTGCGCTCATGACCGAGCGCACCGTCACCAATTGGTAAAGTCTTTGTTGTGCGTCGATAGCGACACTCAGGCAGCGCCCAGCAGCGTCTTCGCAATGCCCACCGACTTCTCGACTGATACAAACTGCCTTTGTCCGAGCCGACCCGACCGTCTATATTGGATAAAAAGCAACCCAAGGACAGCGTGCACCGAATCACGCCCTTCATCGGCAGTCGTCCGCATATCTTCACAGTCCAACGATCGAGGAGTGAGGTAGTGGAAATCCTGAAATGTGCCGTTACCGTAGGCGCCCTGATTGGCCTTGTGAAAAGTATCCAGTTATTCAGCCGCCACTGCCGTCGCCGTTTTGGACATCGCTTTTTCACGCTTCGCGCATTCTGGTTGGCGGCACTCGCGATCAACCTCATGTGGCTGGGATTTTATTGCTATGCAAGTGGCGTACGCGATCATGCTTCAATTAATGATGGACTCGTTCTCATCGTTTTAAGCTTCGTCCCCATTGTCTGGATGGTTTATGAAAATATCCGTGAAACGGACCTTTTCCACGGACTAGGCGGTTCGGCATTGCAATTGGCGTTGTTCTTCCCCGTGGCGCTCTACAGTCTCCCGCTGCTCCTAATCGCTATGGCAATTGTGCTTTTCGCATCCTTCAAAGCTGGTCCGGCGTGGCTCGTCGATCGCTAAGCGGCGGTTAGCCTTCCGCACCGGTGCCTTATTTCGCGCCGACCCGCTCTCCACGCACCACACTTTGGAGCAATGCCCCCCGGATCATCTGGCCAGTTCCAACAGAACAGGATCAGTCCCCTATGCGAATCGGGGCTGTCTGTACCTCTGACCGTATACCGGACGTCCATCATCATCTCAGCCGATCAACGTTCCGCATCCGGCCCGACATCGTTCGAACGACCATCGCTTCCCCGTACCGTGCGGTCCGGCCGCGCCGGTCCGGTAATTCTCTCTCGTTCCGTCGCAGGCCTGTCCCGCTGTACCGGCATGGCACCCACGAAATAAGCCATATCAACCGCCAGCTCACGATCCTCACGCGCACTGGATCCCGCCATCGCAAAGGCCATCGCACGCCATGCGGCAAACACCCCGCCTTGTGCAACCCAACCCGTCTCGCGTTGCGCGTCGGTCGGGACGGCTCGCCAGAAACTCGGCGTCTCACCGCGCTCCATCATGTGCACGACCGCCGGTTTTGGATACCGTCGTGTGACTCCGCGGGTTCGCCGAGAGGTCGCGTTCGCCTCTACACCATGCGCCCGAAGTTGCTCTGCAAAATACTCACGCCACCGCTGAAGATCGTTGTGACGTGGATTCAACCGACGCCCGTCCGATCCCCGCACCTGCACACTCAAATGCACATGCGGATGGGCCTCATCGTCGTGCGCTGCAAAGACATACGCGCGTCCGTCGCCAAACTCGAGCGCCGCAAAATCACGCGCCGCATCGCGCACGGCCTGCCGGTTCGTTCCCGGCGGCATCGACAGAAGGATATTGAATACTTCGCGGTGAGTGCTGGTGTCCGGTATCCCCCATCCGCCGAACTGCCAGGTTTTCATGAGGTCGCGCAGCGCATCTACGCCGGAAAATCTGTCGCCGGTCTGATCTTCCAGTTCGACCTGGCCGTTACGCGAGATGTAACGAAGATGCCGACGTACGGCTCCTATTCCCTGGGCACTAGACGCCTTGTTGGTGATCTTGACCATCACCTCCGGCGTACGCTTCAGCGTTCGGGCGAGTTGGCCGCGCATGCGCGCGGCTTCGTCCCGGATGGCCGCTCGTGAAAGCCGAGACGCCCTTGCGTGCCTGAACGGCTCTTGAAATAGCCGATCACCCCAGTTCAGGAGCATTGCGTCGACGTAGATTTTTGGATACGGCATGCTATCGGCTCCATCGGTCGAGATTCGTGCGAATCACACCTGCGACAGCTCGCAGATGCTCGTCAATCTGTTCCCGGATACCCTCAAAATCAGCCGACTCCGGGCACGCGTGCCTCGCTCCGCCACGGCGCGCAAGCTGCCCCAACGACCGGCTGATAACGGCAAGCTGCTGGTTCGACGCCGACAGCAAAAGCAGTTCCCGTGTTCCCAACTGCGGCTCCCGTGTCAGTTGCGCGCGGATCAGCGCCACAATCCACCGATTGCTGTGCAGGCCCGACGCGGCCGCCCGCTGCTCCACCACCATCTTCTCTGCGGCGGTCAACCGGATTTCGATACGACCGCGCGACTCTCCGACTATCGGCCGGGTCAGTCCAGATTCAATCTCAACAGGTCGATTGTCAGCCTCTGCGTTGACTGCGACAGCAATCAACTGCCGTACGCCCTCGCCGGCCGTCACGCCACGGCGCGCGCACCAAGCATCCCAGCGTGGCCTGACCGCGCCCAGCTCGACGCACAGGCGCTCACGGAATCTCACGGCTCACCCTAAGGTGCTGGCATTGACGGCTCGGCCGGCGCCCGTTCGACTTCGCGAGCGAGCGCACGCTCAGCAGCCGCGCGCATCCGACGATCACGGCCCGAAGGTGCCTTTGCATCGAAGACCTTCGGCGGAGGCACCGGGATATCCTCCTTCCCGAAAGCGTCCAGCATGCGTGCGGCGTGTCGCTGCACACGGGAAATCGAACGTTCGCTAAAACCCTGTTCCCGCATCGCAGCGGTCAGGACAGCCAGGTGCAGCACGCGTTCGTCACCCTCCCGCTGCGGGTCACGACCACGCTGCGGCCCAGGCTCTGTCGCGGGCTGTGGACGCTGGCCGGCATAAGGTTGAGCGGCATCACCTGATGGCGTTTCGGATCGCGACGTTGCCTGAGAAGCCGCCCGTCCACGCTGCACGACATCCACCTGCCACGTATTCCGGTGCACGTCTTTCTCTTCCTCGCCCACCACGACACCATTGCCATCCAGAATCGGCACCTTAACAGTCACGAGTCGCTTGCCGAGGTTTTCGAGCGTCACCTGCTGCCCGATCCCGGCCAGCGATTCAAGAACGGCACGCTCGAGATCCACGCCCCACAACACATGATCGACGCCCGCCTCGTCGCGGAACACAACGTAGTACGAGTCGCTACGCGCGGGGTTGTGCTGATACGGCGCACCTCCATGGTCGAGCAGTTCCCCGACGTACCGCCGTGGCGCGTCCGGTTCGTCATTCGCAGTATTCCGGCTTTCCAGAACAGGAGGCGGGGCGGGGCTCTCCTTGCGCGTAGGCTCAGCAGGAGATGCGTCATTCGAAGCGGCGCGCGCACGCGCCTGCGGCGATAGAGACGCTGCATAACGTTCATCTGTGCTCCCTCTCGAGCCAGCGGCAGCGGTCGGCGCTACCTTCAGACCTCCTTCAATGCGATTGTTCAGCCGCGCCTGTCGGGCGTCGGTGAGGCGAGCCAGATCCGCTGCCTTTGGCTCGTAGCCGCGCACCTCCATTCCGAGCAGCGTGCCCTGCAGCCACACCTCGCTACGGAACACCTCGTGCCCCGAAACGCGGATGCGTTGCCACGATTTGGCATGCGCTATATCGACCATCGACTCCACCACGTCCGGACGGTTGTGCTCGGTGACGAGGTATGGCCCCAGATCCTCGAAAGCGAGCTGATACGGCGCCTCCTTCAGGAAATACTGGTTGCCCGCGCGCAGATACCGTTTGCGGACACGCTCCGGTGGTTGGTCAACGGGCACGCGGCCCGTAACGGTATGCTGCAGCGGCACATCGGCGGCCGCTCGTTCTACTGCTTGCCGCTGTGCCCCAGCATCGTCGCGAATCGCCTGGTCTCGCAGCCTCGTCCGCGCCGCATCGAACTCTCGGCGACGCCGCGCCGACACCGCTTCAATTGCTGCCGAGTTCAGCGCGTCATCACGGTCATTACCACCTGATGGAGCTGCTGCGCTACTCACGCCCGGCCCATCTTCCTCGATCACATTAATAACCGGATCAGAATCCTGGGCCGAAGATGTCTGTGACATGATGCAACCTCATACTGTTCAGGGCAAATTCTTCAAATGAACGCCGCGACCGGGATACGCTACCGATCGGGAGGCGCCGCCGGTTCAAGCGACGATGTGTGTTCCTTCGACTTCTCCAGTGCCGCGGCGCGGGCCTCTCTAATCCGTGCCCACGATCTCGCCTGCAGTTGATCGAGCATCGTCTCGAGATTCGGACTGAAATTCAGTTCACGTGCGGACTTCTTCAGCGAACCGACTGTCCGTTCCAGCAGATCGCGCGCGCGATCCCACGGATAAACCTTCGATCGGTCGCCGTCATACCCGACCTGCACCTCGGAACCATTCAACCGTGCGTTCACGTCCATCCATTTGAGACGCTCGGAGGTGAACTCCATCTGGTCCTTCCTGTGAAACACGACGCTGCGCGTCGAGACCTCCTGGATCAGGTAGTGCTCGGTATTGAACACTTCACCACGGTACGGCCCGCCGTTCTCGCGCGGCGTTGCCATCCTGAGCGGTACGCCGAACCGTTGCCCGGCCAGCGTCTTCATCTCTTCGGGAACGTCACCCAATTCAAACAATGGCTCGCCGACCGGCGCACGCGTCCGCGCAAACCGTGGCAGCGCGCCTGCGGGGACCACCGGAGCAGTCGACCCATCGGACGCAGGCGGTGCAGCAGATTCGAGCACCACCTGTTTCGCTACGCTACGTTCCGATGACTGATGACGCTGATTGTCTTCGGTGTCGTCCGCCGGGTTCTCTTTAGAGCGATCCATTTTTCCCTCCTCATTCCGTTCATCCATCTCACTCACCTGCACGTCGGACACGACATCTGTATCCGGCAATCTGTTCGCTCTTCCGATGGACTGAAAGGCCACTTCACGCAGATGGTCGCCAACGGCATCGAAACCCGACAGTATCGCCATGTCGCTGAAATCGGTCGGCACCTTACCGTTGATACGCTTGTCGTTGGCAAAGACCGGCCGCGCCAGATGCGCCATTGCACCTTCTGCCGCCCGCCGGGCATCCGAGTCACCTCGCCCTAGTTCGCCAAGCACTATCAGATTGCTGTCGGGAAACCGCTCACGCAAGGAGGCGGCCACCTGACCGAGATTCCCACTTGAAAGTGCCGCTGCCGCAAACCAGCCCGTCGCACGGTATGTGGAAAGAGCCGTCGCCATGCCCTCACCGATCAGGATCGGTGAGAATGCCTCCTTCGGAGTCGGCGCCGATCCAGCCGTCCAGTACCCACCCTTCTTCACGCCCCCCGCCAGCGACGATTTCCGGCCGTACTCGTCGATCAATTCCAGCGTGGAGATCGCATTGATCCAGACGGGCACAATCAGGACACGCCCGACCAGCGGCTCCTCCTCGCTCATTGGCGCGTATCCAAGAAGCGAGCGCAGCTCTTGCGCATCCAGTTCACGTAAAGTCTCGACCGGATCGAGACGCTTGCGCGTCAGGTAAGGATGTTGCGGCCCCACCGGACGCGACCACTGCCAGAGTGCGTCCGCCTCGCGGGCCACCGCGACATGACGGGCCTGTCTCCGTTCTTCCTCGCGCGTGCGGCGCTCGATCACCTCGGGGGAAGGCACGGAGGCAGTTGCCATCCGGTCCGGATACTGCGAACGCTTCAGATCGAAACCGTGCTGGCGCGCGAGCCAGAACAGCGAGGCGAGGGTCTTGCCGCCTGATGCGTCGGCTGAGCGCCACGTGGTGCGCGCGGCACGTTCGCTATAGTTACCAGCGGTGCGGCTCCACTCATCCCAGATCTCGAAGCCCTCGTCGCCGAATCCCTGCTTGAGCGCGAACGCCATGTCCACCCACGTCCCGTAATCGTCCGCCGGAATTACCGCCAGCGCTGCGCGTGCGCGTGCCGCCTCATCTAGATGTGGCTCGTTCATTGACTGCCTCCCTGGATCGGCACAACATTCGCAGGCACGCGCCGCGCAAACGTGCGGCGGGTTCGTGATGGTTCAACCGTGGAAAGCTCCGCCGCATCGAGATCGGCAACCGACAGGCGGCGGGTAGCCCTTCGGACCCTTTCGGCGGGCACTCCAAGCAGCATAAAATGCCGCTCCACATACGCCACGGCATCGTCTTCACTAATGTCAGCGATGCTCCGTGGGAGATCGCGAGGATCCCATGCCTGTAATACTTCCAGATACTCGGTGGCTGGATTGATGAGCCCTGTGCCATCCGGATCAATCTCGTCTGTCCTCAGCTCGCGCAGCCGTCGTTCGACCACGACGCTGAAGCGCGCCAGATTCATGGCTGGCACCGAGGGCGCCGCCATTACCCGGGAGACAAACTCGGGATCGCACCAGTAGCAGATCTTCTCGGCCAGGATCGGCTTGGTGTTTTCGAGCACGATGATTTCCTTTTCGCGCCCCAGCTCCTTCAGTTCCTGCGGCAGCAAGAGTGGTCGACGCTGCTCGGACACGCTTTCGCTCGACCCGCCGCGACCGCCGAAGACCCCATTCGAGCGGCTGACGCTGCGTGACCGGTCCGTAAACGTGCCGAGCATCTCGGAGTAGTCGTTCGCATCTTTCTGCTCACGCGGCGCGTAGAGAATCTGCATTGCGTGATTGGTGACGAAGGTGCGCGCGTCGGGCCGGCCGTAGACAGATTCGAGTTGCGCGATCGACTGGACGATAGACAGCAGGCGCAGGTTATAGCCCGACATGTAGGCAACTGCCCGCGCGATGATGTGGATTTTTCCGATCGCTGTCATTTCGTCAAGCAGGACCAAGCACTGGAATTTCAGCGTGGGATCGGCCTCGGGCAACTGCTTCGTATTGAGATTGACGAGTTGCGAGAACACGAGATTTACGAGCAGCGCTGCCTCCGACAGATGATCGGGCGTGATGCCGATATAGACCGACATACGGCGTTTGCGCACATCACGCAGATCGAAATCGTTGGCGCTCGTCGCTGCGTCGACGATGGGATTAGCCCAAATTGTCAGCGGCGCATTGAAGGTCGCGAGAATGCTGGCCAGCACCTTATCGTCGTTCGAGAGAAAACGGTTCAGCGCATCAACACACGGTCCAGTCAGCAGACTACGATGCTGAACGAGTGCCCGCTGAAGATAGGCTTTCACTGGCATGCCATTGCCCGAAGACTGCCGCAACACCTCCCCCATCGTGACCGGATAGTCCTGAGTCGACGCTCCCTTGCCAGCGCGGCGCGCATCACGCCACTCGCACAGCAGCAGCACGATGCCAAGGAAAAGATTCCTCGCCTGATCCTTCCAGAAATCGTCGTGCCCACCAGGCGGATACAGGGCGTAACCAATCGCGAGAATTTCACCAACGCGGAACAATCCATCCGAGATCGCCGACAGCGGGTTGTACCGATGCGTGCGACAATCTTCCGCGAACGGGTTGAACAGATAGACGTCCTGCCCGCACGCATGCCTGAAGCCCGCGGTGATGGCGTAATTTTCCTGCTTGACGTCGAGCACCACCACCGAATCGGGGAAACTGAGCAAATTCGGGATCACAATGCCAACGCCCTTACCCGAACGCGCTGGCGCCGCCAGCAGGACGAATTGCTGACCGGTGAATCGCAGGTAACGTCCACGCCAAACACCAACAACAATGGCAGGCGCCGGATCCGTGCTTGCGCGCGTGTTCATAGCAGCCCCGCATCGCGAATTTCCGCGTCGCTGGCAAACCGCGCACTGCCATAGAGGCGCCGCCGGCCGGACCGCTCCCACAGGGCATGCAGGCCGAACGCCGGTCCACCGAACGCAAGCAAAACGCCGAAGATAGCCGCACCGACCAATCGTCGGCCGTCATTCGGCATCAGACCGTCGTGTCTCGCGAGTGCCGCGTCGAGCCACCCCCACAAGCCAGCATGCAAGGGATTGATCCGCAAGCTCGCGTACAGGAAAAACGACGCCAGCCAGAGAGCGGCGGCCAAGCCTCCGAGCAGGATTGCCAGCACGGTCACCGTGATTACGGCCGTCCGCACTTGATAGGAGATGAAAAGAGATAGCTTCGTCATGACCGTTATCTCCTACGCAAACGCTGTCCGGACCCTGCGAACCGGATCGAACCAGATTTCGGTCATGCCCCAACGCTTGCCAGTCTGCTCACCTGCCCCGTTGAAAATCGGCTGCGCTTCCATGTGCGCGACGATATCGATGGTGAGAAAAAGCAAACGCTTCAGCGCGGCATCGTCGTAGGTCGCAGCCTCGGGGTGCTCCTTCGCCATCAGTGCAAAGCGCTCAATCGCGACCGTCGCATTCGAGGCGTGATAGCTCGTAATCGAACCGGCGTGCCCTGTCGTCAGGAGCTTGAGGAAGTCGTAGGCTTCAGCGCCGCGCAGTTCGGCCAGCAGCACGCGATCAGGGCGCATGCGCATCGTGCTCGCGATCAGATCGGCCGGCGTGACGCGCGCCTGACCTTGCCCGCCCTTGCTGTACAGCAGGTGCACACAGTTTTCGATGTGCCGAATAAAAAGCTCCCGGACATCCTCGATCGTCACGATCCGTTCGGTCCGCGGGATAAAGCGGGAAAGGGTCTTAATGAAACTGGTCTTGCCACAACCCGTGTTACCGACGATCACGATATTCAGCCGCCCAGTGACGGCCAGTTCAAAGAATGCTCCCCAATCCCGCGCCTCCAGGCACTGCACGAGTCTGCTATCCCAAGGCCGCAGCAAAGGCAACGCAGCGTCAAGCCCATTTGGGCGATGCCATACCGTTTCGTCGAACAGTCCCTCGTCACGGTACGTGTCGATGGTCTTTTCGTCCGCGGACGGCCGACGGATTGTGATCGAGACCGTGCGCGGCGGCACAACCGGCGGCACTACAATTTGGATACGTGTGTCGCCCGGCAACAGCGCCGAGAGCACAGGATGCAGGGCCGAGACCTCTTGGTTTGTGAGCGTGGCCACCGCCACCGCAAACGACATCAGGCGTTCGAAATCGAGCTCCCGATAGTCGTGGCCATGCCAGCCGCGATGTGTCTCGACCAGCACGCGCTGTGGCCGGTTGATGACGAGTTCGGTCACATCCGCGTCGTCGAGCAGCGGCGCGAACGGGCGCATCAGCTCCCGCACCGACGCATCGTCGGGCAGGCGCGCCAGCACGGCGTCAGTTGCCCGATTCGATCTGTCCGTGCAGGCATTCATGGTGCAAACTCCGGCTGCAGCGCATAGACCGAACCGAAATCCAGATCGCGTGCGATCACGATCGTGAACTCCGCGCCCTGGTTCTTGGTCAGCGTCGGCGGGATGTTGATCGTGCTGTCGAGCACGCGCGTGGCCATGTCATTGCCCTGCTGCTGCGTGTTCGCGTAGACAACCGAACCGTTGCTGTTCCCGCCGCGTGTGGCTAGATAGCCGATCGCATCCTGGGTGATGCCAAGCATCACCGCGGCACCGACGCGTGGCCTCCAATGGTTGTCGACAAAGCCATCGATGCCCATGCGCCCGAGCGCATCGGCTACTGGCGAATCGATCTCGACCGTCACGCCTAACGGCGTCTTGACCAGTGCCGACAAGACGAAGATTCGTTTCTGGCCCGGCGAGAGATTCGAGCGGTACTCACTGTTGATCTGCGAGCCTCGTTCGATCAGCACAACCCGGCCATCGTCGGAATACACGTTCTTCGTCACCGTGCAGGTAGACATGCCCGCATCTGTGGAATCGAACGCCGTATCGCCCACGCAATCAATCTTGGCGCCCTGCGCGAGCATGAAGCTACGATTCCCCAGCATCCCAGCGCGCACGCGCGGTGTGGCGGTCGGCGACAGCGCCTGCGCCAATGCGCCGCCTGTCTGAGCCAGCCTCTCTCCTGATGGCTCGATTCCACCAGAGACAGTGGCCACGACCGACGATGCAACACCCGAAACCTCGGCCGCCGCGTCCTGACTGCCCGCGCCGCCTACTGCGAGCAACGGTGCATCGTAATAGCTGCGCCGTGCCCCAATGTGCACGGCGCCGACCGGCTCCGGTGCTGTGCCCGGCCCCGGAAGCTGTGCGGGATGCACGGCAATGGCGCTTGCAGCAATTGGCGCGACGGCGGCGACACCCACCGCGGGGGCGGGACCATCCTTGAACACACGCCCCTGGGTCGACGTATCGGCCACCGCGTCGCGGTGCGCCTTCGCATCTGCGTCGTGACGCGCAAGGAAACCATGCACGGTCCACACCGCGCCGGCACCGACCATGAGAACGATCACAATCGGCGTCAGCCACCACGCACGCGGGCGATCTCTGCGGTATTGGCCCAGCTCCGGCATGCCACGGTCCGCGCCCAACCCTGGGGAATTGATACCGCCCATTTCCAGACCGGACTGCGCACGATCTGACCGGCCATCGGGCTCGATCGTATTGCGAGGCGTATCGTCACTCATCGCCGTGACTCCGCAAGACGCGTTTCACGCCGCTGGCAGTCGTGCCGCCTTGGGGCGGGACGCCATCCATGTCGTAAGCGTCGTTCCAGATTCCGACGACTTCGTCCGCGAGCCGCAGCACGAAGCGCTTCGCGACCTCGTGCACGACGATCGTGTCGCCCTGCACGTGTTTGTCCACAACGCTCTCCGTACCGTCATCGGCCACCCGGAAAACCGCCGGCATCCGCCGGTTGTTCGGGATACGGAGGTAGGTGAAACGTCCGTCATCCCACGCCGCTGTCGGCGCAATGTCATCGGAGTGCGGTGTCACCTCCATCGAGTAGTGGCCGTTGCGCACCACCGGCGGCTGCGCGAGACGTTGCTCAACCAGCGCAGCATCCGTGTTCGCACGCGCCAGCGCCTTCACTTCATCCGGATACGTGAAGGTCACCCGGTACATCACGTCGTAGTTGCCGAACTTCGCCTTGAGCGGCAACACCACCAGATCGAAGCTGTAGCTGCGGCGGTCAGTACGGATTTCCAGATTCGAATCGTGCGCAGCGAGTTGCGGTTTCAGGTACACGTCGTGATCGCCTTTGTTCGCCACAACCTGCCAGCCGTCTCGATCACCAGGTGCTACCACCAGGATCCGTTCGTGCGGGTCGAGAGCGATATGGGTGGCAATGCCTCGTTGTGCCTGAATACGAACGACATCGTCCGGCTCGTACACCACCTGCCGCACGCGCGAATCGACGAACCAGCCCGGCAAATCGGCAGCACTCACGGAGTAGGTGAGCAGCAGCCCCACGAGCGCGACACCAGGAGCGAGCGCTTTCATGGGGTGCCTCCCGCCGTCGAGGCTGGAGCTAGAGAGGCAGCCGGCGGCGTATATTCGAGATCACGGCTGTAGGCTGTCACCTTGAACCCGAACGGATTGGCGATCGCAACGCTCTCGCGCGTGAATACGGGTGGCCGGTAAGTAAAGGCGAGCGTAATCACAAAGCGCTGCGTCGGCTCCGCGTTCGCCACCCCGCTCCTGAACGACGTGCGCTCGATGTGCACAACAGCATGTCCGGGTTGATCGGGCGGCAGCGTGGTCGAGAGAACGCGGATGCGCCGCTCGATGCCCGGCCCCAGTTGCCGGTCCAGTGCATCCGGACCGCCATAGATGCTGCGAAAATCGCGCGCAACCACGTCATCGCTCATGACAAGCACGCTGTCGTAGTCCATCTGCAGCAGCCCCCAGTCATACCGCTCGCGCGAACGCACATATGCCTCGACCCAGTGCTTATCCTGGATATCCTTCGTGCGTACGTGGCGGGCATCCAGTACGTCGATCACCTGGGATTCGCCGGTCAGGCGATCGACCTCGATCGGTAGCGGCACGACGCGATAGAACGGCACCATCAGCGCAAGCGCCGCGGCGCTCAATACGGCGACAGCAAGCGCCGCATAGGCGACATGCCACGCGCGCCGCTCGGATCGCTCCTGCAGGTGGGTCAGCGATGCCTCGATATCGAGCACGCGCCGATAGTCGTGCGGTGCGCTCACGATCGGGCTCCTGCGCCCGGCGACACGGGCAAAGCTTGGGAAGCCGGCGCTGCAGGTGTCGGGAGCACAGAAGTTGGCACTTCAGGCACCGGCAGAATGCGGTTGACGGGCACGCGGTGCTGACCGTCCGGCAAGGCGGGTTTCGATGGCCCGCTGCTGCAGGCCGCCAGACTCCAGGCTAGGCACCCCACGAGGACGACGGAGGTAAGCGCACGCATGGCATCCTCCTCAGTTCCCGAACGAAGCCGGCACCATCTGGTCCTGCAATCGGGCCGTGTTGCCAGCCCGAGTCAGTGCCAGTTCACTTTGTTGCTCGGCCACGAGCTTGTCCTCGGAATCGGCCAGCATCCGGAAGAGCTGCAGCTTCGTCATCTCGTTGCCGACCGTCGTGGTCTCAGCCTGGATACGCGCCTGCAACTCGGCCACCCCCTTGGGGTCCTGCGTCACGTCGATCTGTTGCATCAAGCTCTGGATCTGGTTCAGCTCATGCAGTTCGGTCTGGTACGCCTGAAGGCCGAACGCCTTGTCCTGAAACGGCTTGTTCAGCGTGCGCTGACATACCTGCTGGTCTATGCCGGTCTGGTCCTGGCAGTTGTAGATCTGGTTCGCCGAGCGCAACTCCTGGGCGCTGCCCGTCAAGCCCGCGTAGCCACCGTTCTGGATCGCCGTATAGACGCTCTGCCAGTTCGAAGGCAGCGAGCTGGCGACGACCGGATTGCCTAGCAGCGCACCGAAGCCACGCGTGCCGACCGTCGACTGATAGATCTGGATTTCCTGCTGCACCTCCTGCTCAAGCCGGGCGACCGTCGCGATAGCCTGCACCACGTTCTGCGCGTCGAACACCGGAATGCCCTGTGCATGAGCGCCGGAACAGAGCACCACCCACACGATCGCGGCCCTCGCCAATCTGGTTTGTCCTGTCATGGTCATCACCTCACATTCATTCGCCCTGCCGACCCAGGTTTGCGCGCGCTGCGCGCTGGTAAGCGGGCATGGGTCCGTTCGCCGAACCCCCTCCGCCTGATCCGCTGCTGCCGCCACCACTTGAGCCGGTGCGGTTGCGAATCTTTCCGCCAGGCGATGAGCCGCCACCGCTGCGAGAAAACGCCTGAGCGAGTGCGCTGGCCATACGTCGTGCGGCAAAACCCGCCACGAACGCGCCAAACCCGGACAGCGTGGCCCCACCGGAAAGTCCCGATGCAACCGATGGCAACTGCCAGCCGACCATGGCGAGAAAGACCCCGGTTGCGAACAAGCCGATCGCTGCTGCACCCGCCGCGGCATTGTTGAGAGCAGCGGTAATGCCCTGCATCACAGCCGATGGGTCTGCACCGGGGGAAGCACTAGTGGCATTGAGGGGAGTTAGATCGGCAGAGAATGCCGTGAGCGCCATGCCGAGAAAGGCGGCGACGAGCACTTGCAACAAGGCGTAATTGGCGACCTTCGCGGTCCAAGCCTCGAAGAAGCGCGCGGTTGGGGCAAATGCCGCGCAGGCAATGAAAATAGGACCAAGCCCAAGCACGAGATCGAGCAGCATCCTCGCCATCGCCACTTCGAAGGCGAGGACGATGAGGAAGATCGAACCACCAAGTGCGGCGATGATCCCGCACAGGAAATCGCCGATGGCGGCGGCAAGTCCACTGACACTGATCCCCTCGTGCGTCGCCTTGTCGAAATAGGCGTCCATCACGAGGTCGATCTGCTGGTCGTAGCAATCGAGCGTCTGGTAGATACTGGTCGCGCTCTGCGCTGTCACGCTGCCGCCGTTGACCGACCCGCATCCTGAATTACCGCCGCCCGACGTATTAGCCGCGTTCTGGATCGTCTGGGCAAGCCCGGCCGTTGCACCATTGATCGCCGTTACAACCCGCTGCTGGTAGATGCCGGCGCTCAGCGCAAACACGAGCGTGATGGCGACCTTTAGCCCCCGCCAAGCAAACGCCGGGACAGCTTCGTGGGCTTCGCCCCGCACAACTGCCAGACCGTAGGCGACAACCCAGATCGTAACGGCCGTGGTCACGACTGGCACGAGCACGCTGGACAAGGCCGATGACACGTTCGTGATGTAGGTGGACATACCATTTTCGAGAGTGCCACCTACCGCGGTAAAGAGGCCGCTCATCGCGCACCTCCCGCTTCCGGGGGAAACGGCGAACGCAGTCCGCCGTTCGCCGTGCGCCGCCGGGCAAGCTGCTCGTGGAAAACCGGCAACCAGTCTTCCGGTGCATCGCCCACCTGCGCACGGATCGTGTCGAGAAGCTCGACGTTATCGGTCGTACCCGACAGCACGTCGAGTACGTCTCCGAGGCCAGCGAGATCAAGCCGCCCGATGGCCGAGCGATGGCCCTGCTTGACCAGGAACAGCCGACTGTTCTCGCCGAGATTGCGCACGATGTTGAATTCGGCTTCGGTCAGCTTGAAACCACAAACGTAATCGTCGTAATCGGCCCGTGGGTTCGGCAGGAAGAAGAACGTTGCGCTCTGCTCGATCAGCGCACTGGCAATCTCGCTGCGCAGTACGTCCGCAGGCGATTGCGTATCGAAAATCCCGAGGCCATTCTGCTTGCGGATCGTCTTCTGCTTGTTCTTCGCAAAATCGGTGAAAACGGGATCGGAGAGACGCTTCCAGAATTCGGTCATCACGTAGATGAAGCGCCGGCCGTCGATCAGATTTTCGGTCAAGTGCAACAGGTACATCGTGACCGGCGTCGAGACCTCCGCATCGTCAAGCAACTCGGTATCGTCGAATCCGAACAGTCCCGAGCAGGCGAGATCAATACGGTCGGTCGGGTTATCGAATACCCAGCCTAGACGTCCGCCCGCGCACCATTTGGCGAGGCGAGCATGGAGGCTGTTCTCACCCACGGTCGGCAGGAGTTGCCGCACCATGGAAAGCCGTCGCAGCGGCTTGTCCATGCGGGCAACTTCCCGTACGGCGCGCGAGATATCGAGTTCGTCCCTCGCGGGCAGCGGCACGCCGATATCGACGAGCTTGCGCACGAGCCTTTCCCAGAAGTCGAGCACAGCCTCGGTCGGTTCCATCTGGAACGGGTTCAAACCGGTCGGCTCCCCTCGGCGGAACACGGTGTATATGCCGCCCATCGCGCGGATCGCAATCTCGGTACCGCGATCCTTGTCATACAGCACGGCAGTGATGCCGTACTTCATCGCCATTGCGAGTAGGAACAGCTCAAGCACCGTCTTGCCCGCGCCGGCCTGACCGATAATCTGGGTGTTGGCGAGCGCCTTCTCGTCGAGCGAGTCCTTCTTGTCGGGCGTGACGTGGAAGTTCAGATAAAGTGGCTGACCACTAGGCGTCTTGACAATCGTGATCGCCTCACCCCACGGATTACCATCACGCTTGCCCGTCGCGAAGTTATGCAGGCATGCCAGTCCGCAGAAGTTCCGCGACGTAAGCTTGGCCTCGCGCGGCCTGTAACGCCAGTTGCCTGGCAACTGCGCGAACCACGCCGCATCCGCAACGAGATCGATGAGTGCCGTCTGAAAACCCGCGTCGGCCAGCTGCGTACGCGCCTTCGCCACACTTTTCGAAACTTCATCCAACGTGTCGCCGAGCACAGCGAGCGAATAATGGTATTCGCCCAAGACGAAATCTCCGTTGATCAGGTCGTTAAGCGCCCCTTCCATCGCCTCTACCTGGGACACGGCAACATCCTCGCCGGCAATCAACTGGTTACGCTGACGCTCCAATGCCTCTTTCGCGCTCGGCTTGTCGAGGACGGTGAAGCTCTGCGTCTCGATGTACTCAAAGTCGCCGTACAGCAAGCCGTTGATCATTCCGGGCTCTGTGTCCTCCGGGTAGTCCTTCAAGTCGAGCATCGCGGCAAAGCGGGTCGCGGCCGGCATGCGGATCTCGATCTTCTCGGCCCCAACAAAGAGGCGCGACGTTGGCAGCCCCTCACGGATCGGGCCAGCCGGAACCGGCTCGGGCTCCCATGCAGCGTTCACCAGATAACCAAGCAACTCCAGCGTCGACGAATATCGGCGCGGGTGCCTGGTATAGCTGCTTTGTCTGGTATAGACGCCGAGCGCGATCGGATCGTAGGGCTTTAAACTCGATTCAACCTGGGCGGCCAGTTCTGCTATCGCCTTCAGCGCGTCGTGCTGATCGCATCGGATATCCTCGCGCGTGCGGCGCGCAGCACGGCGAAAGGCGCGACCGAGCTTCGTGCAGTTCGGCCGGTAGACAAGGGTCAGATACAGCTCGTTGGCCATCATGCGATAGCCGGAAAAGCTCGCGTAATAACGCGTCGCCAGCTCCTGGCAGAAGCGGTTGCCGTAGGGCATCGCGAAGTGATCCGACACGCGCCGGCGCAAGCGGTGTGACCAGAGCGCTACGTGGCCGCCAGCGAGCCCGCGCACGAGTTGGTTGAATCCGTCGTGCCGCGCGAGGATGTTGGCCGGATCGGCTGCCTCGAACGCGATGCCGGCAATCCTCCAGATCTGGAGGTAGTCGCCCTCGCGTGTTTTGATAACGTGGTCCGTCACATGCGTCGAGTACGGGATGTAGCCCGCAAGCGGGACTTCACGGTTCGCCACGGCGACGTGTTGGGGCTCAGATGGCATATCACGCCCTCCTTTTCAGGCGGACGGGCACGTAGGCATGCGCCCCCCAATACCAGCGATTGCGCTGACCGAGCATCATCCGAAGGCGCAGCGCGTACTGAGCGAGGCGCTGATCGTCATGGCGCGTGATCACACGCATCGCGACGAACACCGGAATCATCAGGAAAAGGATGGCGACGCCCAGCGGGGGACTCGCCAGCAGCGCCCAGATGGCCGGAATCAGCATGCCGCCACCGGCCATCAGGAACGGCACAAGGGGTACGCCCCACAGCATCGCAGGACGGGTGCAGCCCTTAAAAACCGGATCCTTGAGGGGGTTCATGATTCGACTCCCAAGGCTCAGCTCGCCGGGATCAGCATGCCGGCGATCACCGTCGCACAGCCGACGAAGAGTCCGCCGATGAAGACGTTCGCAATGTCGCCGAACCGGGCATGCTGGAACATCATCCGGAAACCTGCCCAGATGATGGAAATCGAGCAGATCACACCTCCGACGCCAAGCAGAGTCGTCTGGATTGTGTTCAGTAGCGTATTGACTTGCGAGAGTTGTGCCCACGCCGATGTCGAGAGCAGTAGCGTCGAAGCTGATACGGCAAGTTCCTTCACCAACTGACGCGCCAAGACAATACGACGCAACAACGAGCATTGATGATATGTTTTTTTACGCAATCCTAAATACATGATTTACTCCTTCTCGCCTGCTATCTACCCGCCATCATCTGAATCGCGGTTTAGAACACCACCGCGCTACTGTCCGGCTCACCTCCCTGCTCATCCGTTAATGCATCGTCTCGATCGGGCAACAGCGGTCGGCGAGCCACCGGATATGGCCGGATGGGGTTAGCAGACATTCTTGAATCGACTGGCAACACCGGGATCGGAGCGATAGAAGGAACCGTGATCGGGAACGTGGGAACGGGCTGCTGCGCGTTCTTCACCACACGTTGTACGTAACCGGTGCGATATCCCGTCGAAAAATCGCCACTCCCATAACAGGACAGACTTGCCCGAAGCGCCACCTGCGTATCGGCTTGTGCACGATGTGCGAACATGAAACAACGCTGGAGAATTGCGGCGCCGACGGCCACATTGCGGCAGGGCTCGAATGCGTTTTGCTCCGTCAATCCGTACGCGCGCCAATTGGCGTGGTTTACCTGCGCGAGCCCTACGCTAAAATTCCAGCCAGCGGCCTCAAGTGCGCGCATTGTGGCGATCGCTTCGACCCAATTCGATGGTTGCCGAAGCAGCCGGCCATGCACGACGCCAATCGCGAAAGGGTTGAATCCGGACTCCGTGCGCACAAGCGCCGCCATTGTGATCGGGTCAATTTGCGGCGCGCACTGCTGGGCAATTGCCATGAAGTCGATCAGCATTTTCAGTGCCTCCCGCCGAAGCCGTTCTCCTGCTGCTCCGCCTGCTGCAGGAAGAGCGCTGCGGACTTTGTCGGGTTGTAGGACACCTGCGCACTCCCGGCACCATAGAATTCGGTGATTGTCGGCACCTGCCCTCTTACGCCCCACCAGACACGGGTATAGAGCTGATCGTCGATATCGACATTGATTGCGCCGGAAGCGTCACACCGCAGTTCACTCTGCTCCGCTTCGCCCCAGTACAACAGGTCTTCACGGCAATAACCACTGCTTGCAAAGGTGTTGGTCGCAAACGTTCCCTGCGAGCTGCCAGCACCGAAATTGCAGGTCGGAAACGGATCGCCGTGACGCAACGCCCGCCATAGTCTCTCGATCGGCGGCACGCATTCGCTGTACTGCTCCGGGCCACCGGGGTTCGACAGACACAGAATTACCTGGCAACCCCAGTCGTCGGCATGAGCGATTCCCGAAGCAAATGCGCAAGCGGCAATTAGCGCGAGCGCAGCGAAGGACCGGTAACTTGCGGCGTGTCGTATCAAAGCGGCGCCCATTTCAGGCCTCCACGTCGCAGGCAATTTCATCGAGACGCAAGTACCCGGTCAGCGCCTGGAAACAAGCCAGCATGGTCTGCCATGCCCTACACGCAGCCGGTTCCCTCCCGACGACCTCCACCACTGGCACACCCTCCGCCTGTGCCCTCTGGACTGCGACGAAGCGTGGAATGCGCAGATACCCGCCCGGTCTCCCCGGATCAGCAATTAGCCAGGGTCCGAACTGGGTCTCGATGGCGCGGGCGTTCGCGCGTCCCAGCGACGTCGCTTCCACCATGTTCGGGAGAAGACCGACGAACTGCAGTGCGGGGTTCAACTTTGCACGTATCTGCCGTACACCATGTGGGCCATTGATCAGGTCCGCGAGGTTGTCAAGCGACTCCCGATTGAGTTGGACTGGGCTCAACATTGCGTCGACTGTCGATTCGATGCAAAGTGCACGCAGATCCGGAAGGGGCGGACTGTCGATCAGGCAGACATCCGCCAGCTTCGCCACAACGAAAAGCAGATGCCGGACATTGGCGTAGTATCGAGCCCCGTCATCGCCAGGCCCCAGCGTCAACGACGGCACGGTACCCGTCGGCAACACCCAGAATCCCGGAGCCTCTACGTCGCCCCGCTCGGATTCTGTGATCGACTTTTCTCCGCGCAGCACGACTGCTCTACCCCCCCGCACCAGCGAGGCGGTGCTACATGGCGGCTCGGCCGCGTCGATAACGAGCACCCGCAGGCGCCGCACCCGATGCAGGTAATGGGCGAACTGACACAGCATCGCCGTCTTGCCGGCACCACCCTGTTCGGTGGCGATTAGAAGCGTTTTCATGGTCAGTCACTCGCCTCAGGTGATGCGCCGAACCACCAACCTGTATCTGAGACGACGAACAAGAAGCCCGCGGTGCCGGGAGACAAACCGCGGTTCAAAGGGGAATCTCGAGATGCACTGCGGTAGAACGCAAAAAAGCCTGCGAATGCAGGCTTTTCCCATATTCAGGCAATTACGCCATTGGCAGATAGGTCAGTACTTCGGGGCCGCTAACGCGTACTCGGTCGTGCCATGCACGTTGACCGGGGCAGATTGTTGAGATCAACTTTAGGATGAATCTATCCGTGTTGCAAGACCTCTCGGCCGGTCAGTTTTTTCCTTAACTCCAACCTGCTCCAGATCATTCCGAAACATTCCTGAATATTTTTAGACTCGTTCTTCATGCAGCAATCGAGCGAGCGCGGCCTTCGCTTGCGTGACCTCGAGTTCATATCGGTACCAAGGCCGTTGGGGAATTTTCAAACGCCTGCAAATAACGCCACGACCAGCGCGCCACACGTACGCCATACGCAACAATTCTTGGTGATGTGTTGCAAGCCGACGCCACGCCACCTCCACGCGTGCAGCGTCTGCGGCGTCACTCCAAACCTTGTCCGCATTGGCCCAGTTGCGTAGACGCTCGTCGAGCCGGAGTGCGCCGTCAGTCTCGCTCATGAGTCTTCTCCGCTCCGCCGTTGTCAGATGCCAGTGGCGAACGGTAGCCTGCGGGATCACGCAAAAAGCCATCGATGTCCCCCGCACGCCAGCCCACAGCGCGCGCACCCAGCCGGATAGGCCGAGGAAATGTTCCGTCCTTGATGCGTTGATAGATCGTCGATCGCGACAGCCCCACTTCCCGTTCGACCTGCTTGCGCCGCAAAATCGCAAGCGAATGACGTATTGTTTCGCTCATGACAAACCCTGTTGTTGTCGCCGACGAGGTACCGGCCTACAGGGTTCATTCAAGCAAGGGAATCAAGCGACGGGCAAACCCGTCTTACCGTCTGGGTGACCCGTCAGGTCCGCGACCGCACGTGATGCCGACTGTCGGCTTCCTTGAGCCAGTCTGGCCGAATCGCTGACGCGTACGTTTGTCCGCTGCGCGACGCTTCGCCACCGGGCTGGGCTCTGAGGTTTAAACGTTGGTCGATCGCCTGTGCGACCACAGACGATTTGGGCGGATTGTTCTCGTCATAACCTGACCAGAAAGTGTGCATGACATCGAACATCCCCGAAAGAATTTCGGTAATAAAGGGCAGGTGAACTGTGATCCCGTCGGAATGCTCCGACGGCCCGTCGCTTACGCACGGGCAGATTTTCCACGCCGGAACCATCGCACGCAAAGACTCAAGTTCCTCCTCCTGCCGTTCCTCGATCGCATGATGCAAAGCCACCGTGCGCAAGAGCGCCTTCCCCATTTCGCCTAACTGTCGGTCCTTTCCTCTTAACCGCTCCGTTAGCCGACGAACATCAGCCTCTGCCTGATCAACACGCCGCTGCAATGCGTTGGTGTCAGACGCTGAGGTAGCTCCGTCACGAGCGCCTGGAGGCTGGCATGCGTTATGTGAGTGATCCATGACACGTCCTCATGCAGCGTTACGCCGCATCACTCTTCGCCCCCGATTGCTCTTCGAACCCGTCACGGAATGATCGCAGCGGCTAGCGCCTGCATTGACGGGGCACCGGCCTATCGCATCCTGCGATAACGCGCCCAACGTTTAACTTCTTCCTAGAGATCCGATCCCGTCGGCACAAAACGGACCTATATTCCAAACAGAATATCCACTGCCCCCGACGTCCAATGCCGTACGCTGGGAGCGAAGCGCAACGGCCGTTCCGTCGATACAAAATTTTTGCCAACCCGAACCGAAAGTTGCGGCTATTGGCTGCCCAGTAAGCGAAAGTTTAGTCCGGCATTTCCAGGATCGGGGTAACGCCATCTTGCATTGACTTTCCGCCAGCATCGTGATAAGGGGGAGCCCAACATGTATGATTTGGATGCTCTGAAAAAGTTTGATCTGGTCATCGACGCGCGAAGCCCGCGCGAGTTTGCCGAAGATCATTTGCCGGGAGCCATAAACCTTCCGGTCGTCTTCGACGATGAGTACGCGGAAGTCGGGACTACGCACCGCACCGACCCTATGCGGGCGTATCAGATTGGTGTTGCTTACTCCCTGAAAAACATCGCCCGGCACCTCGAGCTTCCGTTTTTTCGGACCAGTCGGCGAATTTCAATTCTCGTTTATTGTTTTCGCGGTGGAAAACGAAGCAAGCTTTGGACAGACACGCTGGAAACGATCGGCTACAAGGTCGAGCGGCTCCCGGCGGGTTGGAAAGGATATCGAAACTGGGTGCGTCAAAGCCTTGACGAAGTCCCTACGCACTTGCAACTCAACGTGCTCTCCGGCCCCACCGGTTGCGGAAAAACTCGCTTGCTACTTGCGTTAAGGGAGGTTGGTGCGCAGGTCATCGACCTGGAGGCTCTTGCCTCGCACCGCGGGTCAATCATAGGAGCGATTCCAGGTCGGGCGCAGCCAAGTCAAAAATTGTTCGACAGCCTCCTGCTTGCCGAGATAGGTCGTCTAGACCTAGCAAGGCAGGTATGGATTGAAAGTGAAAGCAAACGAATTGGGCGCGTTCAATTACCAGAAGCGTTGTTTCACAGAATGCATGGCGGACGTCTATTCGCAGTCGAGACTCCAATGCCCGAAAGAATCGCCATGTGGCGCCGCGAGTATCCCCACTTCGAGAGGGACCCCGTAGGTCTGGTCGCTCAACTTGGTCATCTGAAAGCACTCGTAAGCGGAGTGACGTTGGAGAAATGGGTTTCAATGGCTGAACGTCGGGATATCGACGCTCTCTTTAAGAGCATCATGCTGGACTACTACGACCCCGCGTATTTTCGTTCGACGAAGAAAAATTATGTGCATACCGAGCATGCCGTCAAGATCCGACTCGAAACGCTTGACTCAGCGCACCTCATAAACATCGCGCGAGGTCTGATTGCAGAGGCAGACGTTCCGGCGTCGCCACCGCCTGAGTAAGACCTTTGCTCGCCGGTCCATTGTCGAAAACCAAAACGGCGGGAAAAGCGTCAACAACAGCATCTGAAAGTAGCCGCCGGGTAAGGTGAATCGTTTCGCGGCAAGACCCAGAAAGGACACTTCACTGTCCAGATGATGAGCGTTGTGGAATCCGTTGTTCACCAGGAGGCAATTGGACAACCAGAAGTCAACGTCCCACGAAGTGATCGCGGTACGCGAAAGGTCCTGGTCGAACCCGTAATGCTGCATGTACCCAACGGCCTCAACGACAAACACGCTGACAATAGCGTATCCGATGTAGAAGAGCGCGATCCTCCATTGCAGGAACGCGGCCAGCCCCAGCAAAGAAATTGAGAAAAGTGCATTTCGAAAAAGACTACGCGGTACCCTACCGCACGGGTAGGAATGCCGAGAAAACGTTGCTATCAAGGTCGCTACATAGGAGCGTCCAACATGACGCCAGACCGACGTTCCCAATGACGCCGTCGAGCCGAACTGCGGATTTCCAACGTGTTGATGGTGCAATCGGTGTGCAACCCGGTAATGCGGATAGCCGACGATGACAAATGCTACGTCACTAACCTGTTGCCATATCCTGGCTTGTCGGTGCGTTAACTCGTGGAGGTGTGCCATTGCGGTCGCGCTTAGCATTCCGCACGCGACAGCAAGCCCCATCAGATTTATCCAGGACGCGGCTGACGCACGGTACGCACCGATTGCCACTGCTAAGGCCCAAGTGAGTGCGAACCAGCAGGGTACCTGATCTTCATCTGTCTTCTCGGTGGTTTGCCCCGATCGCGGGGTGCCTCGCCCTATCATCGCGTCCAGTGCAGGAAGAACGAAAAGGACCACACCCACAAATGCCCACGGGCGTCCGACGGAAAACGAGACGCCCGCGACGATCGGCAAGGTGAGTGAGAGCCAAAACGCTCCACCCGAGTTACGCCAGAAGGTCATTCACTTCCGCGAACTTAACCGCTTCTGAGATGTGCGAAACCCCAAACTTATCCTTTATTTTTTTGTAGTTTCCGTAGACGGTCTGGACCGAGACGTCAAGCTCACGAGCAATGTCCTCAGCGGTAAATCCACTTTTAAGGTAACCCACTACGCGAAGATCCATCTCAGTAATACCGTGCGCCTCAAGGACCTCACGTTTCGCCATTCGGATGGACCAGTCAAGCAATTCCATGGCGAGCGCCCTGAAATACAAGCGTTGCGCGGTGAGCCTCTTTTCCCCTACTGCCTGACTATCGTCGGATCCGATATACAGAACGCCCATGCGTTCTGTAGTGCTGGTATGGACGGGCACAACGATCCCGCTTCTGAAGCCGTTTTTGCTTGCCGCCGCCAGCATTTCGCGTTGGCCCTGCGTTTCGACGACGATCTGCGATCCAGTGACCGGTTCAGTGTTGCTTCGCGCATACTCCAAAAATGGATCAGTCATGTACCATTTATTGGCGTTATACATCTGGCACCATTCGGGGCGGCAGCCAATGAGAAAACGATGCGTGGCGCGGCTATCCGTTGTAGCACCGGGATGGAGAGAAACGAACACATATGACTCCCCGCCAAGCACTGTGACGAGCGATCTTACGTAATCTGCTAATTCAGAGTCGTCCTTGGCGACCATGATTTTTTCGAAAAGTCTGCTTACTTCAGGGGACGTCTGTTGGGCAGTCATATCCTCACCCTCCTCAACCCCTTCACGCGCTCGCCTGGCTATTCGACCACGCGATTTTCTACAAGGTGACGCCTAACTTCGTAATACAGCGGAGCCAGTTCTGCCGAATAAGGGTCCGCAGTTGCGAATCGGTGTAAATCCCGCAAGGCAGTTATCGGAAGGACCTGAATGGACACCGTTTGATCCCTTTCGATGAGCCGTCGCTCGAGAGAAAAACCGCGCGTCGTCCTGAACAGAGTAAGCACGATGTGTTCCCCGCCGATATTAAGTCCACGCTCAAAAACAAGACTCTTCATCGTCGGCCCCGCTAGGGCGAATGCGATGGCCACATGAAGAGCAAACGATATCTTCGGGATCGATTTCCGAGACGCTCGTGATAAAGTCTTCGGACCCACAAGCGAGACATTCGACAACCAAACCGTCGAACTCGGTGCCGCAGCACCGGCAGGTGAGGCGGTGAACCTCTCCTGCAGCCAACACTTCCCAACCGTCTTCCATTGGGACGCTGCACTTGGGGCAAAGAAACCCCAATTCGGATATTACGTTTGACATGTTCGAAAGCTTTATGAAACAAATCGCTTTGCGACAAGTATCACTTCAGCTTAGCACTGTCCGATTTCGTCTGTGCAAATAGCGTGGGCAACGTCAAGCGAACGTCCATCAAGTCCCTCTTCTTGACGGCCCGCAACGGTCCGGTCGGTAGGCGGCAGATCGCGGTCCCATCCGCGGTACCGACGTCGAAGCTTGGCTGGCTGGCCACAGCGAATCGAGAGAGAGAATCACCTCATTTTTTAAATGGAAAGCATGAAAAGCCACCCCAAAAATATGTAGCCAGGACGGTCTCCCAATCAAGAAGTAGCCTGATAACCCTTATCGTACTGGGATCACGGTGTCTAAAACTGAACAGTACGATATCGGTCCAATGCAAGCCAATCGAAGGTCTCAATCTAGGCCATTGAAAGCAGGATTCCAGTCAGAGACGTCGAAATCGGCAGCCTGAGCTTCAGCAATCCGGCGCTGGGCGACTAATCAGCTTCGCGTTCACGCATTTGCGTTTCTGCGCAGTATCTGTGAGCCCACCGTCCTGTTGACGCGAGGCCATGGCTTTTTTGTCAGGTCGGCCAATGCTTCGACGCCCGCGGCGCCTTCTTTGCCTGGTCGAATTCGAGCAGCAGCATGTCGCGAAACCCCTTTGCTGCCGTAGACAACGGACGAGCGGTCGACGTAATCAGATACGCGCGATAGTCGATGCGCGGCTTGAACGCGGCGATGTGATAGCCCAGATGCGCGAACTCGAGCGCCGACTCGCGGATCACGAGCCCGACGCCCAGACCATGCGCCACCATATGGCAGACCGTCGATGCCCACGGGGTCTCCGCGCGAATGCGTCGCTCGACGCCGCTCGAATCGAACACCGCATCGATCGACGTGCGCGCCTTCACCTTAGCCGCCATCGAAATGAAGTCTTCCCCAGACAGATCGGACGGCTGCAACACAGGTCGTCCAGTCAGCCGGTGCCCTTTGGGCAGAATGCAGACGATCTCCGAACTGGTGATTTCCTCGCTGCGCAAACCCTCGCGATCCGATGCGCGCAGCGCGATCCCGAGATCGATGGTCTGCCGCGACACGGCTTCAATCACGCTATCAGTCGACATCGGCTCCAGCGACGTCAGCAGTTCCTCACGCCCCGCGACATAGCGTGTGATGCGCTCGGTGATCCAGCCCTCGGCGAATGCGGGAAATACGCCGACGCGCAAATAGCCGCGCCGCGTGGTGCCGATTTCTCTCGCCACCTCGTTCAGATAATCGAGCCCGCGATATACCTGCGAGACTTCGGCGAAGAAAATTTCCGCTTCCGGCGTGGGCACCAGCTTGCCTCGGCGCCGCTCGAAAGCGACGAAACCGGCCTCCTGCTCGAACCGCTCGATCATCCGGCTCACGGCCGGCTGCGATACGTTCAGGCGCTGCCCTGCGGCGGTGATAGAGCCATGCGTCATCACCGCGACGAACACTTCCATCTGCTTGGCATTGAGCCTGGCCACGAGCGTGTCCCTCCGATTATTGCTGCAATGCGGCAGCGTGGAAAGCCCACCGTGCAGCGATCTTAGGGCATTACATAGAATAGGATCAAACGAACAAAATTGTAGTGGATGTAATAGTTTTGCCTGCCTATAGTCGCTCCATCGACACATTGCGCACTTTTGAAACGACTGCTTCACGAGGACAGGCCAGTGGACATTGAAGCTCGAAAAGACATGCAGGACCCGGCATCGTTTTTCACAAAGACGCCGCTCGCCCACCGGAATAATGGCGGAGCGTACAAGCCCGGTGCGCAGCAGCCTGCGGGCTTGCGCATTCAAGCGCGTCCGAAGAAATCCGACTGGTTCTGGTACGCCACGCTGCTCGTCGTCGTCGTACTGTTCGTCGAACTGGTCGTCGACAACCCGCGCTGGCAATGGGACATCGTCGCCCATTACCTGTTCAACAAGCGCGTGATGGAGGGATTAGGGAATACGCTGATCCTGACCGTGCTATCGAGCGCGCTGGGTCTGTGTTTCGGGGTCGTGATCGCTGCCTGCCGGATGGCGGACAACGCAGTGCTGCGCGCCGCCGGCTACGTGTACATCTGGATCATCCGCGCGACGCCGCCGCTTGCAATGCTGCTGTTCCTGTTCTTTCTGTCGGCGCTGATCCCGCGGCTCTATCTGCCGCTGCCGTTACTTCACGCGAATCTGTTCGACATCGACACCAACCACATCATCTCGCGCTTCAGCACGGCCGTGATCGGACTCGCGATGTACCTCGGCGGCTATAGCGCGGAAATCTTTCGCGGCGGCGTCTCAGCCGTCGATCGCGGACAGCGCGAAGCCTGCAAGGCGATCGGCATGAGCGATTTCCGCATGATGTGGCATGTGGTCATGCCGCAAGCAGTGCGCATCATCATTCCGCCGCTCGCCAACGAACTGATCACGATGTTCAAGAACACGTCGCTCGTCACGGTGATCGGTTACGTCGAACTCCTGACGACCGTGCAGCTGATCTACGCGACCAACTTCGAAACGATTCCGCTGCTGACCGTCGCCTGTATCTGGTATCTGGCGCTGACGAGCCTCGCAATGGCGGCGCAGAGTCTGCTTGAACGTCACTTCAGGAAGGGAGTACGGACGTGAACTCGATCCACAACGACACATCGGCGATGAACGACACGACACACTTTCTCGACATGCGCGCCGTCACGAAGCAGTTCGGCGACTTCACCGCGCTGGATGCTGTGGACTTCTCATTGTCCAAAGGCGAAGTCGTCGCGATGATCGGGCCGTCCGGTTCGGGCAAGAGCACACTGCTTCGCTGCATCAACATGCTCGAATTGATCGACGCCGGCAGCATCACCTTCAAGGGCGAAGTACTCGGCACGGAAATGCGCGGTACGCGCTGCGTGCGCCTGCCGAAGAAAACGCTCGACCAGCAACGCCGTTACTTCGGTATGGTCTTTCAGGGCTTCCATCTGTTTCCGCACTATTCGGCGCTCGACAACGTGCTGGCCGGCCCCTGCATCGTCGGGCGCAAGCGCAAGCGCGACGTGATGGAGCGCGGCAAGTATCTGCTGACGCGCGTTGGACTCGCCGACCGAATGCACCACTATCCGGCCGAATTGTCCGGCGGACAGAAGCAGCGCGTCGCGATTGCACGCGCGCTCGCAATGGAGCCAGAAGTGATGCTGTTCGACGAGCCGACCAGTGCGCTCGATCCGGAACTCGTCAACGAAGTGCTCAACGTAATCAAGGAGCTGGCGCTCGCGGGCACCACGATGGTCGTTGTCACGCACGAGATGGAATTTGCGCGCAAGGTGGCGAGCCGCGTGGTGTTGATGGACGCCGGCCGCATCGTCGATGAGGGAACACCGGCCTACATCTTCGACGGCGGTGGAACCGAACGCTGCAAACGTTTTCTTTCGAGTCTGCGCACCTAGTGCATGAGGCTAATCGGTTACCTGGAAACTTCGATCGGGATTGAAAAAATGACTGCTACAGACGGAAAGATCAGAATTGGCCTGTCAATGCGCTATCTGGGTTACCACATGGCCGCATGGCGGCATCCGGATGTGCCCGCGGCAGGCGCCATCGATTTCAACTACTTTCTTCGTACTGCAAAGAAAGCCGAAGAGGCAAAGCTCGACATGATTTTCTTTGCCGACGGAATCGGGATCCGCGCAAACGATACGCCTAAAGGATCGCTCGCCCGCGACGCAAAGAATGCCGAACTCGAACCACTGACCTTGCTGGCGGCGATCGGCGCGTGCACGTCGCATATCGGCCTCGTCGCGACGGCTTCGACGACGTACAACGAGCCCTTCCATATCGCACGCAAGTATGCGTCGATCGACCATATCAGCCGCGGTCGCGCGGGCTGGAACGTCGTCACGTCGTGGTCGCAGCAGGAAGCGTGGAATTTCAGCCGCGACGAGCATCTCGGCTATGAAGAGCGTTATGAGCGCGCGGACGAGTTCGTCGAAGTGGTCAGGAAGCTGTGGGATTGCTGGGAAGACGACGCGTTTATCCGTGACAAGGCGAGCGGTATCTTCTATGACGAGGCCAAGCTGCACGTGCCGGATCACAAGGGCAAGCACTTCAAGGTGCGCGGCCCGCTGAACTCCGCCCGCACGCCGCAAGGCCGTCCAATCATCGTGCAAGCCGGTGCCGCTGAAGCGGGACGCGAGCTTGCCGCACGCTATGCCGATGTTGTCTATAGCAACGCCAACAGCATGGAAAGCGCTAAAGCCTACTACGACGATCTCAAAGGCCGCCTTGTGAAATACGGCCGCACGCCGGATCAACTTTTGATCATGCCCGGCGTCACCCTGTATGTCGGCAAGACGCGCGGCGAAGCGCAGGACAAATTCGATCAGTTGCAAAACCTGATCGATCCGCTTAGCGGACTGGCCATTCTTTACGGCGTGCTCGGCGATCTGTCCGAATACGAACTCGACGGTCCGGTGCCCGATGTCGGCAATCAGCGTGTGCGCAGTATCGCCGAGAATCTGCTCGCGCTGGCGCACAGGGAAAACCTGACGATCCGCCAGATGTACAAGCGCGTGGCTTCGGGCAACAACTGGCAGATCGTCGGCACTGCGGAGGACATCGTCGACGAAATGGAAAAGTGGTTCCGGGCCGGCGCCGCGGATGGCTTCAATATTTGCCCAGCGACGTTGCCACAAGGTGTCGACGACCTGACGCAATACATCCTTCCCGAGTTGCGCAAACGCGGATTGTTCCGCACCGAGTACGAGGCGAACACGCTGAGGGGCAATCTCGGACTGCAGCCCCTGCACTTTGGCGACTAAATTTCGTCGACTAAAAAGCATCATGCGCCGCTTGCCAACGAGCGGCGCCTTTCCGACGCGAGGCGTTTCACATGAGTACCGACACAACCGACGAACTTTTCCGCAATGCGATGGCGCGCTTCACCAACGGCGTCACGGTCATTACGACCGCTAATAGCGGCACGCCGTTCGGCCTGATCGCGACATCGGTGTGCAGCCTGTCAGCCGATCCGCCGACGGTGCTCGTCTGCGTAAACCGAAGCGCGAGCGCACACGACGTGATCCTGCGCGCGAAGGTGTTTGCCGTCAATCTGCTATCCGCCGATCAAAAAGACGTCGCGCAACGTTTTGCCAGCGAGAAAGGGCCGTCCCGTTTCGATCCGGCGCAATGGAGAGCTGGCAAGAGTGGCGCGCCGCTGCTGACCGGCAGTGTCGTCTCTCTCGATTGCAAAGTAATCGCGACGCACAACGGGTATTCGCATACGATCTTCATCGGCGAGATCACCGATTCATCGACGCACGACGACCCGTCGGCGCACTGTCTGTTCTGGCATCAGCGTCATTTCGCGGCTGCGGCAGTGGAAGCGCGATGAGCGTCACAGCAGAACATACGCTTTAGTCCGGTCAACCCCGTTCCAACCATCCCTACATAATGACCACACCCATTCGTTTCACCCGGATCGTTGCACGACTCACCGTTGCCGCCGCACTCGGTCTGAGCGTTACGCCATGTGTCATGTCGCCGGCTTTCGCCGAAGACGCGCCGAATATCGACGCCATACCTGCAAGCCCCGAGCTTTCCGCGTTCGTGCCAGAGTTCTATCGTCAGAAGCAACCAATCACGGTTGCGGTCAATCCGGAGATCGCGCCCGTCAAGTTCATCAACGAAGACGGCGACGTTGCGGGCTTCGCGCCTGATCTGATCTCAGCTGCGGCCAAAGTGCTGGGGTTGAAAATCAAGTTCGTGCAGGCTTCGTTCGATTCGTTGATTCCGGGCCTCGCAGCGAACCGCTTCGATGTGCTGCTGTCGCTTGGCGATTTTCCCTCGCGCCATAGCAAAGTGACGTTCATCGACTACTTAAACGTCGGCCAGACGATCGTCGCCTCGTCGAAGCGGCAAATGACGCTCAAGTCGCTCGACGATCTATGTGGGATGCAGATCGCGCTGCCGCGCGGCACAGCGCCGCTGCAACGGGCGAATGAAGTGAGCAACAAATGCGTGGCGGACGGTAAGAAAGCTATCTCGATCGCCACCTATCCGGACACCAACATGACACTGATGTCACTGACCAACGAAGCAAGCCAGGCCGTATGGATCGACTCGCCCGCTGCGAATTACAACATCAAGAAGTTTCCGGACAAATATCAGGCGGTGTTCTACTACAACCTCTCGTCATACGGAATCGGCTTTGGCGTCGACGACAACGGCAAGCGACTCGCTCATGCGTTCCAGCAAGCCCTGATCAAGTTGCAGAAGCAAGGGTTTTATCAAAGTGTGATGCAGAAGTGGGGTCTGCCCGCGAAGGACGGACGCCCCACCTTCCCCGTCAACGATCCGCAGATGTGAAGCCTCAGGCTGGCAGCGAGACCGCCTGCACCCCGTGAAAGGAATAAATCCCCTTAACCTAACAAGCCTACCGTGGTGTCACGGCGGTCGAAACTGTCCGTCATGGGACAGCGTCCGGTGGGATCCAATAATTTTGCGTATACATATGCGTATATGCAACGAAAAGAAACAAAATTTTATTATTTTAAATCAAATACTTAGGCATCGTATTCGAGTCCTCTCCTGGCACCAACAGTTGTTCCGGCGTAAGCCGAAGTAGTTCGAGAAACCCCGTAAGATCGACGTCTTACGGGGTTTTTTGTTGCCTACAAAAACCTGGCTGCTTCGCTATCGCCGTCCTGGCACGGGCAAGGAAAACTTCCTTAGCCTCGGCCCCTACCCCGATATCACACTCGCTGATGCGCGACGGTCCGCTTCTACCGCGTGCAATCTGGTTCGCGAAGGCACCGATCCGGTCGAACATCGCCGGGCCGAGTCCATCGCCCGCAAATGCGGGGCCGAAGGCGCCTTCCATCTCGTGGCCCAGCGCTGGCTCGACTTCAAACCCAAGGAATGGGTGGACGAAACCTACCGGAAGGCGGAGTTTGTCGTGCGCGAATATCAGGAAGACGTCGGTCGCGTCCGCGAGCGGGTTCGGGAGGACGGCAGTGTTCTAAAGGGGCGGATTGAAAACCTCGTTGGTTCCTACAGCGACGAACCTTAAGGAGTTCCATCACGAACTACCGGCAGCAACGCGTCTTTTGCGTTCTTTGCGTCCAGACGATGCGAGCAGTCCCAGCGACCACGCGGAGCGCCGCAGCGGCCGCACCGCCCAAAGGCTACATGAGCGCCACCTTGCCCGTAAGCTGCGGACACGCGTCAGCATCTCTGGCCCAACGCTCAGCCCGCGTAGTCCTGCGGGCCCCGGCACAACTCAGAAAGCATGCGCGATTCCGACTACCACCGCAAGTTGGTTGGCTCCGGTCGCGACAGGGGTGGTCGACCCTGTCGCACTCAAGGCAGACTTCGCGCTGTTGATGACGTACGTGACATCCGTGTACAGCGTGGTGCGCTTGGATAGCAGGTAGTCTGCGTTGACGCCTGAGCTGATGGCATGCGCCGAAACCGTCCGAAATGTGTGATAGTACGAACCCGCCGAAACTTGAAACGCTGGCGTTAACTTATAGCGAAGGCCTCCGAATCCCATGGTCTGCGGCGGTGACGCAGCGAACGTAGCGGCAATGTCGTTCAGAAGGAGTTCGTAACCAGCGTACAGGGTCGCATTGCCAATAGACCAGGAACCGCCCGCGAGATAGCGCCGCTCGCTGTCGCCGGACGAGGCAACACTCGTCCCTTGGCGTTGCTCATAAACGAAGGTCAGGTTGATTGGCCCTTGGCGATACCGGCCACCAATATCAAACTGCTTGCCGACCCGGAACTCTCCCGGCACCTGGCCCCCATTCGCAATCGTCGAATCGTAGCCAAAACTGTAGAGCGCGTTCAACTCGAACGGACCGGCGTGCCCGAGATATTCGAGCGCGTTATCGGCCCGTCCTACAAACTGCGCATCCTGGGCCGACAGGCCATAGCTGGAGTAATTGAGAGGGTCAAGCGCCAGGAAGAAGCGATACATAGGTGTCATCTGCCGGCCGGCCATCACCGCACCGAACTTATCGCTCTCAAGGCCAACGAACGCCTGGCGGCCGAACAACCGTCCTCCCTGCTGCAGGGTACCGTTATTCGTCGCAAAGCCCGATTCGAGCGTGAATATCGAGCGCAGACCTGCCCCAAGGTCTTCCTTGCCAGTGAAACCCCAACGAGAATTGATGCGATTGCCGGTGTTGATACGAAACAGGTTGCCGGAGCCCTGCCTGGCTGCATGGGTGACGAACTCGACGCCAGAGTCAAGAATGCCGTAGAGCGTTACCGATGACTGAGCGTGAGATGCAATACTTGCCGACGAACATATCGTAGCGGCGAGCACTGTCCTCAACAGTCGCGTACCGTGATTCGATTTCAAGCTAGTCTCCTTATTATGAGTAGTTATACTAATTTAATATTCAGGCGATACACATCGACAATTTTTCGATTTGCATCCGACGGTGCGGGGCGAATTAAACCTGTGCGATGCGTTTGCTCACGAACAGCATCGCTACAAGCCCGACGACTGGCCCGATGGCAAGCGTAAGAACGGCAAGCACGATTGAATGTGTCCCGCCATAGACGTGTCCGACAGCCAGAGGGGACACAGCGCTACCCATTTGCCAAATGGCGTTTGTCCAACCAGCGCTCGCTCCAGCCAGACGTTTTCCGGATGCGTCGCTCACCTGTGCCATAAGCACCGGCAGGTAACCATATGAAAACGCGCCAAGAACCGGAGCGACGATATAAAACTGCGTGACAGTCGAGCACATGCCAAACACCACAAGAGTGATGGCAAACGCGACCAGAACCAGAATGGACATGAGCCGACGCGAGATTCCCGGCAGGTCGGATACCCAACCGAGTGTGGGTTTCGCAATGACCGCGCCGATGCCGAAAGACGCGATAATCGACCCGGCCACGACAGGGGAAATACCGTACTGCCGCGTCATCAGCGCATTTCCCCAGGCGCCGAAGCCAACAGTCGCCCAGAGACCGCCGCAACCAGCAATGGAAAGAAATATCAGATTGCGATTGCGCAAGAGACTAAGCATCTCTTTCGCACTGTTGCGAGCCGGAGCTCGTTCGCCGACCGGGCGATTCTTGAGAAACAGAAGGGAGACGATGCCCCAGGCGAACGTGGCAATGCCGAGCATGCGAAATGCACTGGCCCAGCCGTACTGCGCGGAAATGGTGGGCACGATTGCATTGGCGAGGACCACGGCGAGCGAAGTTGCCGTGGTGTAAATGCCCATCGCTCGCCCCCGGTCTCGCGTGAACCAGGCAGGAATCACCTTCATCCCGGCCGAATAGTCAGCTCCGGCTGCAAAGCCCATTGCCAGTTGAATCAGAATGCCCGCCGTCAACGAGGTCGTCTCGCCAAAAAAGAACGTGAAGACACCGAGCGGAAGCAACGCGAGAGTCATCATGGCCCGACCGCCGAGAAAATCGGTCAGCATGCCTCCGATGATGTTTGCAACCACGTATCCCGCATAGAACGCCGTAACAAAGGCACCAAGGAGCGACACCTTGATACCGAGCGATGCGCCAACAGGCGCTGCGACCGTGCTCCATGCGACGCGGTCGACGTAGCTGAGAAGAAATGCTGCCCACACGATAAACAGAGCAACCCAGCGGTAGGGGCTCGCCGCTGTTACACCGACGCTTGACGCGGTCCAGTCCGCGCCCGATGCGTCACTCGACGACGTCAGGTTTTTTCCCACGACTCCTCCATGCAGGGCGTGCGTACGCCGCCCTTATTCTTTTTCCGATTTGACATCCGGCGCGTAAGGGGCGCCGGGCGTGTGTTGCCGGGTTGCGGCGTTACAGGTCCAGCACAAGTCTCCCGGACTTCGAGCGGGAGCAGCACGGTAGAAACTGGTCGTTTCGTGACTGCTCTTCCGGAGATAGGAACAGGTCTCGATGTTCCGGCTCGCCGTCGAGAACGCGGGTACGGCAGGTTCCACAAATGCCCTGCTCGCACGAAACGGGTACGTCAACTCCAGCGTCCGCGAGCGCCTGCGTCACCGTGCGGTCTGCGGGGATGGTCACCGTCTTTCCAGTGCGCGCAAGGCACACTTCAAAGCTGCCATCGGCCGACGTGTCGACGGTGGGAGCCGAGAAAAACTCGTAATGCATTCGACTCTCTGGCCACCCGCTCGCACGCGCCGCATCAAGCACCGCGTTCATGAAGCCTTGCGGCCCGCAGACATAGAGATGCGTGTCCGGGGTTGCGTCCTTGAGCAGCGCATCAAGACGAAGGCGTTGGTGCTCATCCTCGTCGTCGAAGTGATAGTGAACGCGCTCAGCCCATGACGCGTCCGCGAGCCGCTCGAGGAAAGCCGCACGCGAACGCGAACGTACACAGTAGTGCAGCTCGAAATCTTTACCGGTACGGTCGAGGTGCTGTGCCATGCAAAGCAACGGAGTGAGTCCGATGCCCCCGGCCAACATCAGGTGCTTCGCGGGAACGGACGCGAGCGCGAAGTGATTGCGAGGCATACTGACGCTCAGTTCGTCCCCTTCTTTAACTGCGTCGTGCATACCTGCCGAACCACCTCGCGAGTGCTCTTCGCGTAACACGGCAATTTGATAACGCGAGCGCTCGTGGGGCGCGCTGCAAAGCGAATATTGCCGGACATGCCCCGTTGGCAAGTGGACATCGATGTGTGAGCCAGCATCGAACGCCGGCAAATCACGACCGTCTGGACTTGCGAATTCAAAACTGACGATGCCGTCAGCCTCGATATTGCGCCGCGCAACTCGTACCATCATTGTGGAATTCTTCATGGCCACCACCGTTACATAATCGACAAGCCGCCGTCGACCATCAGCGTGGTGCCGGTGATAAACGATGCCTCATCGCTCGCAAGCCATAGAATCGGCCATGAGACCTCCTCAGGAGACGCCCAACGTTCTAACAACGACGTGTCTTGCCTCTGTGTCTTGAGCACCTCTACACTCTTTCCAGCAGCCTGCGCCCGATTGACGTGAAAATCCGTCAGCGTCGAGCCTGGGCATATTGCGTTGGCACGCACACCGTGTACAGCCTCCTCGAAGGCAAGCGTGCGAGTCATAGCGAGCATGCCGGCCTTGGTTGCATCGTAGAGGCCCATGCCCTTGCGGCCGGTGACCGCGTAGCAGGACGACACGTTGACGATGCTCGCCGAACCCGCCGCGCGCAACAACGGCAAAGCAGCCCTGCAGTAGTTCGCGGTGCCCACCATATTCACCGACACCATGCTTTGCCATTCTTCCGGCGTCGCATCGGCGAGGGCGCTGTAGTTGCGCATTGCGGCGTTGTTGACGAGGACGTCAAGCCGGCCGAACGCACGTTGGGCAAGCTCGACGGCCGCGGAAGCTTGCTCGGCGTTCGCCACGTCAGCGACATACGTTTGAACTCTTGCCGCGGCATCACGGCCGAGCAAGTCGTCTGCGATATTGGCGAGCGCTTGTGGATTTGCGTCGACGAGGACGACTGCAGCGCCTTCGTCACAGAACACACGCGCGGTAGAAGCACCAATGCCGCCTCCGCCGCCCGTAATCAGCGCGACTTTGTCTCTTAGTCTTGAACCTTGCATCTCACGCCGGCGCGGTGCCGGCCTCCTTATGCAGCGTTGAACAATGAGCGCTGAGCCCGCTCAGATTGAGTAAATCGGCTGGCCCTTGCCATCCGAGAGATGGATGACAGCCCACTCTTGCGGTTTCCGGTCGCGCGGGAGCAAGGCGCCGGCCGCGCGCACACGCTGCTGGTCTGCATCGATTGCGGGCGGGTCGGTGTCAACCTGCAAAGAGGTAGCTGCTTCATAGAGCATGCGTCGAGCCATTACGATGGCGCGGTCCGTCGGCAACAGCTTCTCCTTGCTGTGGTCCTGAATGGGACCCATGCTTTCCTGCAGCGACGCGTCCTGCATCGCGAAGCCGAAGACGCCTGAATATGCGCGCTTGTCCTTTTGGGCCTGACGGTCAATCAGATAGTCGTTGCTCTTGTTCGCCTTCGGGCGGAACGTGCCCGGCTCGTATTCGCAGTGAATGCCCTTACCTGCGTTCAGGTCGCTTATCTCTTCCTCGGACAACGGACGGTCCGGACGGAAGTTGATACTCCACGCCCAGCAGGTATGGTCGTCAATCGGCACCCAGACGTGACCTGCTAGCGAGTGGTCGCCAAACGGCGGAATGAGCGTGTACCACGGGAAGAGGTACTGCGTGATTCGCCAGTAGTAAGAATCCGGGCCGCCATTGCGACGCCCGAAAAGCGTGAGGCCGAACGGCTGCTTCTCGATTTCGAAGATGACGTTCCCATCCGCCTTGATGTACTCGAGCGCTTTGGTGCCCTGGTGCATCGGGTCTTCGTCGACTTCGTAGCGGTGCACGTACGAGACGTGGCTCGTGTCGATGCCGCCTTCCATAGCCTGCAGATAGTTTGACTCTTGCAGACGTTTGGAAACGAATACGTGGTCCGCCGGCAGGTTGCACCATTCGAGGTCCGGCGGTGCCGGCTGCTTGTCTTTGGGGCCCATGTAAGCCCAGAGAATACCGGCGCGCTCGATACACGGGTATGCCGTGATGCTCATGTGCTTGCACGCTTGCGGCGCGGACGGCACCTCGACGCAGTTTCCGTTCCGGTCGAATTTGAGGCCGTGATACGAGCAGCGGATGCCGTTCTCCTCGTTGCGCCCGAAATAGAGCGACACACCGCGATGCGAACAGAACTCATCAATCAGCGCCGGATTGCCGTCTGAATCCCGAAACGCCAGCAACTTCTCTCCAAGGATTTGCACTCGCACCGGCGGGCAGTCTGGCTCCGCGATTTCGCTCGCCAGCAGAATTGGCACCCAGTAGCGCCGCATCAGATTACCCATTGCTGTGCCGGGACCCGTGCGCACAAGCGTTTCCGACATGTTCTTGTCCATGCTCAAACTCCAAATCGTATGTGATGTTGTCCGTCTGATGAGATTGTGTTCTCATTCTACGGACACGAAATTTGAAGTCAAGCCTCTACGAATAGGTAGTTTCTCTACAATGGCGCAGATGGCATCGGCCAAGGGGATAGCGGAACATGGAAGAAAAAAAGGCGCACGAGAGCGTTCGTGCGGTTGAACGAGCTTTAGAAATACTTTTGGCGTTCAGGCCGGGAGATGAATCTCTAACCGTCGCTGAGTTGCTTGGGCGTGTGAACCTTAGCCGTCCGACGTTGTATCGACTGCTAAACACATTGGAGCAGGCCGGGTTCCTCGCATCGACCGGTGAACCGCAGCGATTCCACCTGGGAAGCTCGGTGGCTCAATTGGCACACGTCTGGCTGAGCGAAAACAGAATCGCCGAACTGGCGCAGCCGGTTCTGCGCAACCTATGGGAGGCGACGTCCGAGACCGTGGCTCTGTTTGTTCCAGATGACACGTATCGACTTTGCGTGGCAGAACTGGAGAGTCATCAGCCGCTTAGTTTTCGACGCGGTGTCGGCTACCGCGAAAAGCTTGTGCGCGGCGCCAGCGGCCGCACCATTCTTTCGCAGATGCGACTGACACCAGACGAATTAACGCGTTATCTCGTCGACCCTACCCAGGATGTGTCGGCGTTGATTCAAGACATCGAACAAATCCGTTTAAAAGGGTTCGGTACAAGTCACCACGAATTGATTGATGGCGCCGTCGCCGTGGCGGCACCTTTCTTCAACGGGGCCAATCAGGTCGCAGGCTCGCTATGCATCTTTGGTCCGAGCGTCCGGGTCACCGAGCAGCGGGTCGAGGAGTTTGGAGAGTTGCTCAAGCGCGCAACCGTCGCTTTATCTCGGCTTCTCGGCCAGCAAGTGTCCTGAGAGTTTGGGACCATGCGCGCATCGCTGGTCTTCGCATTGGCGGCAGCGGCGTAGCGATTGTCGCGGACTAAATTACCCCTACGAATCAAGGCGCCTGCTCTCTCTCAGGCACTTTGCATTTCAGCGCCAGGTCGCGGAACGCCTCACCTGCGCTAGACTGGGTTGAGCAACGGAAGGAGACTTGGATGATACGCAGAACGCTCAATGCCTCGCAGCTTCAGCAGGAGGTCGACCGGCGAATCCATCGACTGCAGGAAATCGTCGAGGATGGCGTGAAGATTCGTGTGCCGCGGCCGCAGTTGCAAGAGGCTGACAAGACAGGCTGCAACTGGAACATGACTCACTTCGGCAACGCGGTCGGCTTCGAGCGCGACATCGAGGGCGTGCTGAAAGCAGTGCGTGCGGAATACAACCTCAATACCGAAGTGAAGGACACTGGCAATCCCTTTGGGGACTAACCGCGAAAGACATCGATTCGCTGTTCGTTTTTTATGGCGTGGGCACTAATGATGCGCTTACCTCGAATGGTCTACCTTGCGACGCCCCGTCGCAGATATTTTCGCTTTGAAATCTTTGCTTTCTAGCAGCATCGACATGGCCGCATGTTGCTCAAAGTTGCCGACAACTACCAAATGGACCAGTGCGGGGGCTGCGAGCAAAACAAAGCCTTCGGCCAAAACGGCAGTTGCCAGAAAAGCCGTCGTCAGGAAGGTCGCAGCGACAGAGAAGGTTGCGGTGAAGAAGGTGGTTGCCAAGAAGGCCGTGAGTGCGAAGGCGCCGGCGATACGCAAGCCGACGACGTTTTATTGCGCCTGTGCTGCCTGACGTTGCGCGGCTTGCCATCGTTGATAACCATGTCCGGTGGCTCAGGGGCTGCCTCGGAGTTCTGAAACGGTATGGTTCGCCTGGTTTGGCGCGCGATCAAGCTAAGGCATCTCGAGGAACCAGTGTGCTTCCTTCAAGATGAAATCAGGTTCGCCGTTGCCCCCCACACGCCGATGTCGTTACACTCGATGTCTGGCCATCGCTCCCTCATCTTTCGGCTCATGGATCTAAAGCAGATTCAATATTTCATCGCGCTGTTCGAAGATGGCTCCGTAACACGCGCCGCCAAGCGGCTCAATATCGTGCAGCCCGCGCTCAGCATGCAGATCGCAAAGCTCGAAACGGAACTGAACAGCCGGCTCTTTGAGCGCGGCCCGCATGGCATGACGCCCACCGACGCTGCACGGCAGATGTACCGCCTCTACATGCCGATCATGCGTGACATCGACCACGCTCGCGAGCAGCTCAGCCGGCACGATGTGATCGTCGCCGGGCGTATCTCGCTCGGGATGGTGGCGTCGGAAGCGCAGAGCGTCCTGCCGGAATCGCTCGCGCTATTCAACGCGCTCTATCCGCATGTCGAGGTGTCGGTGGCCGATGGTTTCAGCGCGCAACTGATCGACGCGGTGGAAGCGGGCCGGCTCGACGCGGCCATCATCAACCGGCCCCGCGGGCGCCTGTCGCTCGATACGTCTCCACTGGTAGTCGAAGAGATGGTGCTCGTCACGAGCGCGGAACACGGCCCTGCGCTGCCCGACACCATTACGGCATCCGCGCTGACGGAGCTCGAGCTCGTGCTGCCGACGCGCCGCAACGGCCTGCGCGGCGTGCTCGACGCCGCGCTGCTGAATGCCGATATCGTGATCAAGCCGCAGTTCGAGATCGACCTGCTGACCACGATCGTGCAATTTGTCGAACAAAGCAGCATCGCGACGATCATGCCGCGCGTGGTCGTGCAGCGGAAGGTCGACGACGGCCTGCTGCGCGCGACGCCGATCTCGGCGCCGCGCATCGTGCGTCACATCGTTTGCGTGAGCCATCCAAAGCGGCCGATCGGTCCTGCCACGACCAAGCTCATCGACATCATCGCCGATCAGATCCGCCGCGTCACCACGGGGATCGAGATCGCGGACCCCGATCCGGCCAACGGCAACCAGGCGTGAGCCGCTTCGCTGGCGCCGGCCTTCCGGCGGCTGGCGCGCGTCGCTAAGCGCATCGCTGCGGGTAGCGAACGGCGCGACGCAAATCTGCCTATCGCGCGCGGTCGCGCGATCAGTACGGGTCGCGCACCGGCGTGTTGTCGAGCTTGCCGAGCGTCTCCGGCACGACGAACGCGCCGATGAGAAATATCACGCTGATCGCGCCGACGAACACGGCAAGCGTCATCGGCAGATCGAGTGGCGTCTTCGCGACCAGCGAGACGAGCGTGGGCATCATGCCGCCGATCGCAAAGCCGATATTCCACGACAGACCCGTGCCGGTCGCGCGGATCGCCGTCGGAAACCGCTCGTTCAGGAAGATCAGAATCGGCGCATAACCTGCGCTGCCGAGCGCACTCAGGATGACCGCGTAGACACCGACCATCGTGATGGTCTGCGCCGTCGGCAACAGCAGGAACAGTGCGGGCAATGCAAACAGACGGATTGCGCCGAGCAGGATGAAGGTCCGTTTGCGGCCGATGAACGTGCTCAGGTGACCGGCCGCGACCGATGCGATTACCACGGCCACGCTGCACAACATAAGGATCGCAGCAGCCGTCCCATTCGGTGCGTGATTGACGACCTTGAGGAAGGTCGGCAGATAACCCGACGTCAGGTAGTAGCCGCTGCCGCCGCCGATCGTCAGCAGCAGGTTGACGAACAGGATCGAACGATAGTCGCGCGAGAACAGCGTGCGGATCGGCGAACGAACCACCTCGACCGGCGCGTTACGCGTCTTGTCGGCGGCGGCACGCGCGGCCTTTTCCGCGGCAAGCTTCTTCCACAGCGGCGATTCTTCGAGACTGTTGAAGACGAAGAGTCCGAGCACCGAGCTGATGATCCCGGTGAAGAACATGCAGCGCCAGCCCCACACGTCGAACAGGTCGCCGGGAAACAGCGACGACATCGCGAGATACGTCAGCGAAGCGAGCAGCGCACCAAGACCTGCCCCGCCGCCGCCAATCAACCCCGACACCGCGCCGCGATACTTCAGCGCAACGGATTCCGTGCCGATCGTGTGCGTCGACGCCACCACGCCGCCGACGAATACGCCCTGCACGAGACGCAGCAGCAGAAAGAGCACCGGCGCGATCACGCCCACCTGTGCGACGGTCGGCAGCAAACCGAACGCCGCCGTCGACAGACCGACACCGACCACCGCGAGAATCATCGCGCCCTTGCGGCCGCGCCGGTCCGCATACGAGCCGAACAACGCGGATCCGAGCGGCCGCATCAGCAGCGTGACGGCGAACGACGCATACACCGCGGCGAGCGACAACATCGCGTGTTCGGAGGGGAAGAACAACCGGCCGACCACCGGTGCGACGAACAACAGGACGAACAGATCGAACAGATCGAGTGCCCATCCCAGACACGAGGCTACCACTGCGCCCATCACCTGCCGCCTGTTGATTGCGGGCACGGCGGCGCCACTTTGCGCTGCAACGGACATCATCATCTCCTAAGTTAATACCGGGCTGGCCCAGATGTGAACTCACCCGATGTGCGACGCGCTTCGGCCTCGTGAAAGGCACGGCGCGTTCTTGTTACGTTGACGAAAATCGTTATGACGTCAGGCGAGCCAGACCGCGCTGGTCTTGCGCCGCAAACTGCGCTTGCCCGCTCCATGCCTGTCTCCCGAATTGCTCGATCTATGCGCGGCTATCAGCTACCGCGAAACACGGGCTTGCGTTTGCCATGAAACGCTTCGACGCCTTCACGGAAATCGTCCGAACTGCGCAGCCGGCTATAGCAATGCCCTTCCAGTTCGATCGCGATCGAAAGCGGCGCGTCTTCGGTGTCATTCAGCAGCTTCTTCGCAGTGCGCTGCGCGAGCGGCGAGAAGGCGCGCAACTCGTCGACGAGTGCATCGGTCGCGGCTTCGAGCTCCGCATCGGGCACGCAGTCGACCACGATGCCCCAGTCATACGCCTGCTTGCCAGGAATGCGGCGCGAGCGCATCACGATGTCCTTCGTGCGGCCGACGCCGACCATCTTCTGCAGACGCGCCGAGCCGCCCGAACCCGGAATCTGGCCGAGCTTCTGTTCCGGCAGTGCGTAGAAGCTAGTGTCGGTCGCGATGCGGAAATCACAGGCGAGCGACAGTTCGAAACCGACGCCGAAGCAGAAGCCGCGATTGGCCGCGATCACCGGCTTCGAGCACCGTGCGGGCGCGGCGACATTCCACGCCAGCTTCGACACGTGTTCCGGCGACGCTTCGAGAAAGCCCTTGATGTCGCCGCCGCTCGAAAAGTGCTCGCCTTTAGCACGCAGCACGATCACGCGGACGCGGTCGTCCTCGTCGAGTGCTTCGAATGCGGCGCGCAGTTGGTCGCGTGCATGCATCGAGATCACGTTGAACGGCGGGCGGTGCAGAATGATGTCGGCGCGTTCGCGCGCGGCGTCGATTTCGATCGAGAAGCCGTCGAGTTCTTGCAGCAGCGTCTGGCCGCGATGAGTCAAGTCAGTCATGTGTTACTCCTTTTGTGGTTCTGTCAGGTTGTGCGGCGCCGTGCTCCGGTTCGTACTCGCCCGCGGAAAGCTTGCGGCGCAGGATCTTGCCGACCGGCGATTTCGGAATGTCGACGACAAACACGTATTCGCGCGGGCGCTTGAAGTTGACGAGATCGGAGGTCCGGCAAAAGTCATCGAGCGCCTGGGCTTCGACGTATTCGCTGCGCTTGATGAAGGCGACAACACGCTGCCCCCAGCGCTCGTCTTTCACGCCAGCGACGGCCACTTCGTCCACCGCCGGATGCAGCGACAACACCGATTCGATATCGACTGGCGAGATGTTCTCGCCGCCGCTGATAATCATGTCGTCGACGCGGCCCGATACGAAGAGATCGCCGTCGTTATCGAAGTAGCCGGTGTCGCCGGTGAAATACCAGCCGTCGCGCAACGACTTCGCGTTCGCGTCGGGCCGGTTCCAGTAGCCTTCGAACGACTCGTCGCCGAGCAGGTCCGCAATGATCTGGCCTTCTTCGCCGGTTTGCGCGAGTTCGTCGGGCGACGTCGCGTCGAGCTTCACGACGCGCAGCCGCGTATTGATGCCGGCGCGGCCCGCGCTGCCGGGTTTCAGCGTCGCGTCCTGATCGATACTGAACGTGTAGACCTCGGACGAGCCGTAGTGATTGACGAACAGTTCCGGCTTGAAAGCAGCCGAAAGACGCTTCAGCAGACCGTCGTTCATCGGCGCGCCGGCAAAGCCGAGTTTCGTCACCGAACTTTTGTCGGTGCGCGCGAACTCCGGTGCGGCCAGCAGATCGTGATAGAGCGTGGGCACCAGATACAGACACGTCAGCCGGTACGTGCAGATGGAATCGAGCGCAAGGGTCGCATTCCAGCGGCGAACGCAGACGAACAGCCCGTCGACGAGTGCCATCGCCAGCAGCGAGCGCACGCCCATCGTGTGATAGAGCGGCATCACGCCGAGCGTGCGTTCGCCGTGGCGATAGAGGTTCTGTGCGACGTGCGCGAGCGCGGCGGCGCGTTCGTGGCGATGCCGGCGCGGCACGCCCTTCGCCTTGCCCGTGGTGCCGGACGTGTAGAGGATCAGCGAGTAGTCTTCCGCGGTGGCCGCAGCAACAGCTGCGCCTTCGCGCCGACGCTCGCGCAGCAGTGCATCGAACGAAATCGACGCGCCCGCCGCATCGTCCAGCGCAATGCGCGCAACGGCCTTCGCGGCGGCGCTTTGCGTGACGGCTTCGGCGGAAACCGGCTCGTACACGATGGCTTTGACGCCCGCATCGGTCACGCAGTAATCGAGCTCATCGGGTTTCGCCCGCCAGTTCAGCGGCACGATCGCCACGCCGGCGAACTGGCACGCCCAGTGCAGCGTCGCCATTTCCCAGCGGTTTTGCAGCACGACGAGCAGACGGTCACCGTGTGCGAGGCCGAGTTCGTGCAGACCGTCCGCAACGTTCAGGATGATCCGGTGCCACTGCGCATACGTGAGCGTCAGTTCACCATCGACGAGCGCCAGCGCGTTCGGGCTGCGCTCCACGCTTTGCAGAAAGGTTCGGCCGAGATCAAGCATCGCTCGTCTCCTTCTCTTCCTGCGCCTGGCGTCGGCGCGCCGCCACATCGAGCACGGCGGCGACGATCGGCGTATAGCCTGTACAGCGGCACAGATGGCCCGACAGCATGTCGCGCACCTGCGCCTCGTCTGGATCCGGTACGCGCTTCAGATAGTCGGCGCACGACATCAGAATGCCGGCGGTGCAAAAGCCGCACTGCAGCGCGTGATGACGCTGGAACGCCTGCTGAAGGTCGCCGAGCGTCTGGTCGGGCGCGAGGCCTTCTACCGTATCGATGCGGCGGCCGTCCGCCTGCAACGCGAGCATCAGGCACGAACGTCCCGCCACACCGTCGATATGAACCGTGCAGGCGCCGCACACGCCGTGTTCGCATCCGACGTGCGTGCCGGTTGCGCCCAGTTCGTGCCGCAGAAGATCGGACAGCAGATCGCGCGGCTCGCAATAGCCGCTCCGTTCGCGACCGTTGAGCGTCACGGTGATTCGCCGCCGTTCGCCGCGCGGTTGTATGCCCTGCGGCATCGTATTAACAGGGGTCTTCGGGGTCTTGCTCACTTCGCCTCCTCGATCACGCGCCATCCCAGTTGCCGGACCAGATGCCGGCGATACGTCGCACTGACATGCGCGTCGTCCTGCGCGCCCAGCTTCCAGCTCAAATCGTTCAATGCAGTACGCAAGTCGTCGCCCTGCAGACGCGGCCAGCGCTCCACCACCGGCCGGTCGGCGACGCCACCCACTGCGAGCTGGATCAGGTTATCCGTCACCACCGCCGCGCACGACACGAGGGCGAAATCGCCATGACGGGCGGAGAATTCCGCAAAGCCGTAGCGCTCGCCCGGCTTTTTCAGCGGAAAACGCACAGCCTCGACAAGTTCGTCCGGCTCGCGCGCCGTCATCAACATCCCCTGAAAAAAGTCCTCGGCGGCGAGCACGCGCTTGCGCTTTGTCGAGCGCAGCAGCACACCGCCGCCCAGGGCTGCCAATGCGAGAGGCAACTCGGCGCTCGGATCCGCGTGAGCGATCGACCCGCACACGGTGCCGCGATTGCGGATCTGAAAGTGGGAAATGTGCGGGAACGCGAGAGCGAGCAACGGCACTTCGTCGCGCAGAGACGGGCGCCACTCGACGCTGCCCTGCGTCGCCGCCGCACCAATAACGAGCTGCCCCGCCTCGTTGTCGACCCGCACCGTATTCAACTCGTCGGTGCGGGAAATATCGACGAGCCAACGCGGTTGCGCGAGGCGCATGTTCAGCACCGCCATCAGCGACTGGCCGCCGGCCAGCACGCGTGCGTCTTCGCCGCCATGCGCGAGCGCTTCGAGCGCATGTTCCGTACTCGTCGCGCGCAGATAATCGAACGGCGCCGGTTTCATGTTCTACTCCTGAAGAATGCGAGGAAGCGCGAGAGCCACGAGCCTTGCGCGCGGCCTTGATCGACGGGCTTGCCTGATGCTTGCCGGCCCAGCGATTCGAACAGTTGCCGCAGCACGACTTTCGCCGCGCCTTCGAGCATCCGCCCGCCGACCGCCGCAACCTTGCCCGACACCTGTGCTTCATAGTCGTACGACAGCCGCGTGCCGCGCTCCGTGGGCGTCAGTTCTACGAGTCCTTCGCCACGCGCGGTGCCAAGCGGCGAGCTGCCGGCACCCGCGAGGCGCAAACGATGCGGCGCGTCGATATCCGACAACCCGATCCGCGCTTCGAAGCGCGCCTTGATCATGCCGACGCCGACCGTCACATCGGCGCGATACTGGTTCGGTCCGGTCGCTTCGAGCGCGTGGCAGCCTGGAATGACCTTCGCGAGCGCCTGTGGGTCCATCAGCACCGCAAAGATCGCTTCAGGTGTGGCGTCGAGATCGACAGTGCCCCGCGCCGTCAGCGCCTTGCCGCCCGCAAGCGCCTTGTTCGACGCGGCGGCCGCAGCCGCTTGAAGTAACTCGGGACGCGAAGGCGGCGGATCGTCGATGCCGATCAGGTGCATCACCTTCGCAGGCGTGAGCGGCAAGCGGATATCCTCGACGCCGAGTGCATCGGCCACTGCATTTGCGATGCACGGCGGCGTGCTCATGTTGTTGCCTTCGCCCAGCCCTTTCGCACCGAGCGGCGTGAACGGCGACGGCGTTTCCAGATGCACGATCACCGGATCAGGCACTTCGCAGGTGGTTGGCATCAGGTAGTCGGCGAGCGTGCCCGACTGGAAACTGCCGTCTGCGCCGTAGCGGAACTCTTCCATCAGTGCCGCGCCCAGGCCCTGCGCGAACGCGCCACGAATCTGGCCGTCGGCGAGTGCCGGATTGAGCAGCGTGCCAGCGTCGTGGGCGGTCACATAGCGGTCGATGCGCACGCGGCCGGTTGCGCGGTCCACTTCGACGGCGCACATGTCGAACGCGAAACCGTAGGCCGCCGATGTGTTGATGCGATCCTGCTCGTCGGGCGCGTCCATGTGCGGCGGCGTCCAGAACACCGTCTCGCGCAGGCCCGGCTCTTCGCCTTCAGGCAACAGCGCGGGCGCCCAGTGCGGCGCATTGCTCGCGACGCGGCCAAACGGCAGCGCGCGGTCTTCCTTGCCCTTCGCAAAGATGCGGCCGTCTTCGAAACAGATGTCCTCGGGCGCACAACCCGATTGCTTCGCGACGATGCGGGCCACCTTGTCGCGCACACGCATCGCTGCCAGATGCACCGTGCCGGCCACCGCACCGGCAAAACGACTCGAATAGTTACCTGCCGCCACTGACCACGCGTCCTTGTGTGTATCGAACTCGACGTTGACGACGATGTCCCGCGGATTCAAACCAAGCACATCGGCGACAACCTGCGCGCAGACCGTCATATGCCCCTGCCCCGCCGGCGTCGATGCAATCGTCACGACCACGCCGCCGAGCAGATCGACGCTGACTGTCGCGCTCGCGATGGCGCCGCTCTTCGGGCCGGCTTTTTTGCGCGCCTCGGCGGGCATCACGGTCGTGATGTAGCCCATGTTCGACACAGACGGCTCAACGATCGCCGCAAAGCCGATGCCATACACACGTCCTTCGCGGCGCGCCGCATCGCGACGCGCGACGAGTTCGTCGTAGCCGCCTTCAGCGAGCGAGCGGCGCAGCGCTTCCTGATAGTTGCCGGAATCGAGTAGCGCACCCGCTGCGGCTCGATACGGGAACGCCTCAGCGGCGACGAAGTTGCGGCGATACACGTCGAGCACCTCGAGCTTCAGTTCGATCGCGATGCGCTGCATCAGACGTTCAAGCGCGAAATACACCTGCGGTCCGCCGAAACCGCGGACGAGGCCCGTCGGCGTTTTATTCGTGAGCGTCACGCGGTTGCGCACGACGAGATTCGGAATCGCGTAGGCGCCCGTCAGGCAGCCATGCATCCGGTAGAACGTTGCTGGCTCCGGCGCACGCAAATAGCCGCCGCAGTCCTCGATCTGGTCGTATGAGAGCGCGGTAATGCGGCCGTCGCCCTCAACTGCGGCTTCGAGCGTCGTCAGGCGCGCGGTGGCCGACGTGGCCGCGCTCAGATGTTCGAGGCGATCCTCGACCCATTTCACCGGTGCACCGGCCTTGCGCGACGCAAGGCACATCAACACCACATACGGAAACACCGCCTGTTTCACGCCGAAGCTGCCGCCCGAATCGCGCGGCGCCTTGTGCCGCAGACGATTTGCCGGCACGTTCAGCGCCATCGACATCACCGCATGCAGCGAGAAGGGCCCCATGAAATTCGACGTGACGTCGTAACCCTCATCGCCGGACAGATACTCGGCGATCACCACGCCGCATTCGATCGGCGCACACGTGTTGCGCGGATAGTGCGCGTCGATTGTCACGCGATGCGGCGCGCGTTCGAATGCTGCTTCGGGCTCGCCATAGCGATAGTGACGATCGCTGATCACGTTCGTGCCGACCTTCGGATGCAGAACCGGTGCATCGTCGGCGATCGCGTTTTCGATCGACGTCACCGGCGGCAGCGTCTGGTACTCGACCTTGATCAGATCGAGCGCGTCTTCAGCGAGCGCACGCGATTCGGCCAGCACCACGGCAACCGGTTCGCCGACATAGCGCACGCGGTCCATCGCGAGCGCCCACTGCTCCATCGGCGACTTCACGCCGACCACGAACGGCCGCGACCAGCCCGGCAGATCATCACGTGTGAGCACGGCACGCACGCCGGCCAGTTTCAGCGCAGCGTCCGTGTCGATGCTGCGCAGTTCCGCATGGGCGTGCGGCGAGCGCAACACCGCGGCGTGCAGCGTGGCGGGTTTCACGGCGATGTCGTCGCCGTAACGTCCGCGGCCGGTCAGGATCGCCGGATCTTCGACGCGTTCCATCGAGCGGCCCACATGGCGCTGGCGTTCAGCCGACGTTTCGGGCTCGCCAGCGGGGCGTGCATCCGCTACCAGTTCGGCAACTGTATCGCGCTGATTCATTTCATTGCTCCCTGCCCGCGCGTGGCGGTTGCATCGGCGTCGTCGCCCTCGTCGTTCCCGCCTCGGTTGAACTCGCTGGCAAGACCGCTCCAGCGGCGCGCAATCTCGCGATGCTCGATGCCGAACAGATCCATGATCCGGCCGACCGTGTGATCGACGATGTCGTCGACGGTTTGAGGGTGCGCATAGAACGCGGGCACCGGCGGCATCACGATCGCGCCCATTTCGGTGGCGAGCGTCATGTTGCGCAGGTGCGCGAGATTGAGCGGCGTTTCGCGCGCGACGAGCACGAGGCGACGACGCTCCTTGAGCATCACGTCCGCGGCGCGCGTCAGCAGGTTGTCGGCGAAACCGTTGGCGACGCTCGCCAGCGTTTTCATCGAGCACGGCGCGATCACCATGCCCGCGGTGAGAAACGAGCCGCTCGCCACCGTCGCGCCGATGTCGCGCACGTTGTGGACGACGTCGGCGAGGTCGTCGAGGTCTGAACGCGTAAGACCGAGCTCCTGCGCGGCGGTAATGGCGCCCGACGGCGACACGATAAGATGCGTCTCGGCCGTGCCGAGCCGGCGCAAGGCCGCCAGCAGCCGCACGCCGATGACTGCACCACTCGCACCCGAAATGCCGACGACGACCCGTTCACGCGTTTGCGTTGACTGCATGGCTGTGCCTCGCTCAGACCGCGTCGCGCAGCTGGCCGCTGTGCAGATAGGCATCGAACGCCGCGTTGCTCGTGGCGACGAGCCGGTCGAGATTGACGGCGTCCTGCCCCGGAATCCGCACGCGGGTGAATACATGTGCCGGATAGACGACCGGGCGCGTCGCGTCGAGACCCATCTTGGCGCTGACGCCCTGCATGTGCGGCGGCGCATCGTCGGGCTGGCCGACGGTCGTCGATGGATCGAGCGGCGAGCCCTGTGCGCCGGCCACAATCACGAGATCCCGATCCGCCTGGAAGCGCGTCGCGATCGCCCATTCGATTTCGGCAGGATCGTGTACGTCCACATCGGTATCGACGACGACCACCTGCTTGATGTCGTAGTGCGCGCCGAACGCGCACAAAATCACGTTTTTCGCTTCGCCTTCGCGCTTCTTGTCGAACTGGACCCACAGGTGATACCGGCACACGCCGCCCACCGACAACTCCACGTCCTTCACGCCTGGATGGCTGCGCTGCAGATGCGCCAGCAAGGTCGCTTCGCGCGGAATGGCGCCGAGCAGCAGATGCTCCATTTCAGCCGGAACAATCGTGTGATAAATCGGCTGTTCGCGATGCGTGACTGCCGTCACGTCGATCACCTCACGCGCTTCGCGCGCGCTGTAGTACTTCGGGAATTCGCCGAACGGACCTTCGGGCTCGCGCACCTTGGGCAGGATGCGGCCCTCGATCACGATTTCCGAAAACGCGGGTACACGCACGTCGTTCGTCACGCACTTGACGACCGGCAGCGGCGCGCCGTGCAAGGCACCGGCGATCTCCAGTTCGTCGCTGTCGATCGGGGAAATAGCCTGCGACGCCAGCATCGTCAACGGATCGACGCCAATCGCGATCGCCACGTCGAGGGCGTCGCCCGCCGCTTCCGCGGCCTGATAGAACGCCAGCAGATGACGCGGCAACATCAGGATCGCCATGCGGTCCGGGGCGTGCACCTGAATGCGGTTGATCGACACGTTCTGGATGCCGGTCCGCGGATTACGCGCAATCACGAGGCCGGCCGTGATGTAGGGACCGTTGTCGTGCTCGCTGTGTGTCGGGATCGGCAGCAATGCGTGCAGATCGATGCCCTGCGTGCGGACGACCTGCTGGCACGCGGCCTCGTCGCGTGGCAGTTCGTGCCAGGCAACCGGATGCCCGGCCGCATCGCGAAAGCGTTCGAGCAGCGCGGCCTCGGGCACGCCCATCGCTTCGGCGATCCACGCGCGCTTCGACATGAAGCCGCTCACTACCGGAATGGCGTGGCCGCCGGGCTTGAGAAAAATGGCGGCTTGTTCTCCGTCGAGCCGTTTGGCGACTGCCGCGAGTTCGTGTTGGAGTGAAACCGGCTGATCGATCGTCGCGACGCGGCCCGTTGCCGACAGGCGTTCAAGCCAGTGGCGCAGCGTCGGCGCGGCGCTCTGCGGCGCCCATGAGGATTGAGGTGTGCCGCTGCCTGCGGCATCGCGTGAGTCCATTTACGTCTCCATCGGTGCTTGCCGTCGGGCGCCGGAACGAGTCTGTCGGGCGGACCTGCAGCAAGTTGGAACGAAGCGTAGCGAGAACGGGCTATAACTTCTAATATTGTTTTTTGATGTCTTTCATCATTAGTTTTGATATCAGTGTTAGCCCCGATGACGCCCTTCGTGCGCTCGGTTATCAATAGGCAACGCTTCCGGTAAGGGTCTTTCTCAGCTATTCAGATAGCCACGCGGTGTGCTGTTTTCGCCGGCTTTCGTGAGTGACCTGATGGACCACGCAGCGGATATTAACTTTCGTGATGCACCCCGTGGCACCCCATCTGGACGTCAAATGGACCTCTCATGGACCTGAAGCAGATCCAGTATTTCATCGCGCTGTTCGAGGACGGCTCCGTGACGCGCGCCGCCAAGCGCCTGAACATCGTGCAGCCGGCGCTCAGCATGCAGATCGCCAAGCTCGAGGAAGAACTGCATCAACAACTGTTCGACCGTGGCGGGCACGGCATGGCGCCCACCGCCGCCGGACGGCTGATGTACCGCCTCTTTCTGCCGATCATCCGCGATCTCGCGCATGCGCGTCAGCAAATGGTTCAGCGCGACGAGATCGTAACGGGCCACGTGTCGATCGGGCTGATTGCATCGGTGACGGAAAGCGTGCTCGCTGATTCGCTGTCGCGCTTTCACGCGCGCTATCCGCATGTCGAAGTCACCATCGCCGACGGCTACACCGCGACCTTCATCGACTGGGTGTCGGGCGGCCAGCTCGACGCCGCGCTGATCAACAAGCCGCGCTCGCGCCTGTCGCTCGACTCGCAGCCGCTCCTCGATGAAGAGATGGTGCTCGTCACCAGCGCCGAACATGGCCCCGAACTGCCGCATGCGATCGAGCTCGCGCAACTACCCGAACTCGAACTCGTGCTGCCCACCAAGCGCCACGGCCTGCGCGGCGTGCTCGATACGGCCGCGCAGCATGAGGACGTGCTGCTTGCGCCGCGCTTCGAAATCGATGTGTTGAGCACGATCGTGAAGCTCGTCGAAAGCACCCACTTTGCGACGATCCTGCCGCGCATCGCGGTTGAACGCGCAGTGCGCCGAGGTGCGTTGCGCGCCTATCCGATTCTCGCGCCGCGCATCGTACGCCATATCGTGCGCATCAGTCATCCGCGGCGGCCGTTGAGCGCTGCTGCCGAAGCGCTGATCGACATCATCGCCGACGAATTACGTGAAGTGTCGAGCGAATCAACGCGCTGTGCCACGCATGATCAAGGGACCGCTTCGAGAATTAATCCGTGATCAGTTTCCGTCCCGTAAGAAAGCCGTTAGGACGGACACTATGTTCCAGTGGCGGCCGGGTGCGTCCGGCGGATGCCGCTCCGGTAGCTGTATGTGCACGCGCAAAGCTCCCGGCACGCCAGCGGCGATTTCGCCATGCGGGTCTGCAGTTCGTCGCGAATCTGCTCAGCGGTTAGAACGGCCTTCGGCATCGGACTGCCTCCCTCGGTCGCACGTCCGGATCGCGGCTGAATGGCCCATACGTTCCCTGGTCGCTTACGTCGACGGTGAGCGACGTTTTCGGTTCGCCAACTCAACCTATCGCAAGTGGCTGGGGTTGGACCCGGAGGAGATCGTGGGACGGCTCACCCATGAGGTTCTCGACGCTGACTATTTTGCTGCCATCGAGCCGTACGTCCAACGCGTGCTCAACGGGGAAAGGGTCGAGTACGAGGTTCACGATTCACCGGCCGGCGTGCCGGGTTGAGATCGACCCCCGTATCATGCCGGCCGAACCGGACCGGCCAGCTTTGCGCCGCAACGCGATTCATCAGCGCACAGGGCACCTAGTGTCGCGACCGCTTTATCGAGCCGCGCCGACCACGGGTATCCATAGTTCAGACGCATACGGTGCCGGAAGGCGCCGTCCGCAGAGAAGATAGGTCCGGGCGCGATGCTGATCCCACTGTTAAGCGCAGCCTGGAAGAGCTGTATCGAGTCTACGTGATCCGGTAGCGCCACCCATGTGAAATAACCGCCGTCAGACCTCGTCGCCATCGTATTGGCCGGGAAGTACCGGCTGATCGCGTCGAGCATCTGCGATTGCTGAAGGGCCAACTCGCGACGTAGTTTGTGCAGGAAACGTTCATATCCGCCATGCTCCAGATAGTCGGCGATTGCGCGCTGCGCGGGCATGCTGGCCGATAACGTGGTCATCCATTTCGCGTGTTCCAGCCTGCCCGCGAACCTTCCGGCTGCCGCCCAGCCGATACGATATCCGGGCGCAAGGCACTTCGCGAACGATCCACAATGGATCACAAGACCTTTCCGATCGAAGAATTTGGCCGGACGCACCGGATCCGGGCCAAAATGCAGCTCGTTGTAGACGTCATCCTCGATGAGCGGCACGTCGTGTCTGGCGAGCAGATCAACCAGTGCCTGCTTCCTGGAATCGTCCAGCGTCACCCCGGTCGGATTGTGGAACGAGGTCATGAACCAGCAGGCGCGAACCGGATGTTGCTGCAGCGCTTGCGCGAGTGCATCCAGATCATGACCCTCCACCGGGTCAACAGGAATCTCCACTACGTTCAGCCTCAGACGCTCGATAGCCTGCAGCGCTGCATAGAACGTCGGCTTTTCGATCACGATCACATCGCCTGGAGCGGCGAGCAACTGGGCGCTTAGCGTCAGGGCTTCGAGTGCACCGCTCGTAATGATTATCTCGTCGACGGGCACCGTCATCCCCGCCATCAGGTAACGCAGCGAAATCTGCTGGCGCAATCCTTCGTACCCCGGCGGCAGTCCGTCAACCATGCTGGCCAGGTGCGTTGAACGATTGACCTTCGCGCACGACTTTCCGACGCGCGCCATCGGAAACAGCGCAGGGCTCAAAAACGCAGAACCAAGTGGGACAGTCTCGGCATGCCTGATCGTCTTGAGGACCTCAAAGACAAGGTCGCTGATATTGACGGTCTTCGGGTCGGTACTCATCGAGGTCCCGGGACTTCGCCGCAGCAATTCTCCGGAACTCGGCGACACGAAATAGCCTGAACGCGGGCGCGCCTTAATCATGCCCCGGTTTTCGAGCAGGTAGTAAGCACGAAATACCGTCGCGGGGCTCACGCCCCAAGCCTTGCACGCCGCGCGAACCGAGGGGATACGCGCGCCGGGTGGCAGATCACCGCGCTTGATGAGCTCACTGAGTTGGTGGGCTAGCCGCTCATACCGCTTCAACTTGTACTCCTCACAGATAACACCGTTTCGGGCGTCGGGCCCGCCCCGGTAGCACGCACTTAACCTTATAAGAATGCCACTTATCAATCTGATACGGCCTTTCTTTTGCAATCTGCTTCTATTGCGACCGCGCACACGCTGGCAAAGTGCAGCGCAGACAGTTTCCCCTTCTTTCGATGTGTAGCCTGCTTGTAGCGGTCCAATCGGTAGAGACTTTTAAGCCGAATTTTATAGCGATAAATCAATGGCATTTGGGTTCCCGGTATCAACCATCAGATGCAGCGCGTTCATCGTGCTCCGTCGGACCTGGAGACGACATATGGCAGTCGTGCTCGTCACCTGCGCAGGCACCTCACTCGCTGTTGCAGGTCCGGCCGACACTGGTTCCAGTCGCAGTCTTACGTTTGAACGCAACGTCTGGCAGCAATTGACGGACTGGCTTGCGGGTCCGCCAGCGCCCCCAATTCGCTTCGGCTCAGCCTGCGCGTCCGTTGCGCAGTTGCCCTCTATTCCCGCCGCCCTTGCCGGACCGGTTGCTGGTCCGATGCCCGTACTGACTAATACTTGCGATTCGCTGGACGGCGCGCGTGGCAATGCCATCGGCACCGCTGCTGCGATGGCCAGTTCGGGGCCGAACGTTGTGACGCTGCTTAGGGAACTGCGGTGGCAAATCAGCGACCACGCGGCGGCAGAACGAAACGGCCTTCTGGCCTCTGACGCAGTGGCCGGTACCGCGTCGCGGGTCGACCGCGCGGAGCAGTCGCCGGAACCACCAGCGATGTCAACCCCGGTTTGCTCATTGGGTAGGGGTTGTGAGACACAAGCGGTCTCACCTTCGGTCGAGACCGATACACTCGCCTCGGTGCAGCTTTCGTCGCGCACTGCTACGCAGCCTTCCTCAGTATGGACCATATTGGGATTTATATTGTGGCCGATTCTGGTGATGGTCCTGGTCGTCGTTGTCGGTTGGGCCCTCAAAAGGTGGTTTCGCTACGACAAGTCCCTGCTGCGTGCAGCGCGTGCAGGGCTGCGCCGTGGCCGGTTCCATGTTCAGTATCAACCTGTCGTTGGCGTGCGGCGGGCCAGGTGTGTCGGCGTCGAAGCATTTCTGCGCTGGGACAACGAGAAATATGGCGCGCTGGGCCCGGCCCACTACATGGAAATCATTGAGAGCAGTAGCCTGATTGGGCCAATGACGCGATTCATCCTATCGCGTGCCGCTCAGGATCTGCGGGAAATCGGTGCTCCGAAATCGCTCTACCTGGGCGTTACCGCTCCCGCATCTTACCTGGTAAGTTCCGCGTTCATCGCGGACCTTGGTGACGTTGGCTCCCTCGGTCTTCCACCGCTAATACTGAAGATCGGGGCAGACAGCGTGAGGAAGTTCAGAGAACGACTCATCCCGATGATGGCGCAGGCGCGTGATAAAGGAATGCGCTTTGCCCTGTCGGGCTTGCGCCCCACTGACGTCGGACTGGAACTGCCGCCAGACATGACCTTTGAGATGGTGAAGATTGACAGGGAAGTGCTGGGAATGGATCCCGATGAGCGCTCCGGACAGATCACTGCGTTGACGAGCATAGGCCATGAGATGGACGCTGTGGTCGTGGTCGAAGGCATTGAGAACACGGCACATCACAACATCGCGCGGGCAAGCCGGGCCGAATTCGGTCAGGGTTTCTTCTACAGCCGTGCGCTCGGCGCAAGCCAACTGAAGGCATTTCTCCAGACTGCTAACGCTCCGTCCTCAAAGTCGGCGGGAGCTGCAACCGTGCTCGGCTGGCGGGTCCGAAATTTCTAAATGAGGCATTCCGCCCGCAACCGGATCAACTCGGCACAACCTCAATTAATTTGCATGACATAATAATGAAGCGCTATATCCAGCGGCGGCACAGTTCGAAAACCTGATTGCGAACGGCACGCTTGAGCGCGGCGTGCGGCTCCCGTCGGTGCGCCAGGCGAGCAGTTCGTACCGCGTCAGCCCTTCAACAGTTTTCCAGGCTTACTACACGCTCGAACGACGAGGCCTGATCGTAGCAAGACCTCGGTCGGGGTATCTTTCCAGCTCCCGCCACGTCGAACGCAGCGGGCCGGTTTCCGGCACTACGCTCTCCTGTGTGCTTCATGTCAAGATTTAACTGAGTGTCTGCAATGGCCGATGAGCGAGCGCCCGTCCTCTACTGTTGGATGGCCGATTACGGGGCGGACCCGTCGCCTCAACGTCCGCGCAGAGACGCATGTGACCGTCCGCTCCTGGCCGAACCCGATCGAACGCTAACCTCAAATCGATCGCCGCTCGCTGCGTTTATCCCTGCGGTCGCAGACGCTTACCGAATGGGTGCAGGAAAGTGAAACACCGCTTCATAGTTTCGCGGTCTGTTCCGGCAGCGACGTTGGCAAGAAGCGCAAGAAGGACGACGACATCGCACAGACCTTCCCGCACGAACTACGCCAGTCGAACTCCACGAGAGGATCGCGTTTCTCCAGTTCCACTGACTTCATCGTCCCGAAGCCGGAGCAGACCTAGCTGGGATAGGCGGCAATGGAGAACGCGGTAGCCGTAGTCAATACAGCGCGAGCATGCAGAAACAAGGACGGATTTCAGCGCGCCGCGCTTCGAGACGCAGGGAGACATTATTCCGTACGCTGCCCCGGGGTTATGGGCAACGTACGGGAGCAGAATACAAGCCTTGGTTACGAGTGCGGGATGCGCAATCGAAAGGCCGGTGCGGGCGCCCTCCACGCTATCACCAGAATTTCCCCTTCGCCTCGGTCGTCGCGCTTGCCCGCGCGTTTATCTTCGCCGACCTCGCCCGAACGGGCGGCTGTGCGACGAGTTATTCCTTAGTCGAGAAGGCCGAGAAAGCGTCCATGACTCGGCCGGAATAGGCGACCGCAGCGCCGGCGTTCATCGCAATGGCGACGCCCAGCGCCTCGGCGATCTCCTCACGAGTCGTGCCGAGGTCGATCGCCTTCTTCGTATGATTCGCGATGCATCCGTCACTGCGGGTGGTCACAGCTACCGCCAACGAAATCAATTCGCGCGTTTTAGCGTCCAGATGTCCCGTTTGAGCGTCGGCGGCGCAAATCTGGCGGTATCCCCCGATTGTCTCCGGGCTGGCCTCGGCCAGTTCTTTCACGGACCCGCTAACTTTGGGGAGAAACGACTTCCAGTCAATAAGCATGGGTGTGGTCTCCGTAGGAATATCATTTTCAGTGATAGGGATGACGACCTCTGCGACGGTATCGACGTGCCAGGATGAGTCGCTCTTTCATCTGAAGGAATCGTCGATGGCGAGATTACCATGATCGGGCTGGATATTGAGAAGAACGAATTTCAGATTCACGGCTTTGATACTGCCGGGCAGGTTCCCATACCGAACTGTTCCGGTGTCGCCCGAATGCTCAGGCCCGCCACGCCCGAATCGCGGCGTAGTCGCGCCTGCGCGCTCGGCCGGTGTACTTGCCCGTTGCCTTGACGATCACGACGCTGCGGCGATGTATCTCCGCAACGTCGCGGTATCGTTTTGGATTCGCCCGGGGCACCGGCGACGGAGTACACCGTTTCGAACCCGACGATATTTAAGGTGGCGCAACACGGTTACCGGCCGAAGGCTTTGGCTGATGACGCGACGAGCTCTGTCGGTGTTTGACAGTCAGCGATCTGGGGCAAAGGCAACGTTCAACTGAACGATCCAAGGATCGGACGATCACCTTCCGGCGATCGGGTGCTCACGCACCCACCAGCCGCATCGCCTTCATCGTCTTCTTGAAGCCCAGGATTCTCAGCACTCTTTTCGGTGGCCTGTACCTCCTCTGGCTGGCCTTCAAATCGGGACGCACTGCTCTTGCCACTGCAGCTACAACCTCACCGAAACGGGAACAGCCAGAGAAGTTGACGAGCCTGTACGCGCGAGGCGCGTTGCTGCATCTGACAAATCCGAAGGCCATACTCGTGTGGGTTTCGATTGTCGCCCTCTCTTCGAACAACTCGGGATCTGCCTACGGGGCCGTGATTCCAGGCTGTGCGGTCATTGGATGCCTGGTGTTCAGCGGGTATGCCGTCCTGTTTTCCATGGACTCAGTTCGCCGGCTATACATTCGGACCCGTCGCGCTCTGGAAGGATGCCTTGCTGTCGTATTCGGGGTTGCCGGGATCAGGCTTCTGGCATGGCCTTACAGATAGGGGCTCGGAAAGAGGCCTGACGATCTTGCCGGCCCTTTATGCCCTAAACTCTGTGCCCTTTCATTCATCTCCAGAGGAAGCCCTATGTACTCTTCCACCTTCATTTTCAGGGCCGGTCAGTACGACGAGGAATTCCATCGCCTCGACCAGGAGATCGCCGAAATGGCGCGTGCAATTCCTGGGTATCTGGGTGAAGAGACCTGGGAGAGCGCCAGCGCCGGATTGATCCAGAACGTCTACTACTGGGAGTCGGAAGACGCACTGCTGCAATTGATCAGGCATCCGACGCACGTCGAAGCGAAGTCGAAGCAGGCCCGCTGGTTGGACGGCTACCGGGTCGTCATTGCGAAGGTGATCCGGGAATATGGGGATGGCGGCCTCGTGACGCGCAAGGAAGATCAGCCTGCTTGATCGAAACCGCTCTCACATCGTGTTCGAGGTAGCGTGGCCATCTTGCCCCGATCCGTTGCGAACGTTTGCCGTTCGGGCATGAGTGTCCGATGAATTTCGTCGCCGGGACGCTTGCGCGCACGGTCTCGCACATGCGTTCATTCTGCGGCACGATGACCCAGCTCCGACGCCCCGCTAGAGACACCACCGACGCCTGTGCTCGACGGTCCCCCATTCTCAGCGGCGACGCGCGCTTCGGCCGCGAGGAAGTCATCTGGGAAGTTAATGTCGCGATGCCCGGGATGGTAGCCGGCGTTTTCGATCTGAATCAGCTGGGCGCGCACCTGCGCACGGGTAAGAGGTGGATTGTCTTGTTGGGCGAAGGAAACCACTGGTGCGGCGAGTGCGATGGCAGCAGCAGCGATTCGAATGACGGACTTCAAATGTTGTACCTCCTGGATTGTCGACCGCTGCGCGCAATACCGTTTGCAGCCGGTAACGACAGGTTAATTGGACCAAGCTTAAGGCCCGCTTAACGGGCGTCTAACGTCGCAGCGCTACTTGGCAGCTTGACGAAGGGAGCTCCCGGGATGACCGATCCGCACGGCGTTGATGCATGGAGGCGACGCTGTGCGCAATGCGCCTGCTGAACACCTACATGTGCTCAAGAGGGAACGGCGGCTCGATCGCATGCCGCTTCACGCTAATCCGTGAAGAATCCAAAAAAGACGGTTTCGCACTCTGCAGGGTACTGATTAGTCGCTTGTGGGTAGCTCCGTCAATCATCGATATTTTTGGCGAGACAATCTGCACGACCTTCCAATACGATAGCCCGCAGCATGTCGTGATCTATTGCGTGTGCGACGCGATCGTACTTACCAGTGACCGTCTCAGCCGCCAGCATCGCATTAATAACCGCTTCGTCGACTGCTTCGACAACCGCCATAAACACTGGATCGAGCAGATCATTGCTGACGGCGTCCAGCGTCAGACGCGGAGGCTCTGGTAACGAGCCAAAGGAGTTCGCCGTGGTGAACGCAAGAAATATGTCGCCGGAGTTGTTTCCAGATGGCGTTCCCGCACGACCGATGCCGATGCCAGCGCGCTTGGCGAGCCGTTCCAGTTGCGTCGGCATGAGCGGCAAGTCTGTCCCGATGATAGCGATGATGGATCCCCGTTCGTGAGGCCACCCCGCTGACTGTGCCATCCGTTCACCGACCGGAACCCCACAAACGCGAAGCCATGGCCGCAATCCATGATTCGCTTGAACTATTGCGCCAACGGTGTAAGAAACTCCGCCGATATCGATCCGGCGCGAAGAGGTACCCGTCCCACCCTTGAACTCGTAGGCCATCATCCCCGTGCCGCCACCAACATTTCCTTCGAGTAAGGCGCCTCCTGCAGCGGACTCGATGGCTTCGATGACGTCGCTCTCCGAGATGTGCTGCCCGCAGATGTCGTTCAACCAGCCGTCGTACGTTTCGGCGGCGACCGGTAGCACCCAGATGCCCTTGTCCAGTTGTGCCCTGAATTTCGAAACCATCCAGCGGGTGGTCGCATGCTGCGCCATCCCAATCGAAAAGGTATTCGTCAGAGTAATCGGGCCGGTAAACCAACCGGCTTCGCGAATCCAATGGACGCCTGTCATTTCCCCATTCCCATTCATCGAGAATGTGCCGGCCCAACTCGGATGCAGAAGCCGATCGCTCGGTCTGGGAAGTATTGCCGTCACCCCAGTCTGCATAGCGCCTGAACCTGTTGACAAGGTCTTGTAGCCCACCGTCACACCAGGCACATCGGTGATGGCATTGTTCGCGCCAGGAATGCCCTCGAATGGCAACCCCAAGTCCCGCGCACGGCGCTTTTTCGTATGCACGCAGTGTTCAATCCGGGATTCCTTGCTCATTTCTTCTCGCCTCCTTTCCAGCCGCTCTTGAGAAGTCGCTAGGTTCATCCAATGCAAAATGGTAGTCAAGTACCTTTTTGTTGAAATGGTGCTTTACAAACATTTTCGACCAGCATAGCTTATCGTTCGTGGTCCTTTTGGAAGGCTCGCCCGATGTCGAGTTACTTCCCGACATACGCTCCAGAGGAGAGTTCATGAAACCAGCAGTTGAAGTTCGCTCGATATCAAAGAGCTTTCTCGCACCCGGCAAACGGCATGTGTTTGCGCTAAGCGATGTCAACCTCGCCATCCCATCGGGAAAGTTCACGACTCTTCTCGGCCCCTCCGGCTGCGGCAAAACTACCTTGCTGCGGACAATCGCCGGATTTGAAATGCCCGATTCTGGTCGCGTCCTGATCGACGGCCAGGATCTGACGTCAGCGCCTCCTTATGAGCGACCGCTGAATACTGTCTTCCAGCACTACGCGCTGTTTCCCCATCTCGACGTTGCAGGCAACATCGCCTATGGGCTCGAGATTGCAAAGGTTCCGAGACACCTGATCGATCAGCGTGTTGGCCAGGCATTAGAACTGGTACGGCTTGAATCCATGGCAAAAAGAAAGGTTGCTCAGTTGTCGGGCGGGCAGCAGCAGCGAGTCGCTCTCGCCCGCGCCCTTGTCATGCAGCCCAAGGTCCTCCTGCTCGATGAACCGATGGCAGCGCTCGACCGGCAGTTGCGCAAGCAGATGCAGGTGGAACTCAAGCGTCTTCAGCACGAACTTGGCATTGCCTTCGTGTGCGTCACGCACGACCAGGAAGAGGCCCTGTCGATGAGCGACATGATCGTCGTCATGAACCGGGGGAAGATTGAGCAAGTGGGTAGCCCAAGAGAAATTTACGATTCACCCAGAACCGAGTTCTCGGCACGCTTCATCGGCGAGACCAACTTGCTACGCGGCAAGTGGATCGGGAAGCGCGACGGGTGCAGTCTTCTCAGAACGGAACGGGGAACCGAAATTCTCGTCGCCGGTGCGAGACCCGGCGAACACGCAGCCATCGCATCGCTGAGGCCCGAGGCCGTGGACATGGTGTTCGGGAGCGTATCGGACGGTCACTGCCTGCTCGATGGGATTGTGTCGGATCGTACCTACATGGGCAATTACACGCGCGTCGACGTCGACCTGCAAGGTGACCGGATCACGGTCGTCCTGAATGCCAAGGCGTCGGTTCCCGAGGTCGGCGCGCCGGTCAAGCTCAGCTATCACCCACGCGACGTTACTACGGTGTCCTTGCCATGAACGATATGACTTCCGTGTCCCGGGTCGCCGATCGCGAGCCGGATCCGCAAATCCGTCCACGGCGAACAGGCACCGCGACGACACTCGCCTTCCTGACGCCCGGCGTACTGCTGTTCACGCTGCTCTTCGCGGTGCCGGCAACCATCATCCTCGCCTACAGTTTCGCGACGCGGGATACCTATGGCGGCGTCATCTGGCATTTCGATCTGGATGCGTACAGTCAGTTTTTTGGCTTTCCGAACGCCGATCTGCTCAGGGACTGGGACTTCACCTATCTCAACATCGTCATCAGGTCCTCGCTGCTCGCCCTTTCGACCGCCATGGCCGCTCTGGTGCTGGCCTACCCCGCAGCGTGGTATATCAGCAGGCAGTCATTCCGGCGCAAGTATCTCCTGCTGCTACTTGTGACGTTGCCCTTCTTCATCAACGGTCTGGTGCGCATTTACGCCTGGATGCTGATTTTGCGATCGGATGGACTGATCAATCACGCACTGCTGGCGGTGGGCCTGATCGACAAGCCACTCCAGATGATCTATACGCTACCCGCAGTCGCCGCATCGATGGTCTACCAGTATCTCCCGTTCATGGTTCTGCCACTCTTCTCGTCGATCGAAAAGATGGACTTCCGCCTCGTCGAAGCATCGCTCGATCTCGGCGCCGGCCGGTTCACCACGATGCGACGGGTGGTCATTCCACTGACCATGCCAGGTATCGTGGCTGGCGTCGTTCTCGTGTTCATTCCCGCGCTGGGCAATTTCATCGCCCCAACGCTCATTGGCGGCGCCAAGGACCTGCAGATCGGCACGCTGCTGGCGCAATCCTTTCTTGCCGCCCGCGACTGGCCATTCGGATCAGCGGTGGCGACAATCCTCGGCGTCATCGTGGTTGCCTGTCTGTATCTGGTCGCCCGGGCTGAAGGCAAAACCGTTATGTCATCGACCGGCAAGGAGCATTGACATGCCAATCGAAAATGTCCTGCGCAGGGCGGGTTCGATCCTGCATCTGGCCATATTCTTCTCCTTCCTGTACCTGCCGATTCTCATGCTGGTCGCGTATTCGTTCAATGCGAACCCGGTCAGCATGATGACCTGGAAGGGCTTCACCTTCGACTGGTACCTGAGAGTTCTGGCCAATCTGGGTTTCACGCACAACGCATCCACGGCTGTCGGCGCCTCCGATCTGCAGTTGTATTCCGATCCCAACCTTGGGCGTTCTCTCATCAACACACTCATCGTGGCAGGTTCGTCCTCCACGATTGCGACGGTGGTCGGCACCCTCTCCGCGTTAGGCATTGCTCGCACCGAATCGCGCCTGAAGACGTTGCTGCGCTCCGCAGTCTATATGCCCATCGTCATACCCGACATTGTCCTCGGCATCGGCCTGCTGGTCATGTTCAGCACCATAGGTTTCCCCCTCGGGCGCCTGTCGGTCATTCTGGCCCATACAGTCTTCCTTTCCTCTTATGCCACGGTCGTCGTAGCCGCCCGTCTGGTTGGGATGGACCGTAGCCTCGAGGAAGCCTCCGCCGATCTGGGCGCACGGCCGTTGACGACGTTCAGGCGCGTCACGCTTCCAGGCATTGCGCCACCCATTCTCGCCGGGTTCCTTCTGTGCCTCGTCATTTCCTTCGACGATCTGGTTATCGCCTATTTCACGAGCGGCGTGGGATCGACCACCCTTCCCGTGTACCTCTTCGGTGCGATCAAACGCAACGTGTCTCCTGAGATCAACGCGGTATCGGTACTCATGATGCTCGCTTCACTGGCGCTGGTTACCGTCTCGCTATTGGTCCGACGCCCCGGTCGCTCGTTGGGAAAGACTCAGGACGCTCCGCTCCCATTTGCCTGAAACCATCAGGAACCCTCCCGGCTACTGTTTCGGTTGTCCTGGAGGAGATTTTTTCAACAACCTGTCAGCATCACTAACCGTTTTAAACGTAAGTCGACATAAGGAGAATCTCATGCGTTGGTTTTCTGGAGTACGTATGGCAGTGATAGGTCTTGCGATCACTGCCGCGGGGCATGCTTTTGCAGAGCCACAATCGCTACATTTGTATAACTGGACGGTTTATATCAATCCGGATGTGCTGCAGGATTTCACAAAGGAGACAGGTATAGCAGTCACCCTCGACAACTACGGCACCAACGAGGAAATGCTCGCGAAGCTTCAGGCCGGAGCCACGGGCTACGACATCGTATTTCCTTCGGTTTTCATGCAGAATATTCTGAGCAAGCTGGGTTATCTGCAGGACCCTCATCTTCGCTCGATTACCGGTTACTCGAACCTCGACCAGCGGTATTTCAAGGCAACCAGCGATCCTCAGCACGAAGTGTGCATGCCATATAACTGGGGCTCTACAGGGTTGATGTACAACAAGGCGTTGACGAAAGGCATCGATGTTACTTCGTGGAAGGTGGTGTTCGACCCTCCGCCCCAGCTGCGCGGCAAGATTGCCATGCTGGACGATGAACGGGAAACGTTGGGAGCAGCGCTCATTTACAACGGATTTTCCTTCAATTCTACCAATCCGAAGGAACTCGCGAAGGCCCGGGACACCATCAAGCACGCCAAACCCTACTGGGCGGCGATGCTGACCGACGGTATAGGTGACAAGGTGATCAACGGCGATTTTGCGATCGCGCACTGGTGGTCGGGTTCGGTTGCGCAAAGCGTCGAGACTGCTCCCGACAAAGTGGGTTATGTCATTCCCAAGGAAGGTGCGAATGGATTTCAGGAAGACATGTGCTTGCTGACCCAGTCGAAAAACACCGAAGCGGCGAAGAAATTCTTCGCCTACATGATGCGACCGGACGTCTCCGCGAAGAACACCAACTGGCTGCATGGTGGATCACCGAACAAGGCGGCGTTTCCACTGATCAGCCCGGCGTTACGCAATAACCCGAACATCTACCCGGACGCGGCAACCCTCAGCCACTTGTCCTTGCTCAGTGATGTAGGCGATTCCGTCAGACTGTGGGACACAGCCTGGACTCAGGTCAAAGCATCGAAGTAAGTGCTTTTGGGGCGCCGCGAGAGCAATAGTCAGCGGCGCACGAAATCACCAAAAGTATTCTGCAATGTGCGCACCAGCTCCGCGCGTTCGACGACGTCGTCACCAAGCGTGATCAGGCAACTTGTTACCAATAGATCCAGTAGCGCAGCGAGCGGCAAAAAGGAGTCCCATGTTCGCCAGCGCATGCTGGGAAGTACCAGTGATATATCGCTGTCTTCGTCAGCCCAGTTGCAATGAATATCGGTCACAAGCAGCACCGTGATGCCTGCCTCGCGAGCGAGTTTAGCCAGTGGCCGCGTCTTCGTCGCGAATCGCCTGCAGTCGATCAGAATCAGCAGCCTGTTCCTTGCTGAACTACCGAACATTTCCAGATAAGTGCCGTTCGCTCCATCCATGAACGTAATCCCGCCGCGGACATACTGCATCTGCTCGCTGAAATAGCGAGCGATGCCGGCGATGTTTTGAAAGCTGGCAACGAAGACCGCCTCTGCATTGGTGATCGTGCTCACAGCCTTATCCCACTTATCGCTGCGAGCCATTGCGGAAATTCCCCGCAAGACGTCGATTTGTTGTTCGATCAATTCGCTAACAAGGCGGCCCTCTTGCTGATCGCGCCGCAGATCCTCGATGCTTCCCGACAGCTCCCAAGCGGAACTCTTCGGCCCCCCCTTACGGCTAATTCGCTTCAGATCGTTCTTGAGCTCGTCCAGACCGTTGTAGCCAATGCGCCTCAAAAACCGCCCCACCGTCATTGGGCTCAAGTCCATTTTCTTGGCGATTGACGCTGCGGTTTCAAATGGAATTTGTTGGAGATTCGCCTCGAAATAGCGTGCCAGCAGTTGATCTGAATGCGTCTGGCGCGCTGCGTCGGAACTCAGTTTCTTAACGATTTGGTCGAACATATGAAATTTCCGGATGGCACGAATGCTTGCGCTGCTTTGAACAAGGTTCGTATGACTCCACGTGGACTCGCCGGTCCACAGCCGAGGTCTTTCTGAACGTTACGAATTGGTGTAATGCCACTGGCTACAAGCGGCATTCGATGCAAAATCAAGCGGGTTTCAAGAATGCGTGTTTTTTCTGATTTTCGCAAGACGATTTTCGACCACAACGGGGGCCTTAACGCCCACATGTGTCAATGCGGCGCCATGTTGAAAGGCCGTTGTGAAGGTCCATTCCGCATGTGACGAAGAGTGCTTCTTATTATCGCGTAGGCGCGGATTGCGCCCTGGGATCATTCAGTTTTGAAACTTACGTGGCTCACCGGCCGGCGCGTACGAGCGTCGCAACGAGCAGTATCGGCATCCAATGCATCACCATCGTGATTGGGCTGACGGCGACCCTTCAGTCGTTGTATCGTCAGCCAGTTCGCCCCGGCTGTTTGAGGTGCCGCCGTCCCTAGCCTGTCACGAGCAGTAGGCCGCCCCGCGTTTCGCTTCGCGGACGTCACCCGTGTGGTTCCGAGCGGAATTCAGCCGAAACGCTGCTGTGATGGTGAGGAGTGCCACAATCACAATCCCCACGAGGTATTCGGCGGTTAGCATGAGGCCTCCTCCTAAAAGCGTTACCGCCTCAAGCCAGCGGTTGTATAACTTCACGTAGCCCGATAAATGGCCGTCCAGACCCGCTCGGGCGCACTGCCCACGAACTGCCGATGCATAATCACGCCGCATCGGCCGCAACGGTAGTGCTCAATTGCCAGTACGCCTTCGCACTCACCGATACCGACCAACGTCATGTCACTGGCTCGGGACTGGTCAGCAGAGCATCCTTGAAGTTTGTCGCACTCGTCGCAGAGTTCCATGATGTCACCGCATCTGTGCTTGAACGGGACGGCGGTACTGCAGGATCAAGAATCGAGCCTGCGCGACCAGCCATCGGTAATCAATCTGAAAGCGGATAGCCGACATGCCGTGCCTCGCTCCTATTCGGCTATATGCAGTATTCTTTCCCTTCGGGCGCCAAGTCGGCCAGCCCGATGGTGTCAACGCTTGAATCTCTGGCATGTCCGAAAAAGAACAGCCCGCGTACCGAGCCGGGCCAAATCCATGCAGGGAAGCATGGAGGAGACGTGAAATTCATTCTAGGCCGCGCAATTCCGCATTGCAACACGGCGTTGAAAACAGCAGAAGTGGCGGCGAGATCACGCTTGTAGCGCCGGAGCCACGATGAACGCATGTCGTCCGGGGCCCGCAGGGGCGACTGTCACTGGTCGTCGTCAGGCGGCCGAGGATTGCGATAGGGGTGCTCAGTAATGGGCATCCCTTTGTTAATTGAGTTAGCAAGGTAATTCATCAAAAGAAATTTAGTATATGAAAACAATTTTCACCATGCGTCTCAAATTTCTTAAAAACTGAGACGCACGGTGAAAATTGTTACAAGAAATCCAGCATAGTAGTGACATACAGTGTTCTTTACTGACTCTACTTGCCATGATCGTCGAAACCAATAAGTGTGCGACAACTGAAATAAATTGCCCGTCGCCTGAAAGTACAAGAAACGTTTGCGGGAACCGCACGCTTACTCTGGTGTGGAATGCAACGACAATTCGCAAGCCCTCCGTATCCTTCCAACGCCGGCTGGAGGTCCTCGGTAGGTTTCGTGGGGAAGGCTTCTTCACGGTTATCACCGCGTTGGCTTTACTAGCCCTGACCATCGGCATGCTGGTCGCTAATTAAAGAATTGACAGACGCAGAGCGTCTCCCGTCCGCCTGGACGCTGGCCGAGCGAACTATCACGGGCATTCCGCTGTCGTGTTGTCGCCCTGAATGTGAGGGAATCCACCAAGCGCTGATCGTCTCTTATCCGCTCCCCCGAGTTCCAGATCTGGCATCTGGCGTTTTTCTTCCGTGGCGTCCGCACCTGCCTGTATCACATACCGGCAGCCAGTATTCTGCAATGTCCGTAAGAGACTGTTCCTGGATCGAGTATTAATCGCAATCGATCTTGCGCCGTTATCTGTACGTATTCCGTCGAAGCCCACCCTGCAAAGTGAGCTTTCGCGCCTTCTCCTACACATTGGTCAGCCTCGGGGTTCTGCTGGTACTCGCCGGAGCCCTGTCGGTTGTCGTGGTCTTCCTCAACCGCGGCATCATCCGCTCATTGGGCGGCGAGCCATCCTATGCCACCGATATCGCCAACCAGATAGCCAATAACGATCTGACTGCCGTAGTGAAGATCGCCCAGGACGACCGCTCGAGCCTGCTGTTTTCGATGAAGCGTATGCAGGAGCAGCTCACGCATACGATCAGCACGATCAAAGTTTCGGCCGACTCGATTGCCACCGCCACTCACCAGATTTCGGCGGGCAATCAGGACCTGTCGCAGCGTACCGAAGAACAGGCCGCCTCGCTCGAGGAAACTGCGTCCAGCATGGAGCAACTGACCTCGACTGTCACCCAGAATGCCGACAATGCCAGTCAGGTCAACCAGCTCGCAGCGCAGGCCGCCCAGGTGGCCGAACAGGGCGGCACCGTAGTGTCACGCGTGGTCGAAACCATGGATGGCATCAATGCCAGCTCGGACAAGATTGCCAACATTGTTGGCATCATCGAGGGCATCGCCTTCCAGACCAATATCCTCGCGCTCAATGCGGCCGTCGAAGCGGCGCGGGCGGGTGAGCAGGGTCGGGGTTTTGCGGTGGTGGCCTCGGAAGTGCGTTCGCTGGCGCAGCGCTCCTCGGCGGCGTCCAAGGAAATCAAGGAACTGATCCACGATTCCGTGGAGCGCGTGCAGGCAGGTGCCGGCCATGTGCGGGATGCGGGTGCGAAGATGCGTGAGATCACCCACGAAATCAGACGCGTGACGGGCATCATGGGTGAGATCACAGCCGCATCGCAGGAACAGAGCAAGGGTATCGGCCAAATCAACCAGGCCGTCACGCAGATGGACGAAGTCACCCGGCAGAATGCCGCGCTGGTGGAACAGGCGGCAGCGGCCGCCAGCTCGCTCGCGTCGCAGGCGAACGATCTGAAAACTTCCGTTTCGATGTTCAGGCTGAACGCCTCACGCGACGCCGAGGTCATCCACCATGTCGGGTAAAGGCACACGACGGCGACACCGGCGCGAGCCCGAGCGCTGGCGGCGCCAATCCCGAAGCGGCCCGCAGCGCAGCCTACCGGTACTTCCGCAACGGCGAGATCCATTTTTTGACGCGGGGTTCGCCGCTGCCAATCGAAGTAAAAATAGAACATCCCATTCCGGGAGTCCCGCTTCCCATAAGGAACAGCTATGAAAAGGTCGCAAACTTACGCCAAATTTTATTGATGTAAATTATAAACATTGCGCGTATTTGCCACTAAATTTGCTAATTCCTCAAATTTAGTGGCAAATACGTCCGAAATTTAGTTCGTTTGACACAAGCGGTTTCCAATCGATATACTAAAAACTGACTAATCGTTCGTACGCGACATCAGCGCCGACACCAACGGCGCTGCGCTCGTACGTTCGAGCCATCAACATCGCGAAAAGTCTCCAACTGCACCAACTGCAGGTCATAGCCGAGGGCATGGAAACGGTTGAGGAGCTTCTCTTTCTTCGTGCCCATCAGTGTGATGAAGGCTAGGGTTTCTACTTTAGTCCGGCGGTTCCCCCAGATGCATTCGTCGCCTTGCTAACTGGCGGTATCGCCCAGAACGTAACAACACGAGCGTGCCGAAATTCCGTTGATTGGCCCCTACCTGAGCCAGTTTTACCTTTGTGCGGTCGCTGGCACCCGAGCGGTCTTTCCACTATAGAGAAATGGTCCGCCTTTTGAGCGGCCGTACCCGCACGGTAACCAAAAGGTCTCACCATGGTGCAATTGCATAAACGGGTGTGGCAAGCCTGCAAAAACGGATCACGCAGTGTGGCCAACGACGCTGTGAAGAAGGGCCGAAAACTATTCCCACAATGCTCACCGCACCGGCAAGCGCCCTTGATGGGAAACATGACGCGAACTTCTCGACATTGGAGTCGGTTTCTTTTGACCGGAATGGCGATTGTGATCGTCGTGGAGTTGGCGTTGCTATACGGCGTGATGCATACACGGGAGCGATCAGATTTTTCAGAATCCGTCGCGATGTTGCGTCGCGTGAAGCAACTCGACGCCCAGTGGGAGTTAGATATCCTGAACGAAAAACTTGGCATAAACATGAGGGCCGACCCGGCTTCTAACCCGCCCACCGATTTGGTCGATCAGTGGACGCGAGTGCAGGCAGTCGAGGCCAGTCGCAACCGCGACGACTCCAGCGCGTGGATAGCGAGCGCCGCAGCCGTTTCGAAAGCCCTCTACGAAAAAGCCAAGCTCGTCGAGCAATTCAGGTTCCACAACGCGTCCCTCGAAATCGCTCTAAATTCGTTCTCGACAGTCGAAGACCGGATGCGGACTTCTCTCAGGGAAATTAAGGACACCCGTCGGAAGCAGGCAACGAAAATCGCTACGGACGTGAACGCCGCCGTGTTGGGTACCATGGAATATGCGCATTTGGCGTCTAGCGAAAGGGCCGGCAAGGTCAAGGGTGCTCTGGACGTTCTTGAGGGTGACGCGGACCGATTACCGATCGACCTGCAAAGCGCGGTGAACATACTTGCTTCTAGTGTCCGTGCGGTCTTGCGCGAGCAGCCAGCGGTGAACGCGACGCTGAACGAAATCGCCGCAGTACCGGTAGCTGGCCGTCTAGACACACTCACTGATATTTTGACGCGAGCGCAGCTACACGACAATGCCCGAGACAGACGCTCGAAGTTGTTCCTGATGATGTTCTCCGCGATATTGGCCGGCTTGCTGTTGTATGTCGGCAGCCGCCTGGTTCTCAGCTACGGTGTCATCAACCGCGCTAACAAGGCGCTCCATCAATCGAACGCATCATTGGAGCATCGGGTGCAGCAGCGCACCCGCGAACTGCAAGAGGCGCAAAGCACCCTGGTGGCCACCGCGCGTCAGGCGGGCATGGCCGAAATCGCCACCAATGTATTGCACAACGTCGGCAACGTGTTGAACAGCATCAACATTTCAGCGGACCTGATTAGCCACAAAGTTCGCGCCTCGAAATCGCAGGGGCTGGACAAGGCGGTTCAAATGATAAATGAGCATTCTGCGGATCTGGGGCATTTTATTACTCGCGATGCCAAGGGCAGGCTCCTGCCAGCTTACTTGAACCAGCTGACGGAGGCGCTACAGTCAGAAAAAAAGGGCATCGTCGACGAGCTCGTGCAGTTGACCAAAAGCGTTGACCACATCAAAGAGATCGTCGCCACCCAGCAGACTTATGCCGGCGTATCCAGCATACTCGAGCCTGTGCAGGTAACCGATTTAATCGAGGATGCCCTGCGCATGCAATTGGGGACACTCGCACTTCATCAGATCAAGATAGTGAAGGAGTACTCCCAAATTCCCGTACTTTTGTTGGACAAACACAGGCTGCTACTGATCCTGGTCAATCTGATAAGTAACGCTGGGCATGCGTTTTCTCGGGCGGTCGAGCGGACTCGCGAGATCACACTGAGCGTGGATATTACGGACAATGAAGAGTTAAGGGTTCGCGTGAAAGACGACGGCGAAGGGATTGCGCCTGAGAATATAACGCGGATCTTTGAACATGGCTTCACAACCCGCAGAGACGGCCATGGATTTGGCCTGCATAGTTGTGCATTGGCTGCCATGGAGATGCGAGGCACGCTGACGGCCCGCAGCGATGGACCAGGCAAGGGAGCGGTGTTCACGCTTCGGGTACCCCTGCATTTGACTGGGGACGAGGGATCAGTCACCGGGACGGTGATACAGGAGCGTTTCGCGTCCGGCGTTGATGGTTCTGTCGGGTAGCTGGGTGCGGTTACCCGCGTCCAGCCCTCTCAGGTAGGGTCAGGGAGCCGGCGCGCACCTGTAGGCTCAGGGGTGCCTGAGCGGTCGCTACGATGTACTCGCTGATTGAACGGGTCGCCTGAACGGGATCGAGTCCTATGCGTGGCTTGAAAGAACACTCGATCAGTTGCCGTCATATCCTGTCAACCGCGTGCAGTCTGGCTGCGACCAACTTCGGTCCTTTGTTCAAGTCCGACAGGCTCCTGGCTTGAAAATTTCCGCTCACAGCTTTCCCTCGGCGGCCATGCGCACGTAGGTTGGATCGAAACGCAACCTCACGTTCGTCTTAGACCCCGTTGTTACCCCGTGGTCGTAACTCACGCCCACTACATTCGCACTCGAAGCTCCATGACCGAGTAGTCCATGCCGGAACGAAAACTGCGCGATCAACGCCATGATCCTCGGCAGGTCCGGACTCGTGACGAACTCAAGTGCCTGTTGCGGTGTATAGAAAAGCGCCGTGGTCGCAAGCTGCCTTTTATACCCTGCGAGATCCGTACCAGAGGACTTCGCCATCGCCTTCAGGGCAGAGTGGCCTTGCGCCGTATCGGCCTTCATCATCTGTATCGTCTCAAACCACGCGCCGGTCAACGCTTTGCCAAGCGCAGGATTGTCCTTCAGCGTGTTCGTGTTGACCACCATCATGTCCATGATTTCGCCGGGGATCTGGCTCGAATCGAAGACTTCGGAAATATCTGGTTGAGCCTTCAGTTCAGCGAGCATGGGGTTCCACGTCACTGTATTGTGGACGGCGGGACTCGCGAAAGCGGCGACAATGCCGCCGTCCGACGTGTTGACGACATGGACGTCGCCCTCGCTTAGTCCAGCTGTTTCGAGCGCACGCGCGAGCAGGTAGTGCGAGACGGAAAACTGGACAAGGTTGATCTTTTGCCCCTTCAAGTCAGCGAGTGTTTTTCCCTTGCCTTTGATAAGCACACCGTCGTTGCCATTCGAATAGTCACTCACGATGAGCGCGGTGCTGTCGATGCCACTGGCTGCGGGAATTGTCAGCGCATCCATGTTGGTCATCGCGCAGCCGTCAAACTTGCCAGCCGTATATTGATTTATCGAGCCGACGTAGTCGTCTAATTCGATGAGATCGATCTTGATGTCGTATTTCCTTGCCCATTTGTCAATGATGCCTTGTGTCTTGGCGTAGCCCCAAGGCATCCAGCCGGCGTACAAGACCCAGCAGATCTTAAAGTCCTTTTGAGGTGCGGCATAAGCGGGGGTATGGGTGAAACTGGCAAGCACAAACGCCAGAGAAAGGAGGAGGCGTAGAGAGCGAAGCGAACGCATATGCATATAAGATCCTTGGTACGGTTATCGGCCGCGCAGCGTTAGCGTTACGGAGCAGCCGATCATGCTTGCAGCTGACCGACGGCGCGTAACCGCCTCGCTCGATGTCGCTTTGCCCTATGTTGCGCAGTGTCGTAATAATTGGCACGGCGGTAGGCGTCGCAGCGCTTCGGCCATGGTAAGTCGCTTACGATATACCACTGGTGAGCAGTCTTGCGAACGCTTCGGCCGCGATGGCCTCACTGAAATAATAACCTTGCCCTTCCTCACAGCCATGGGCCTGAAGGAACGCGCGCTGTTCCGAGGTCTCCACGCCTTCTGCAACCACTCGCAGCCCGAGGCTTTTGCCGAGATTGATGACGGCACTGACGATGGCAGCGTCCTCGGCAACAGTGGTGACGCCGCGCACGAACGACTGGTCGATTTTCAACGTATCGACAGGAAGCCGTTTCAGGTAGCTCAGGCTGGAATAGCCGGTTCCGAAGTCATCAACCGCGATCTTCACGCCCAGATCCTTGAGCCCGCGTAGAAGGGCGGTCGTTGCCGCGATGTCCTTGATGAGAATGCTCTCGGTAATTTCGAGCTCCAGTAGGTGCGGTTCCAGCCCAGTCTCGATCAGGGCCTCGCGAACCCCTTCCAGGAAACGCTCGTCGCGGAATTCCGATACAGAAACGTTGACCGCCATGGACAACGACGGGAAGCCTGAGTCATGCCAGGATCGTACCTGTCGGCACGCCTCACGTCGCGCCCACCGACCGAGCGATAGGATCAAGCCGCAATCCTCGGCAATCGGGATGAACTGCGCAGGAGGCACAAATCCCAAATCCGCAATCGGCCAGCGCACCAGCGCTTCGCCACCGGTAATTACACCTGACGCAAGATTTACTTTCGGCTGATAATGCAAGAGGAGTTCACGCTGATCCAAGGCCCTATGCAGGTTGCTCACCATGGATTGCCGCTCGCGGGCGCGGATGTCCATGCTCGGCTCAAAGAAGCAGAAGCCACCGCCTTCTTTGACATTACGCATCGCGGTTTCCGCGTTCCTGATCAGGGTTTCCCCGTCGTCGCCGTCATTTGGATAGAGGCTGATGCCAAGGCTCACGCTGATCTGGAGATCATGCTCAGCGATGCGGTCCGGCTTGCTCAGTGCCGCGAGCAGCTTCTCTGCAAGGCTGACCGTTTTCTCCGGATGCGTCACATCCTCAAGCACAACTATGAATTCGCTTCCGCCTCGATGGAATACGGGATCTGACATGCGCACGTTCGCCACCAAGCGTCTTGCCACCGACCGCAGCACCTCATCGCCCACCCCATAGCCCAGGGCGTTGTTGATGCGCTCGAGGTTATCCACGCCCACGCATATCACGGCCAGTTGTTTCCGGTGACGTTCGGACAAGGCAATCGCTTGCGGCAGCCGATGATGGAGCAGGATGTGGTTAGGAAGATCGGTCAGAACATTGTGCTTGACCATATGGGATAGTCTTAGCAGATCAAGTTTGCTTGTCTGTATGGTTTTCTCCAGATGGCTCGTTTTAAGCGCCGCGTCGTGCATCATCTGCCACTTCATGGTCAGCGCGCTGGCCATTTGGCGGATCTCGATCGTGTCGAACGGCTTCTTCAGGATAAGCAGCCGGTCGCTCAGGTCGAGGCGCTTCGACAACGCCTCCCAGGAATAATCGGAATAGGCGGTGCACAGCGCGATTTGCAACTGCGCGTCGACCTGCCAGAGGCGTTCAATGGTCTCGACGCCATCCCAGCCGGGTGGCATGCGCATGTCGACGAATGCGAGCGCATAGGGTCGGCTCTCGGCCAGTGCGCTGACCACCATGGCCAGACCTTCCCCGCCCTGGTAAGCCGAATCCAGTTCGAAGCCCTGTCGCTGCGGTGGGGCTTCGCCGAACAGTGCCGCCTCGGATGCGGCGAGCGACGCCGCCCTCTCCTCCTCCGGCCCCAGGATCTTGCGGAAATCCTGGTGAATTGCTTCATGGTCGTCGATCACCAGGATGCGACGGTTGGCGGTGCCGGGTGACATGTTCATGTCGCTCCTTCGCGGGCGAAACGCGCATCGTCGTTCCATGCATCCACGCCAATGACGCCGCGGCGCAGGAGCTCGCTGGCGCGACTGCCCTCGACGGCTTCACTGAAATAGAAGCCTTGCGCATCCACGGTACAACCCGATGCAACCAGAACGTTGCGCTGCGCCTCGGTTTCGACGCCCTCCGCGATCACCCCGACACCCACCTCACGCGCAAGATTGATGATGGCGCGGATCGTCGCTGCGCTGCGCGAGTCTTCCGTAGCGTTGTTGACGAGAGACGGTGTGATCTTGAGGTGATTCACACGATACGTCCGGAGATAGCCGATCGACGAGTATTCAGTTCCGAAATCGTCAATGGCGATCCTCACGCCGAGCTTACGCAGCTGTGGGAGCGCGCCGGCTTGTCCCCATTTCACCTGGGCCAGGGTCGCCTCGGCCACGTCGAATTCCAGATCGGACGGGACAAGACGCCACTTCGCGAGGGTTTCAGCGACGTCGCGTACCAGGTCGTCCCCGTATCTGAGCTGGGCGGCGGAGAGATTGATCGCGATTACCGGCAGGGCAATTCCGGCATCGCGCCAGCATCTCAGCTGCCGACACGCCTGATCGAGCACCCAATGTCCGAGCGCCCCGATGGTGCCGTTTTTCTCGGCGATCGGGATGAAGGCTGCGGCCTTGAGCAGGCCGCGTGTGGGGTGGTTCCAGCGGACCAGCGCCTCCATGCCGACTATCGTCCCAGAAGACAGCTCGATCTGGGGCTGGTAGTAAAGCTGCAGTTCGCCGGTGTTGATCGCCTTTCTCAGATCGTCGGCAAGGGTAATCCAGTCGAGTACTTGCTGGTCGAGATCATCCGAATGGAAATGATAACGGTTGCCGCCCTCCTGTTTGGATCGATAGAGCGCCAGATCGGCCTGTCCCAGCATCGCATCCGGTCCCGCGCTGTCCGGAACATATGGACAGATGCCGATGCTGACCGAGATGTGCACGTCATTGCCGCTCAATCGATAGTGAGAGGCCAGCGCCTCCTGAATCTTTCCCGCCAGCGCACCCGCATTCGCGGGCTCGCCCATTTCGCCCTGCAACACCGCGAACTCGTCGCCGCCCAGCCGCGCCACCAGGTCGCTTTCCCGCGTGCAGTTCGTGAGGCGGTGGGCGACCTCCTTGAGCAGCAGATCGCCCACCGGATGACCGAATAAGTCATTGACCGGTTTGAAACGGTCGAGGTCAAGATAGAGGACCGCAAAGGGGACCGCGCCGCGCCGGGCCGAGGCGAAGGCCTGTGCGAGTCGTTCGATGAACGTCGCGCGGTTCGCCAGACCGGTAAGTCCATCCGTGCGGGCAAGCTGGGCAATTTTTTCCTCTGCCGCACGGCGCTCGGTGATGTCGATGATGATCCCCTCGACTTCGATAAGCCGCCCGTGCGCATCGCGAACCGGGATATAACGGTTCTCGACCCAGCGATGAGCGCCGTCGCCGGTACGCAGACGAAACTCGATTGAGGCGCCTTCGGCATCCTTGTCCATCACGCGCGCCATCGCCGCGCCTACCTTGTCCCGATCGTCCGGCTCGATGAGCTTCTCCGCCCAGTCTGGCGATGCGAGCAACAGGGCAGGATCGTAGCCAAATTTGGTGATGTTGTGGGAGATGTAGATGAGCGGTAACGAGGGCTCGCCCCGCAGACGATAAAGGATCGTCGGGCTATTCTGGATGATGATGTTGGCGTCGGACAACGCCTTGGTTCGCTCCTCGACGGCTTTTTCCAGGCAATCCATCTTGAATGCCGCATCCCGCGTCATCTGCCACTTCACGGTTAGCGCGCTGGCCATTTGACGGATCTCGATCGTGTCGAATGGCTTTTTCAGGATAAGCAGGCTGTCGGTCAGGTCCAGCCGCTCGGACAGGGCTTCCAAGGAATAATCGGAATAGGCGGTGCACAGCGCGATTTGCAACTGCGCGTCGACCTGCCAGAGGCGCTCGATGGTCTCGACGCCATCCCAGCCGGGCGGCATGCGCACGTCGACGAACGCGAGCGCATACGGCCGGTTCTCGGCCAGTGCGCGGACCACCATGGCCAGACCTTCCTCGCCCTGGTAAGCCGAATCCAGTTCGAAGCCTTGTCGCTGCGGTGGGGCTTCGCCGAACAGTGCCGCCTCGGATGCGGCGAGCGATGCCGCCCCTTGTGGCTCCGGGTCCAGAATCTTGCGGAAATCCTGGTGAATTGCTTCATGGTCGTCGATCACCAGGATACGACGGTTGCCGGTGCTGATTTGCCGGGTCATGAAACGCCCTCCGCAAGCTTGAGTGGCAATTCCGGGGTGAACGTCGCGCCTTGGCCGACGCCCTCGCTGTGCGCTCGCAACGATCCGCCTATTTGCCTGGAGGTCAGCGCGGCGCCATGCAGGCCAAAGCCGTGGCCCTCCTTCCGGGTCGTAAAGCCATGGCTAAAGATCTTTGTCAGACTTTCCGCCTGAATCCCGACGCCGTCGTCGATCACCGCAAAGCCTGCGAGCAGTGAACCGCCATTCTAGGTATTCGTCATTTCATACGCATTATAGGTATACCCGGTTTGAAAATGGTGAACACCCTGTCGGGCCGACGACAACTGATCCACCTCTGGTTGCACCAGGATCGGGCTTGCGTCGCATGTCAGCATGCGGATCACAGCGGTGACGGGATGGCACGTTTTGAATGGACGTTTTTCATGGGCACCACCCTGGCGCAGCCGTTCGCTACGAACGTCCACCCCAGCAGCGGTGCCAATTCTGCTATTTGCTAATCGTAGGGTTCCCTGCGGCAGACCAACTGCGCTCATCGAGCGGCGACCAATTTGTATCCTTCCCGTCGATTCGCCTCATGCGTTGCTGCGCGTTTCCGGAGAGAACGGTCTCGGGTAGCGGACAAGCGAAAACTGTATCCGCGAGCGTATATTCCGACGCAAGCCTACCCACTGGCTGCAAAGCAGCAGTGTCAATGCGTCCGCGATCGAGCCAAAGCTCGTCGCGAATATGGAACCGGGTGACACGACCGATTACGACATGATCGTCCACCTCGCCAAACGACAATATTGTCTCCACCTTGCATTCCATCGCGACCGGCACACCTTCAACGCGCGGCGGACGCACCGTCACAGAAGGCGCCTTGGTCAGCCCGCAAAGTTCGAACTCGTCCGCCTCAGGCGGATGCTCGACGGACGTCAGGTGCATCTGATTTGCAAAGGGCAGCGACACGACGTTGATCACAAACTCGCCTGTCTCGCGCGCATTGGTCAGCGTATCTTTCAGTTGTGTGCGGCTCGAGCGAGGTTGTATCGTAAGGCTGACCATCGGCGGTTTTCGCGCTACTACGGTGAAAAACGAAAATGGCGCGATATTGGCGACGCCGTCCACCGACAGCGTGGAGGCCCAACCGATCGGACGCGGAACCACACTGCCAATCAGAATCTTGTACAACGCACTGCTATCGAGAGCATCCGGATCAATTTCCACGGGAATTCCCTGTCAGACTGCAGATTTTCAAAAACGGCCATGGCCGATCACGCAACGACGACACTTTCAACCGAGGATGACTTTCGGATAGCGACGCGGCTCCCGCCCTTCAAGAACGTCGCGGCCACGCGCCGTATCCGCATAGAGCCGTCCGTGAACGATCCGGCCATCGCGGACCTGGAACAGGAAGAGATGCTCGTTCCGCATCGAGTACCCATTGGTCGCTTTTGCTTGCGCAATCACGGGCACGATCACAAAGTCTTCCGCCTCGAGAATCGCCCGCGCGTCGTAATTGAAATATTCCCACTCGTGGTACACGTGCTTCCAGAACGCAAGGAATTCTTCCTTGCCATGATAGGTGCCACCATACGGGAGCGAGTCCGAAAACTCAAACGTGATGTCGTCTGCCAACAGCGCGACAAGGTCGGATTTGTCGTTGCGATCAAAACCCGTAAAGGCTTTCCGGCATGCTTCAACAATTGCTGAATGCTTCATGTCTCATCTCCTTTGATTGGAACATCACCATCACACAATATGAGCATATGCTCATTTTTTCGGACGAAAATGGCCGCAAAAACGTAGCAGCCATGTTCGCATAACGTTCCGTTTGCAGTGGGTTCTTCGATTGATCCGCCTACTGCGCTGCCAAACTCCCCTCGCCTTCTACCCACGGATCGAATCCGCTGCCAAGCACGTCACGCGGGGACTTACGTAAGCCCCCCAAGCACGAGAGAAGCAACTTGTTCGGGGCGTTCAGTCGCGACAAGCTCAGCGATTTGTGCCCCCATGCTATGCCCGACGAGCGCCACTCGGGAAAGGCTCGATTCGTCGAATAGCTTCTCGATGTCGGACACGGCTTGCGCCCGCGTGCACTTATCGTCCTCGACACGTCGCTCGCACGCCCTCCCGCGGATCTACAGCAACTGCCGGAATCCCGGTGTAATAAAGTGCTTTGATCAGTGGATTCCAGACTTCATGGCTATCGAGGAAGCCATGAACGATGACTAGTGCGTCAAAGTCAAGGGTACCCGGTCGCATCCCCCGATTCGAGGTTTGGCTAGCATCAAGGGCGGCCTTCATAGTCGGTCTCCTCCATCTCCACAGAGTACTTGTCGAACGTCAACGCGAATCATAATATGAGCATATACGCATATTGTAAAGACAGATATCAATCATGATCTTGTGCTCAGCACGGCGTCGTTCTGAACGAGTCTGTCGAGTGCCACTGCAATTCACCTGAAAACTGGAGAGAAATATGCCTGTATTCCATGCCCACATTCCTAAGGGTCGTTTTTCCAAAGAGCAGAAGATAGCGATGGGAAACGCGCTGAATCTTTCGCTCGTCGAAGCACTCAACCTTCCCAAGGGAGACCGCTTCATTGTTCTGAGTGAGCACGCCGAAGACGAGCTCTTCATTGATCCGACGTTCATGGGAATGAACCGCACGCCGAACGCGATGATTATCACGGTCCTGGTCGGCGCACACAGGCCGGCGTCGGACAAGAGCGCGCTGCTCGCAGCCATCATGTCGTCGAGGTGCCGCAGGCTTGGCGGATAGGGCACGTACCAGCGCACGCAAGTCAGGATCACGTCGAGCGGATAATGCAGGCGTTGAGCACTCGGCCCACCGCCGGATTTAACGTCTTCTTCGAGCTTTCAGTCGTTCATGTCATTCCGCGCATCATAGCGGTTCGCTTTATCGCAACAGAACCCAAATATGTTCCATCGACGTTGCGCGCCTTCATTGACTTTCTCGTCGCGCATTTTGACGGCACGGACTGCGAGCGCCGCTGGACGCAGCGGTGGCGATCGGCCTCGCGGTGCACTTCGCCTTCCTGGAAGGTCCTCTCTTATTAGAAACGAAGTCGCGCCACGAGCATCCAAATTTGGGGGTTCGGCCCGTTCTGTACGGATGACCGAGGCCACCTCAATGTTGCATTTTGGCATGCATGAACAGCAGGAAAATCTGGACGAATTGATAAAATGCGCGACGATTCGGTTACCAGATTTCATTTGGTATCGCCTAAATTGGGCTCCAAGAAATGGGCCAAATCACACGCAAGGGTTCCGGATTGAACGCGCGCTTATAATTTAATATCTTTCGATAAGATGCCACGGCACTACAAAACTCTTCGTTAATGTTGCAGTCGCAGGCGCGTTTTATTCCACGTTTCGCAATCAGTGCATAGTGAAAACAGTCCTTAAGCGCCCCATTCTGATCCGCGCAACCGAAGATTGGAATGGTGCGGGATTGTTTAAATGTCGGCGCGAAAGCGGTCGACGCGCAAGTAGACTCGCCTGCATATAAAAATTCATTTGCGGAAACGCATGACGACATCGCCACCATGGACGGAGATAACATTTTGCGTAAACTTGTCTTTACGATCAGACTAAGATTAATGTTGGCGTTTGGTGCGTGTACGACATTCATGTTCTTCGTCGGCCTGCTGGGAATACTCGCGCTGCGACACGTCGAAGCGAGCGCTGATTCACCCTACCGCTGGTTTCTAGCAAGTCTGATCGCGCTTTCCTGGGTGGGATGTGGTGTCGCGATCTGCAGCGGTCTTCATATCCAACGGCTTGTTTGCGGCAAGCTGGACCGAATGGGCAGAAAATTTGAGGAGATTTCGAAGACGCTCGATTTATCGAAGCGGTCGTCGAGTCCGAGCATGGACGAGTTCGGCCGCTCTGCTGTTGCGTTCGACAAACTGATGCGTCGTATAGAAGAGACCGTGTCCACTGTGCGCTCATCCAGCGATTCGGTCGCCACGGCTACACGTGAAATCGCTGCCGGAAACTTTGACTTGTCTGCTCGGACCGAAAAACAGGCTTCGTCGCTAGAGAAGACGGCATCAGGCGTGACGCAACTGACCGAGTCAGTCAAGCAGAGCGCTGACAACGCGAGCCACGCCAAGGCGCTGGCCATGGAGGCCGCCGTCGTCGCAACCACAGGCAACGATCTGGTTCAAGCCATGGTTGCTACCATCGAAAGAATTGGTGGTAGTTCGAATAAGATATCCGAAATCACGGGAGTCATTGAAGGAATAGCATTCCAGACAAATATTCTTGCGCTCAACGCCGCCGTAGAGGCTGCCCGTGCTGGAGAACAAGGAAGAGGTTTTGCAGTTGTGGCAAGTGAGGTCCGTAGTTTAGCTCAGCGCTCTGCTTCTGCAGCGAAAGAAATCAAGGAACTGATTGCCTCATCTGTAGCGACGATTCAAGATGGCTCACAACAGGCGATTGAAGTCAGCACTGCCATGAGGGAGATTGAAAGTGCTATCAAACGTGTTTCCGATTTCATCAGTGAAATCGCGGGCTCATCGGAAGAGCAGAGTCGTGGCATTGAACAAATAAATCAGGCCATCATTCAAATTGACCACGCGACGCAGCAAAACGCAGCGCTTGTGGAACAGGCTGCGGCGGCCGCGCAGTCGCTTGAGGAACAAGCGACCAACCTGAACATTGCGGTTTGTTCATTCAAGCTCGCGGATAAACTGTAATTTCCCTCTCGCCTTACCGCGACAGAACCGTCATGTCGAACATCGCGATGGTCCCTGGCAGGCCGGCGCACCTCACTCGGCGGCCGGCCACTGGTGCGATGTATTTGAAATCCGCGACTGGAAAATCCAGCGCGTATTCATCTACCTCGATCCTGATTACGCGGGCAAGGACACAACGCACTATCCGTGGTTCGACAACCAAGGTTGACTGGCCGTCCGCCGTTTTTTCAGTTCTGATGTTGCGGGGGCGGTCGTGCGCTGTCTTGCATCAGGTCGGTCCGGACGGCATAGCCGCCGGTGTTTTCTGTTCACTTAGGAACCCAAATGCATATCATCGTTTATTGCCTCGATCATCCCGAGACGGCAGAGCGTCGTCGGACCCACTTTGCGGCACACAAGGCACGGTTGCAGGCTTCGCCGCTGCGTGCCCTGATTGCTGGGCCGCTGACCGAGCCGGACGGGACGACGAGCGGGAGCTTCTTTCTCTATGAGTCGGAAGATATTGAAACCGTCCGGCACTTCGTCCTCGATGATCCGTTTAACACGGCGGGCATCTGGAAGACAGTCGACATCCGGCATTTCGAGAACCGCGTCAATAGCCATTGACGGTGTGAAGAGGCGTCGCTTTCTACCCACAGCGTAGAAAGAAGACCGGCGCGTGAGCCGGTCTTCTTTCAGGCGTGAAGTGAGACTTACTGACTGACGCCGCCTGCAGCATTCGCTTTCTTCGCCTTGACGCGATACCTCCCAGACTCGTCACCAAAAATCTCCGTGCGTCGCCACGATCGAAATGGCTGGGGATCCGTGCGCTGCATGCTCGCGGGGATTCATCTGTCTCGGCGTTAGAAAGCCAGCCGGGACTAGACGCATTGAGCTCCGGTCCGATCTTAAAGATCCCTTACGCATCCCTCCGAGGGAGTACCTCTTCGCGCCCCTTGCTCCGCCGATATTGGCCGGTGAATGTCACCTGAGTGACGACACATCCTTGGGGAGACGAACATGAGTTCGGTAAACGATGCAGGTCAGGAACTTCATCTTGCCGCACCAGTAGATGCGACAGGACTGCATAGAAAGATAGGCTGGGCAGGCGCATTCTGGGTAGCCAGCGGCGTACCGGCGCTGGTGCTGTTCTCGGTCGGCTCGATTGCGGCGACCGTCGGCAAGCCGTCGTGGATCATCTGGGCGATTTCGATCTGTTTCGGCTTCATCCAGTCCTTTTCTTACGCCGAGATCGCCGGGCTGTTTCCGCACAAGTCCGGCGGCGCATCGGTGTATGGCGCGGTCGCCTGGGTGCGCTACAGCAAGCTGCTCGCGCCGCTCTCCGTGTGGTGCAACTGGTTCGCGTGGTCGCCGGTGCTGGCAATCGGTTCGGGCCTCGGTGCCGGCTACGTGCTGAACATGCTGTTCCCCGCAACCTCCGCGATCAACACATGGCAAATCACGCTGGTCGATCTGGGCTGGCTGTCGAGCGGGCTGAGTCTGCGGGTCAATGCCACCTTCGTGATCGGCGCCGCGATTCTGCTGACGACCTTCGCAATCCAGCACCGCGGCATTCTGCAAGCCGCGCGGCTCCAGATGATTCTCGGGATCTCCGCGCTGCTGCCGCTCCTGCTGGTCGGCGTCTATCCGCTGCTAACTGGCGATCTGCCGATGCACAATCTGTTTCCGCTCTACCCGCTGGCAAAAGACGCCGGCGGCCGCGTGATCGACGGCACGTGGAATCTGAGCAGCATCGAACTGATGGCCGGTGGACTTTTTATCGCCGCCTGGTCCACCTACGGATTCGAAACGGCGGTCTGCTACACGCGCGAATTCAAGGATCCGCGCCGCGACACGGTCAAGGCGATCGTCTATTCCGGACTCCTGTGCCTCGTGTTCTTTACGCTCGTCCCGCTCGCGTTCCAGGGCGCCCTCGGTCTCGGCCAACTCGTCTCGCCCGAGATCAAGGACGCCGCCGGCAACGTCACGCAGCCCGCTATCTACGATGGCATTCTGTCGCCGGGCATCTACAGCGGCATGGGCGTTTCCGAAGCGATGGCGCAAATCGTGCACGCCGGCAACCTGGGCGCATTCATTCTGAAACCGATGCTGGTGTTCGCGCTCGTGCTCGCCATCATGACGTCGATGGCGGGCTCGTCGCGCACGCTCTATCAGGCTTCCGTCGACGGCTGGCTGCCTAAATATCTGTCGCACGTCAACCACAACGGCGCACCGACCCGCGCGATGTGGACCGACCTCGCATTCAATCTCGTGCTGCTGCTGATGTCCGACTATGTCGTCGTCCTTGCGATGTCCAATGTCGGCTACATCATTTTCAACTTTCTGAATCTCAACGCCGCCTGGATTCATCGGCTCGACCGGTCGAGCTGGGAGCGTCCTTTCAAGGCGCCGAAATGGGTGCTCGGCGCCGGCACCGTGCTGTCGTTCGCCAATCTCGCACTGATGGGACTGGGCGCGGATGTATGGGGCAAAGGCACCCTGATTTCGGGCATCGTCTTCTCGGCGCTGATCGTGCCGGTGTTCATCTGGCGTCACTACGTGACGGACAAAGGCCGTTTCCCTGACGCGATGCTGGACGACATGGACCTGTCGAACTCCAGCAGCGAGCGGCGCGCGGGTTTTCTGCCGTATGCGGCATTAGTGCTCGGCGTGGTGGTCGTCTTCGTGAGCCACTGGATCACGACCTGACTACGCACGCTTGCTGGAAACCGCGCGCCCGTGTTGCGCGACCCTTCGCGCAACACGGGCGTTGTTCATCGCACGGCGAAGATCGCGCCTTCGATACCCAACACCTCGCTGCTGGCCGAATAGATACCGATGCCGCGTTCCCAGACGTTTCTTGGCACGCCATTCGCCCCGCGAATGCGATAGCGCAGTTCGAACGGTCTGCGATCCGCCAGTGATTCCTGCACGCCGCGCCAGACGTAATCAACGTCTTCCGGCACGATCAACTGGCTGTAGCTATGTTCGTGACTATCGACAAACCAGGTGGCCGGATAGCCGGTCAACTCTTCGCAGCCGTCGCTGACGAATTCCATCGACCACGATGGATTGTTGCGGCCGCGATAGATCAGTCCCGGCACGCCGTTCAGGAGACCCATTGCGCTGCGCAGCCTGGCTTCGATTGACGTCTCCTGACGTTTTTGCGCCGTGGCGTCGAATGCGGAGATAAAGAACGCGTCCTCGTGCCGACGGCATGCCACCTCCAGCCAGCGAAGCTGTCCGTGTGGATGAACGAAGCGGATTCGCTCGCGCATGCAGACTCCGCTTTCGTTGCGCAGCCGCTCCAGTATCGCTCGCCAGATCAGCCGATCTTCAGGATGCACGTACGCGGCCATCTCGACGCCCGCCGCACTCGTTTCCATCAGTTCGCTCCATGCAGCGTTTGCGTGGCGAATGCTGCCTTCGGTATCCACTTGCAGCAGCGCGACTGGATAGGCATCGAGGCCTAACGTGCCGGCGGCCAATTCGCTTACAACAGCATCGTCTCGCATTCGTTTATCCCTTCGTCATTGACGCGCCAGGGCATCGCGGTGAACCCACGCGGCGAGTTCAAGCCGGGAACGCAAATTCAGCTTACGTAGCAAATTCTTGACATAGACCTTGACGGTGCCGTCGCTAATGCCCAATTGCCGCGCGATCTGCTTGTTGCTCATGCCGTCCGAGATGAGCGCCAAAGTCTGCGCTTCGCGCTCGGTCAGTTCGACCTGACGAGGGCCTCTTTCGCCTTCGGGTGCGTCGACGTCTTTCGCCAGCAGCGTGACCAGACAATCGTCGAGCACGATCACGCCCTGCACGCAGTTGCGTATGTATAGGCGCAGGTCTTCGGGCTCGGTTTCCTTCAGCATATAGCCGTCGGCGCCAAGGCGCAGCGCGCTCAACAACTCGTTGCGATCGAGCGAGGCCGTCAGCACGACCTTGCGGCTCTCGATTTCGAGTTGGCCCAGTTCATCGAGCACGTGCAAACCACCCAGTCCCGGCATGTGAAGATCGATCAGGATCAGGCCAGGCCTTAACTGCTCCGCGAGCGCAATGCCCTGCCGGCCGCTGGACGCTTCGCCGACCACCTGAAACTCCCCGGTCGAGTTGAAGTACTCGGCGAGGCCGCGCCGGAACAGCGGATGGTCGTCAATCAGAAGCAACGTCGTCGGACCCATCAAAAGACACCCTCCTGGAAGCGTCATTCGGGACAAGCAGGCGCACCCGCGTGCCGTTCGGCTGCACATTTTCGATGGCAACGCGCGCGCCTATCGCGCGGGCACGCTCGCGCATGATCTCCAGCCCGTAGTGATTTTCGTCGACCGAAGCAGGCCTCAAACCTACGCCATCGTCGGTCACGGTCACACACAGGGTGTCCGCGGGACCGTCCATCACTTCGATCCGCGCATGTCGCGCGTGGGCGTGGCGAACCACGTTCGACAACGCCTCGCGCACGATCTGCAACGCGTGCAGCCCGACATCTGGCGCGAGTTGGATTTCGGGCATGCGGTTATCCAGTTCAAAAACCACGTTGCAGCGGCGCGAAAATTCATCGACGGAATCCGCCAGCGCCTGGCGCCACGAACGCCCTTCGAGCGTCAGGCGCGCGCCGGTGATCAACTGGCGAACGTCGCGCTGCAACCGCGTCATCGTGGTACGCAACTCTGCAATCAGCGGTTCCGCGACCTCGGGCTTGCGCGACTGCTGCTGCACCCGGCTAACGAGAAACGACATGAAGCCAAGCTGCTGCGCAACCGAATCGTGAAGCTCGCGGATCAGCACTTGCACGCCGTCGTCCGTAGTGTTTGCTTCCTGCTGGCGGTCTGGACATTCCTGCTGGATCAAGCCGATTGCGGCGCCGAGCGCCTGCACCGCATGGCCGACTTCAACCGCCAACAGATGGCTCGCAGGTGACGCCAGTTCGAGCAGAAGCATGGCGCCCCCGAACCTTGCAACCAGCCGAGCGCGGCCGTCGCGCAAGCATGCCGAACACAGCTGGGTCGACGGTTCGGCATGGGACGTCTTCAACGCGCAGTCGCGAGGTTCATCGCATGAGAGGACAACGCCGGACGCTCCCGTCAGCAACCTTTCGCCCGCGACCGCCAGCGTCGCGCGACTACCGGGAAGGTCCGCTTCGAGCCAGCCGACAAACTGCTGCAATGGCTGGATTGACCTCTGCCCGCCCGCGATGTCGACGAAGACCCGCAACAGCGCATCCCGGAAACGCAGCGAAAGATCGACGCCATCGACCTCACCAGCCGCTTGCGAGGATGCGCGTCGCCGCATCGGGGTCCGGCTCAACGCCATGCGGGGCATCCCGTGAGAAAAGCCTTTTAAACGCAAGAACCGTGCCGTAGTCCGCGCCATCCCGGCACTACTCCCTTGGTCATACCTCGTTGTCAGGATTGAACGGCGTTTCCCTTTAAGGAACTATTTTGCTTGTGGGGATGCAGTTTTCCGAGTGTTTTATCCGTCAGACCGGTGCTTCGCAACGCACTCGAATGGAGCAGGCGCCCCGTTTTAGTTCAGAAGCAAATGCACACGTTTGAAGCGAAACGTCATTCACGTGCTTTACCCGCATCGACAGAACCGGCGACTCAAGACATGACATCGACACACAACAGAACACCAGGCTCTCCCCCGAGCCTTCCGCGATATCAGGCGCTCCGGATATGTGAGGAGGCGCGTCAACACATCGTGGTCGTTCAAGCCGACGCACTCACGAAGATCGCGGCTTTCATCGCGACGCTGCCGGCAGCGCCTGACGTGAGCGTACTTCTCATTCAAGGCGACACGTCAGCAACGGCTCACCGCGCATCGTTCTTCCCGACACACGACGCGCTCGAGCGCCATCTTCTAGCGACCCTGGATCGCGCGGCAATCGGCTTGCGACTCTATGTATGCGGCGACGAAGCGTTTATCTGGCGCATCCGGCGCCTCGCCGTTGAAGCGGGCATGCTGGCGGAAGAAATCAGCGCCGAGCTCGATGCCACACCGCGCGCGGTGTATTGCGTGCATTGCAGCGCATCGCACGTGTACGACGCACTGCCTGAAGTCGAATGCATCGGCTGTGGCATCAACCTCGGCGTGCGCCAGCATTTCTCGCAGCGCGTCGGCGCGTATCTCGGCGTGTGCGCCGATCCGGATCGTCCTCACCTGGAGCACCGCGCATGAACACGATCGAGGTTCGAGTCGAAGCGACAAGGCTGCTGACGCCCGTGGTGCGCGAGTTCACGCTGACCGCCGTGCACGGCCGGTTGCCGAAGTTCTCTTCCGGCAGCCATATCCAGGTGCGGTTGCCGCTGGAGGAGCGCCCATTGCGCAACGCCTATTCGCTGCTCGGCGATCCGGCGAACGCGTCCAGCTATCGCATCGCCGTGCGCAAGCAGGATGATTCGCGTGGCGGCTCGGTGTTCATGCATGAGCGGGTCAGTGAAGGGTCGGCGTTGAAAATCACACCGCCGGCCAATCTGTTTGCGCTGCATTCCGGCGCGCGCGCTCACATCCTGATTGCGGGCGGCATCGGCATCACGCCGTTTGTCGCGCATGTCGCCGCTCTGGAGCGCGACGCCGCCGATTTCGAATTGCACTACGCCTACCGGCAAGGGCTCACCGACGCGTATCGCACCGAGTTGAGCGAGCGCCTGGGCAGCCGTTTTCATGGTTACGACGGCGAGCGCGCGCGCCTCGATATCGAACGGGTGCTGCGTGGCCGCCCGATGGGGACGCATGTCTATGTATGCGGTCCGCAAGCACTTCTGAATGCCGTGCGCGAGACAGCTCGGGTGCTCGGCTGGCCTGACGGCCGCGTGCACTGGGAAGCGTTCGCTGCGCCGCAGCCGGGCGCGCCGTTCGTGGTGACACTCATGCGCAGCGGCTCGAGGCTCGACGTGGCGGCAGACCAGAGCCTGCTGGAAGCGCTCGAAGCGAGCGGACTCGAGATTCCGAACCTGTGCCGCGGCGGGGTCTGCGGTCAGTGCGCGACCCGTCATGTTGCCGGTGAAGTCGACCACCGCGATCTGTTCCTGCACGAATCCGAGCGCGCCACGCATCTGATGCCGTGCGTCTCGCGTGCCCACAGCAGCTCTCTTTTCCTTGATCTCTGAGGACCGCGCCATGAGCGTCATTCTGAAACCCGCCGAAAGCTACCGTGAGGCGTTTTCGTTTCGCAACAGCGAAGCCGCCATTGCGCGCTTCCCTTTTCCGTTTCCCGAAGACGCCTACATGTATTCGGTGAATATCGAACCGGCCACGCCGCGCGACCCGGGCTCGGCCTTCGAGCACTGGTTCGATATCGACGAGCACTATCGCTCCGAAGTTGCCGAGCGCGCGATCGTGCTGCAAAACGATCCGCGCCGCTGCATGGTGATGCCGCACATGCAGAAAGCGTCGTGGGACGCGCTGGAAATGATCATGGAGCATCTCGCCCAGGATTATCCAGGGCTGTTTTCGCTGAAACGCACTGGTGATCGGTGGCTATGGCTCAATCGCGCACTCGGCATCGAGCAGGCGTTCCGTTTCGGCGACGCGCAGACGTTGCCGTGCGAGCCGCTCGAATACGTCATGCGGCAGACGCAAGGCGATATCGCGCTGCTCGATCAACGCGACGGCGACCTCTTCATGGATGCCGGCGTCATCACCGGACCTGCGGACTGGTCGCTCGCATTCGATGCGGGAATGAGTTTCAGGCAATGGCATTCGCCGGTGCCGATGGCGCACGAGATGGGCATCTTCGATCGCGCGCTGAAGTATCTGCTGAACATTCAGGTGGACCGTCCGGTACGGCGTCTGAACTGGACGCTCACGATCAATCCGCGCCTCGACACCGCGCCCGAGACTTACCACCTGTGGGGTGCGGAGCGCGGCCAGGTGACGCCGGAAAACGTCGCGCAATGCGTGCATCTGCGCGTCGAACTGCAATTCATGGCGCGGCTGCCGCAGAGCAACGCGCTGATGTTCAGCATCCGCACTTATCTGGCCAGCATGGCCGAGCTCGTCACTCATCCTGCGTGGGCGCGCCGTCTTCATCGGGTGCTGCGCGACCTGCCCGAACCTATTGCCGACTACAAGGGCATGACGCGCTACCGGAAGATCCTCGTCGACTGGTTGAGCCAGTTCGACAACGGCCTCTAACACGCCGCGCAATTCACGCACACCCCGACACCCTCACCTCTGGAGTAACAGACATGGCTAATTCATGGCGTATTTCCGCGCTCGCCGATCGACATCGCGCATTGGGCTCGAACCTGGAAGACTGGAATGGCATGGGCACCGCATGGACCTATTCCGGCGACCTCGCCGACCAGCACGAGGCGATTCGCACCAAGGCCGGTTTGATGGACGTCTCGGGTCTGAAGAAAGTTCACTACGTGGGGCCCCACGCGGAAAGCCTGCTCAACTGGGCGACCACGCGCGACGTCGGCAAGCTCTATCCCGGCAAGTCGGTGTATGCGGCGATGCTCAACGAAGATGGCAAGTTTATCGACGACTGCATCGTCTACCGGACCGGGCCGAACGCATTCATGGTCGTGCACGGCTCGGGAACCGGCCATGAACGTCTCGTGCGCTCGGCGCAAGGCCGCCAGGTGGCTGTCCTGTTCGACGACGATCTGCATGATCTGTCTTTGCAAGGTCCCGCTGCCGTGGACTTTCTCGCGGAACACGTACCGGGCATTCGCGATCTGCCTTATTTCCATCACCTGCAAACGCGGCTTTTCGGCAAACCGGTGATGATCTCGCGCACCGGCTACACCGGCGAGCGCGGCTACGAAATCTTCTGCAAAGCCGCAGATGCGCCTTTCATCTGGGACACCGTCCTCGACAAGGGCGCGACATTCGGCATCGTCCCGTGCGCGTTCACCGCGCTCGACTGGCTGCGCGTCGAAAGCTATCTGCTGTTTTTCCCCTACGACAACTCCGAGATGTATCCGTTCGCGAACGAAAAGGCGGGCGACACGTTGTGGGAACTCGGGCTTGATTTCACCGTGTCGCCGGGGAAAACCGAGTTCTGCGGCGCGGGCGAACACTTCCGTCTGCAAGGCAAGGAGCGCTTCAAGATCTTCGGCGTGCTGGTGGACTCCACCGAAGCGGCCAACGGTGGCGATGCCTTGTGGAACGATGGCAAGCAAGTCGGCGTCGTCACCTGCGGCATGGTCTCGCGGCTGACCGGCCGCTCGATGGCGATCGCGCGCCTCGACGTGGACTACGCACGCGCCGGCGCACCGCTCGAAGTGCGCGGCCGCATCAAGGCCCGTGCAAGCGCCGCCGAACTGCCGTTCGACGATCCGGAAAAGAAGAAACGCACCGCGATCGGTTAGTCCGTCGACGGTCTCCCGTTACGTCTCTCACGTATTTTCAGGAGTGTCGCAGTGACCCAGAACTACATACTGACGATCAGTTGCCCGGCCACCTCCGGCATCGTCGCGGCCGTCTCGTCCTATCTCGCGCAATCGGGCTGCTATATCGGCGAGCTGGCGCAATTCGACGACGAATCCAACGGCACATTCTTCATGCGTGCGGTGTTCCGCTTTAACGAAGCGAAAACCGGCAGCATCGACAAGTTGCGCCACGACTTCAGCAGCATCGCCAACGACTTCGCGATGCAATGGAAGCTCTACAGTGCGGCACAGCCGATGAAGGTGCTGCTGATGGTCAGCAAGTTCGACCATTGCCTCGCCGACCTGCTGTACCGGTATCACAAGGGCCAGCTGCATATGCAGATCACCGCCATCGTCTCCAACCATCTGGACCTGCGGCCGATGGCGGAGCGCGAGGGAATCCGTTTCATCTATCTGCCGGTGACACCGGAAACCAAGGACCAGCAGGAAGCCGAACTGCTGAAGATCGTCGCCGAAACGGAGACGGAACTCGTGGTGCTCGCGCGCTACATGCAGATCCTCTCCAACAACCTCTGCAAGCAGCTCGCCGGCCGGGCCATCAACATCCATCACTCGTTTCTGCCGGGCTTCAAAGGTGCGAAGCCGTATCACCAGGCATTCGAACGCGGCGTCAAGCTGATCGGCGCCACCGCGCACTACGTCACGTCGGATCTCGACGAAGGACCGATCATCGAACAGGAGGTGCAACGCGTCGATCACGTCCTGCAACCCGATGGTCTCGTGGCGATCGGGCGCGATACGGAAACGGTGGCGCTGTCGCGAGCGGTGAAATTCCACACCGAACATCGCGTCTTCCTCAACCGCGACCGCACCGTGATCTTCCGATGAACAAGGCCCCGATATCGTCGTCGCCGCTGTCGGGCGAGCGCAGATGATCGACGCAAGCTGGATCAAACCGGGTGCGACGGTTATCGACGTCGGCATCAATCGCATCGAAATCGGCGATAGAACGCGTCTCGTCGGCGACACGGGGTTCGATAGCGTCTCACGTGTGGCCGGCGCCATTACGCCCGTTCCCGGCGGTGTGGGTCCGATGACGATCGGCTTTCTGATGAAGAACACCGTTCTGGCTGCAAGGCGTCAGTCGCGGCAATAGGCAATGACGCTGCCGTGTATCGAGGAATCCACGTGCCCGACTGGCGTATCACCATCGCTTCCCAGCGGGAAATCCTGTGTTGTCGTACAAGACATCTAGTGAGTGAAAGACCATGAACAAGCGCGTCGCAATCATAGGTGCAGGCCCTTCTGGAATGGCGCAATTGCGCGCTTTCCAGTCCGCGGGAGAAAAAGGTGCGGACATTCCCGACATCGTCTGTTTCGAGAAGCAGAAGGAATGGGGCGGCATGTGGAACTACACGTGGCGCACCGGCACCGACGAGAATGGCGAGCCGGTGCACGGCAGCATGTATCGCTACCTGTGGTCCAACGGGCCAAAGGAATGTCTGGAGTTCGCGGACTACACCTTCGAGGAGCATTTCGGCAAACCGATCGCCTCGTATCCGCCGCGCGAGGTGCTGTGGGACTATATTCGCGGACGCGTCGAGAAAGCCGGCGTGCGGCCTTATATCCGCTTCAATACGACTGTCCGTCAGGTGAGCTTCGACGCCGCAACCAAAAAATTCACCGTCACCGCGCAAGACTTTTCCGCCGGCACGACGGTGTCCGAAGATTTCGATTACGTCGTCAACGCGTGCGGCCACTTCTCGACACCGAATGCGCCAACCTTCCCCGGGTTCGAGAGTTTTGGCGGCCGCATCCTGCACGCACACGATTTCCGCGACGCGCTGGAGTTCAAGGACAAGGACGTACTGCTGGTCGGCAGCAGCTATTCGGCAGAGGACATCGGCTCCCAGTGCTACAAGTACGGCGCGAAGAGCATCACGAGTTGCTATCGCACGGCACCAATGGGTTATCACTGGCCCGACAACTGGGAAGAGAAACCGCTCCTGCAGCGCGTGCGCGGCAACATCGCCTACTTCGCCGACGACACGCACAAGCGCATCGACGCGATTATCCTGTGCACCGGGTATCAGCATCACTTTCCGTTCCTGCCGGACGACCTGCGCCTGAAGACCGGTAATCGCCTGTGGCCATTGAACCTCTACAAAGGCATTTTCTGGGAAGACAATCCCGGCCTGATCTACCTCGGCATGCAGGACCTCTGGTATTCGTTCAACATGTTCGACGCTCAAGCCTGGTATGCGCGCGATGTGATCCTCGGACGCATCACATTGCCGCCAAAAACGGAAATGATCGTGCACAGCCTCGCATGGCGCGCGAAAGAAGAAAAGCTCGTCACCAATCAGGAAATGTTCGAGTTTCAGGGCAGCTACATCCAGGAGCTGCTCGACGCCACCGACTATCCGAGTTTCGACATCGAAGGCGTGAACCGCACGTTCCTCGAATGGAAACACGACAAGCATCACGACATCATGGGCTATCGCAACAAGTCCTATCGCTCGCTGATGACCGGCACGCAATCGCCGCCTCATCACACGCCGTGGCTGTCGGCGCTCGACGACTCGATGGAGGCGTATCTGGGCGAAGCCGCCCCGGCGCTGAAAGCCGCCAGCTAAGCGACGCGAACCAGGGAAGAACATGCTGATACGCACCCCCATGAGCTCGCGCCCCGCGGAGCCTGCGCTGTTTGCGCGCGAGGCCGGACGCGAACGATATCGCGTGGCGGGCGGCGGCCTCACGGTCGTCGCGCTCACGCCCGGCGATACCTTGCAGATCGTCGATATCGAAGGCCGGCAGCCCTGCGAACTGATGGCGTTCGATGCGCAAGGCAAAGCCGCGCTGGGCGCGCTCGAACTGCGAGCCTCGGCCGACGCATCATTCATTGCGAGTCATTTGCATGACGGCCCGCCCACGACTGTGCTGACCGGTCTACTCAAGCGTGGCGTCGATGCGAGCGCACGGCAGCCCGCGGCGACCATCTGGAGCGGCGATACGCCGGCGGGTTTTACCCGCGAGCTCGTGGCCGCCGGAGCACTGCTCGTCATCGTCGCCGCGCCGGGCATCGCAAGCGCAATCGATTCGCAGAATCCGCCCACCGGTTTGCGTCTCACGATCGATCGCGCGAATCCCGCGCTGCTCGCCGCGCCGCCGCTTCCCGCTCCGCTGGCCGACGTACTGAACGACTTCACGATCCGGCCCGGCATGGCCACCGCGTACACGGTGCGCGCGGGGGAATACATTCAGGTGCTGGACGTCGCGGGCCGGCAATGTTCGGATTTCGTCGCCTTCGATCTCGCCGCGCTGGATCGAAACGAAGAACTCGACCTCGACCAGACCGTGACGAGAACGCTGAACGGCAATGCGTATCCCGCACCCGGCCTGTTCTCGAAGTTCTTCAATCGACGCATGCAGCCCATGCTCGAAGTCGTACGCGACACGGTGGGACGTCACGACTCATTTGCACTGGCGTGCGCGGCTCGCTATTACGAAAGCCAGGGCTACTTCGGCCATAGCAACTGCAGCGACAACATGAGCCGCGCCCTCACCGCTTTCAACGTGGCGCCGCGCCCCGGCTGGCCCGCGATCAATTTCTTCTTCAACACCGGCATCAACGCACATCAGCAGATGACGCTCGATGAACCGTGGTCGCGCCCCGGCGACTACGTGCTGATGCGCGCGCTGACCGATCTCGTCTGCGTGAGCTCGTCCTGCCCCGACGACATCGATCCCGCGAACGGCTGGAATCCGACCGATATCCAGATCCGCGTCTATCCGAACAAGGAACGTTTCTCCATTGCCATGGCTACCCGAACCACGCCCGATGCCGAACCGGTCCTGACCCGCGAGTCAGGCTTTCATGCAAAGACGTCGGCGCTCACCCGCCATTTCACCGACTATCGCGGCTGGTGGCTGCCCACGCACTACGAGGGTTTCGGCACCGTCGAAGAATACTTCGGCTGCCGGGAGCGCGTCGCCATGATGGATCTGTCCGCGCTTCGCAAGTTCGAGATCATCGGTCCCGACGCGGAAGCCCTGTTGCAATTCTGCCTGACGCGCGACGTCCCGCGCCTCGCTGTCGGTCAGGTCGTGTATTCGGCGATGTGTTATCCGCACGGCGGCATGCTCGACGACGGCACGCTGTTGCGCCTTGGTCCGGACAATTTCCGCTGGATTTGCGGCGAAGACTACGCCGGTGTCTGGCTACGCGAACAGGCCGCAGCGCTCGGCATGAAAGTGTGGATCAAATCGGCCTCGGATCAGATTCACAATCTGTCGATTCAGGGACCGCTGAGCCGCGAGTTGCTCAAGCAGATGGTGTGGACGCCGCCCACCCAGCCGGCGCTCGAGAACCTCGGCTGGTTCCGCTTTCTGGTCGGCCGGCTCGACAACTACGAGGGCTGTCCAATCATGGTCTCGCGCACTGGCTATACCGGTGAACTCGGCTATGAAGTCTGGTGTCATCCGCAGGACGCCGAACGCGTGTGGGACCGCCTGTGGTCGACTGGGCAACCACTAGGCATGGTCCCGCTCGGACTGAACGCGCTCGATATGCTGCGCGTCGAAGCCGGCCTGATCTTCGCCGGGTACGAGTTCACCGACGAGACCGATCCGTTCGAAGCAGGCATCGGCTTTTCGGTGCCGCTGAAGAGCAAAGCCGACGACTTCATCGGTCGTGACGCGTTGCTTGCCCGCAGTGCGCATCCGCGGCACAAGCTGGTCGGGCTGGAACTCGACGGCAATGAGCCAGCGCATCACGGAGACTGCGTGCATGGGCAACACAACGCGCGGGCGCAGATCGGCGTGGTCACGAGCGGCGTGCGTTCGCCGATACTCGGCAAGAACATTGCGCTGTGCCGGATCGACATCACCCATGCCGAACCGGGCACGCATGTGCAGATTGGCAAGATCGACGGACATCAGAAACGCATCGATGCGCGAGTCGTGGCGCCGATCTTTTACGATCCGGACAAGAGCCGCGTCCGCGCCTGAACGGCAGCAGCACGGGCCCCGGCGTGCGCAAAGGCGCGCGGCTTGCGCCAGGTGGCGCGGCGGGGCGGCGCCACCAACCCCGCTCAATGCCGCATCAAGGACCACAATAGCAGCGCCACCAACAGCACTACGACCATCTGCCAGAACAGCACCGGATCGCTCTCGAGCAAGGGCTTGCGCCGAATCGGCGCCATCGCGTCCCCACCGCTCGAGAAACGTTCGAGGTCAGCGCAGACTTCGAGCACGTCCTGATACCTGCGCGCCGGATCGGGCTGCAGGGCTTTCTCAAGCACCAGGTCGAGCCATTGCGGCGCGTCCGGCCGGTACTGATAGAGCGGCACGCGGCCATTAAAACCATAGGGCAGCTTGCCGCCGCTAAACAGCCGGTACAGGGTCACGCCATACGCGAACACCTCGGAGCGCGCATCGCCCTGTGCGCCCTTCATCAATTCAGGCGCCATATAAGCGGGCGAGCCCGGTGCGACGTCGGGGCCCGGCAACTGCATGCCGGGCATATAACCGAAACCGAGATCGAGCAGGCGCGTGCTATTGCCCCACATCACCAGCACGTTCTCGGGTTTGATATCGCGATGGAAGATATTGCGGCGATTCAGCACGTCGATCGAACGGCCCAGCTGCCGCGCGATCTCGAGCGCACGCGGCAGCGCCATGGGCTGAGGCGCCGCCAGCAGTTTTTCGAGCGTGATGCCTGCGCCGAGCGGCATCACCACATAGAGCCGGGTTTGCCGGTCGGCATCGACCGGCATCGGCGCGAGCACGCCATCGTCGCCGATCTTGCCGGCCAGCCAGCGCTCGCGCACGATCGACTGGCGCACGTTCTCGTCCTGCTCGACACGCGGCTTGGGAAACTTGAGCGCCAGCGGCGTGCTCGGATCGGCCAGATCGTAGCCGGCGAAAATCCGCGAATAGAAGCCATCGCTCAACACGCTCTTGAGCAGATATCCATCGACCACGTCGCCGGCGTCGGGCACGGCCGGAATCGGCAAGGCGCCGACCACCCGCTCAAGGTAACCGACATCGAGCAAAGGCAGCTCGCCCACATCGAGCACCGCGCTCGTCACGTCGTCATGCGAGCCGCGCGTCACCGCCAGCGCGCCGAGCCGGCGTGCAGTTTCGAGCGCACCGCTGCGCGCCGCCAGCACCGTCTGCAACTCGCGCATCGGCACGCGGCGATAGAGCCCATCGGAGCACATCAGCAGGCGGTCGCCCTCGCGCAGCTCAAGGGTTTCGATGCGCGTCACCAGCGTCGGAAGCATGCCGACCGCATGCGCCACATAAGAACCGAAGGCGACTGGCACCACGTCGTCATCGCCAAGCTGGGTCAATTGGCCATCGCGCAGCAGATACAGCCGCACATCGCCGGCCGCCACCAGATACGCGGTAGCGCGACGCACGATCAGCGCCGCAAAGGACGCCGCCATCTGCGCCAATGCGGGATCGACGCGGCCGATCTGATGCAGCCAGCCGTGTATTGCCTCGAGCGCGCGTGCAGCGGCCACGCCGGGCTGCAAGGTGTCGGGGAGCCCGTAATAGGCATCGATAAAGGTCCGCACCGAGAGTTCGGCCGCGACCCGGCCGCCCTTGCTGCCGCTCACGCCATCGGCCAGCGCGATCACGCTGCCACGCGCGGCGCGCCCCGCCAGATCGCCGAGCATCACGCCGACGTAGTCTTCGTTGATGTGATCCTGCCCGCGGGCGCGGGCAGGGCAAGAGACACAGCCGATCTCGAGGGCGGCGCACTCGCCGCGCTCCGGCCGCAACTGCAAGTCGATTTCCTGGCCGCCCATGCCGCGACGGCTAGCAGGCCTTCCCTCTGGATCGTCTGGCATCCGGCCCGTGTTCGGTGCGGGCAAGCTATCCGGAGAGAAGGGTTCACTCATTTACTTTTTGCCGTGGGTCATCACGTCGCTTGTTTCCAGATCGTGCTCGATCTTCTCGAGCACCTGCGGCGAGCGCTTCTTGAGCATCAACAACCAGACTGCGCCAACCAGCATATACGCAACGAACAGATACGGCAGGATGTTATACGGATAATCGGGCACCGGATACACGCTGCCGATCACCGCGCCGACCATCGCCAGTGCGCCGAGCACGCCCCACAGCACGTTGATCGACTTGAGCTCGCCCTGCTTCTTCAGGTAGATCGGCGCCGAGATCGCAACCAGAAAATACGTGACCAGGAAGCCGAAGGTCGCGAACGTGCTGGTATAGCCGAAGGTGTTGAGCGGACCCGTGCCGAGCATCGCAATACACACGACGAAGGTCACGATCGAGGAAAACGCCACGGCCAGGTACGGTGTCTGGTGCGTGCGGTGCACCATACCCATCGAGCGGTGCACGAACTGGTAGCGGCCCATCGAATACAGCAGGCGGCTGGACGAGTTGATGCACGCAAGCACGCACGAGAACGCGCTGACCGAGGCGATCAGATAAAACACCGGGCCGAGCGGCGAGGCGCCGACGCTCGTGAGCAAGGTGTTGAGCACGGCCGAGTCGCCGCCGAGCTTGGCTGCGTCGTCGTGATAGGCGATCGTCATCGAATAGGCCACAAACATAAAGAACAGGCCCGACAGGATCAGGCTCCAGACCACCGCACGCGGAATCACGCGCAGCGGGTTCCTGGTTTCCTGGCCGAGCGAGGCCGCGCTTTCGAAACCCACGTACGAGAAGATGCCGAGCACCATGCCCTGCGCCATGCCCTTGCCGCTCACGCCCTGCAACCCCAGCTGCGCATGGTCGATGATATGGTCCGGATGCAGTGCGAGCACATAGATCAGCACACCGCCCACGATCACCACCGAAGCGGCTTCGATCGCCAGCGACAGACGCGAGGAGAGCTTCACGTCACGTGCCGAGAAGAACCAGGCCAGGCCGACAAAGATCGTGTAGACCGCCCACGACGGGATATTGATGCCCCAGGCGGAAAAAGCGTTCTGCACGAACACCACGCCTGCGGCGCCAACCCCCATCGCAGTACCCACGTATGCCGCGATCATCCCCCAGCCGGCAATGCCGCCCGCCATCGGTCCAAGCGCGCGCGAGATATAGATAAAGAACGAACCCGCCGTCGCGATCCGGCTCGAGAGCGCGATGATGCTCATGCTCACCAGCAGCAGCCCGAGCGTCGAAAGACCATAAATGAACCAGGTCCCCGCGCCGGCCAGCGCCGCGATCGCGGTCACATTGATCGACGGCGTGAAGGTCGGAGAAAGGTTCGCGATGGATTGGCCGATCACCTCGGAAAAACCTAAAGTACCGGCACGCAAGCCGCCTGACGATGCGGGCGCTACTGGCGCTGCTTGCGTGCTGCTTTGCGGAGTGCTCATATGGGGCTCCTGATGGATTGGTGAATCAAGGTTGAATACGCTCAACTCTTCCACAGTCAAAAAAATCGAAACAACTTAATTCATTTTGTCCACCCGGGAATCCACGAAGTACCCGCGAGCGGAATGCGCGCCATTGCCGCCGCCTCGACCGTCAGCGCGACCAGATCCTCAGGTTCGAGGTGATGGACGTTCTGCTTGCCGCACGCACGCGCGATCGTCGTCAGTTCCATATTCAGCGTCTTCAGGTAGTTGCGTACGCGGCGCGACCCTTCATCCGGCTGGACACGTTGTTCGAGCACCGCGTCCTGCGTGGTTACGCCGACCGGGCACTTGCCCGTGTGGCAGTGATGGCAGAAACCCGGCGACGTGTTCAACGCCGCGTAATCCGCCGCTGCCGGATGCAGTGCGCCGTTCTGAAAATACGTATCGCTGTTGCAGCCGAGCGCCATCAGCATGCCCTGCCCGATCGCCACCGCGTCCGCGCCGAGCGCCAATGCCTTCGCCACGTCAGCACCGGTGCGGATGCCGCCCGATACGATCAGTTGTACCTGGCCTTTCATATTCAGATCCTCGAGCGCATCGACGGCCTGGCGAACCGCGGCCAGCGTCGGAATGCCGACGTTCTCGATGAAGCAGGTCTGCGTCGCCGCCGTGCCACCCTGCATCCCGTCGATCACAACCACGTCCGCGCCCGCATGCACCGCAAGCTTGACGTCGTTGAACGTGCGGGTTGCGCCGACCTTCACGTAGATCGGTTTTTCCCAATCGGTGATTTCGCGCAGTTCCTGAATCTTGATCGCCAGATCGTCCGGGCCGGTCCAGTCAGGGTGACGGCTCGCCGAACGCTGGTCGACGCCGGCCGGCAAGGTGCGCATCGACGCGACGCGTGGATTGACCTTCTGCCCGAGCAGCATGCCACCGCCGCCCGGTTTCGCGCCCTGGCCGATCACGATTTCGATCGCATCGGCGCGGCGCACGTCGTCCGGGTTGAAGCCATAGCGCGACGGCAGGCACTGATAGACCAGCGTCTTCGACGAGCGGCGTTCTTCCTGCGTCATGCCGCCGTCGCCGGTGGTGGTCGAGGTGCCCATCGCGGTCGCGGCCTGGCCGAGCGCTTCCTTCACGTTCGCGGACAGCGCGCCGAAGCTCATGCCGGCAATCGTGATCGGAATGTCGAGCACGACCGGTTTCCTGGCAAAGCGGGTACCGAGCACTGTCTGCGTTGCGCATTTCTCGCGGTACCCTTCGAGCGGATAACGCGACAGCGATGCGCCGAGAAACAGGAGATCGTCGAAATGCGGCACGCGGCGTTTCGCGCCCAGACCGCGAATTTCATAGAGGCCGCGCTGCGCGGCCGAGTGGATATAGTCGATCGTCTTGCGGTCGTAGCCTTGCGACTCTTCCTGCTGCAAACGGGCGAAGTGAACGGGTTTGGCTTCCATGGAGACCTTCTTCGAGAGCGTGTATTCAATATTCCTGGTTCGCGTCGGCGTTCCAGTGATAGAGCGTGCGAGCGGAGGCGATCCGTTTGAACGACGCCGGGTCGTGGTCCATGCCGGCGGCGGTGAGCAGTGCGCGCACCGCGTCGATATCCGCCTGCGTCATCGGCTCGTACTGCGCGTCCGCGCCGAGCGATTTCACTTCGCCGCGCACGTACAGCACCGCTTCGTAAAGCGAGTCGCCGAGCGCATCGCCCGCATCGCCGCAGATCACCATGCGCCCGGCCTGAGCCATGAACGCCGAGAAGCTGCCGACCGAGCCGCCCACCACGATGTCGCCGCCCTTCAGCGAAATACCGCAACGCAGGCCCGCATCGCCGTCGATCACCAGCAGACCGCCATGCGCGGAAGCGCCCGCGCCGTTCGAGGCAAACCCCTTCACGTGCACCTTGCCGCTCATCATGTTTTCCGCGACGCCGGTGCCCGCGCTGCCGTCGATCTCGATCGTCGCGTGTTTGTTCATGCCGCCCGCGTAATAGCCGGCGTGACCGGCGATCGTCACCCGCATCGGCGCATCCACACCGACCGCGAGGTTATGCGCGCCGTTCGGCGCGACGACCATCACCGCCTGGCCTTCCAGTTCGCTCGCTGGTTTGTGCAAGAACTGGTTCAACTCACGGACCGTCGTGCGCTCCAGATCGAAAGTCAGGCTTTCCATACATACATCTCCTCAGGTGCGGGTTCGAAGACCCTGGCGTTCTTGATATCGGGCAGATGCGCGAGCGAACGGAACTCGGAAGCGATCGCGACGTAGTCGTCGTTTTCCGCGACCACCGCCGGCTTGCACGCGAACGGGTCACGAATCAGCGCGAGTTCGGTCGAGGTGCCCATCAGGAACGTGTAGAAGCCGTCGAGTTCTTCGAAACCCTTCTGCAATGCGACCGGCAGCGTGTCGCCTTCGCGCAGCCGCCATTCGAGAAAGCGGCAGGCGGCTTCGGTGTCGTTGTCGGTATCGAAGTGAATGCCTTGCGGTTCGAGCTTGCGGCGCACGCCGTGCGCGTTCGACAGCGAACCGTTGTGAACCAGGCAGAAATCGTCGCCGGCCGTGAACGGATGGGCGCGGTCGGGCGTCACGGCGGATTCGGTCGCCATGCGCGTATGACCGACCAGATGCGAGCCCTTCAGGTTCGCAAAGTCATAACGCCTGGCGACTTGCGACGGCGAGCCGATATCCTTGTACAGATCGATCGACCGTCCGCTCGAGAGCAGATACAGCTTCGGATAGCGTTCGCGCAGCCACGTCTTCACGCGCTCGACGTTGCCTTGCACCGTCAGCACCGCATGATTGCCCTTCGCATCGACGCGGGCGGTCACGTCCATCGCCGCGTTCAATGCGTCCAGCAGCGGTTGCCATGCGAAGTCCGCGCCTTCGTCGGTGAAACCCGCGTAGATGCTCAGCTTGCGCTGACTCGCATCGACCGGTTTGCCGAACACCGCGAGGCCCGCCGAATCCGGTCCGCGCTCGGTCATGCCGATCAGCATCGGCACCATCAGTTCGCCGAGCCGTTCGCGCAGTGCCGGCGTTTTGACCAGCAAGCCTACAATTCCGCACATAGTGCTTCTCCTTAGAAAAACTCGAGGTAGGTCTTCAGTTCCCAGTCCGATACGTGGCGCATGTATTCGAGCCACTCCATCCGTTTGAGCTTGAGAAATTCATCGGCAACCGGGCCGAGCGCGTCGCAGATCACGCGGTCGCTTTCGAGCGCATCGAGCGCCTGCTCGAGGTTCTGCGGCAGCACGCCGATGCCGTGTTCGGAGAGTTTCATGGGCGACCATTCGTAGAGGTTCTCGTTAGCCGGTTCGCCCGGCGACAGAGCGCGGTCGATGCCGTCGAGCCCCGCAGCGATCACTGCTGCCGTTGCCAGATACGGATTGCAAGCGCCGTCGGGCAGTCGCAGTTCGATGCGCTCGCCGGGCATACGCACCATCGTCGAGCGGTTGTTGTCGCCGTAGCTGATGTACGCCGGCGCCCACGTTGCGCCCGTCAGCGAGCGGCCGACCACCAGCCGCTTGTACGAGTTCACGGTCGGATTGCACAGCGCGGTCAGAGCCGGTGCGTGCGCGAGCAGGCCGGCCGTGAACTGGTAGCCGAGCTTGGAGAGACCCATGCCGAGCTGGTCCGACGGATCCGCGAACAGATTGCGCTCACCATCGCCAATCGACATATGCATATGCATGCCGTTGCCGGGACGGTTCGCGAACGGCTTCGGCATGAACGAGCAGATCATGCCGAGTTCATTGGCGATCTCGGAGGCCGCCATCTTGAAGAACACGTAGTGATCGCACGAGGTCAGGCAATCGGTGTACGTGTAGTTGATTTCGAACTGACCGTTCGCGTCTTCGTGATCGATCTGATAGACGTCGATGCCGACCGCGCGCATCGATTCGGTGAGCTTTTCCAGAAAGACGCGCGTGCGCGACAAGCCTTTGTAGTCGTAGCACGGTTTGGCGAGCGTATCGCTTGGATCGCACGGCTCCAGCGTGCCCGACGCCGAACGTCGCAGCAGCGAGAATTCTGGTTCGAGGCCTGTGAAGAGCGTCCAGTTGCGCTCGCTCATGCGAGCGACCTGCTTCTTCAGTGTCACCCGGGAATCGTATTGCCAGGCCTCTCCATCCACGTGACCGTCGCAGACGATCCGCGCGAGGCCCGGCTGCCAGGGCACTGGCGTGAGCGTCGTCAGATCGCCCACGGCCATGTAGTCGGGACCATTCGGCGCGATGCCGACGCCCCAGATCGCAAACCCCGCGAAGCCGGCGCCGGCTTTCAGCACGCTCTTCAGATGACTGACCGGCACCGACTTCGCCTTGGCTACCCCGTGAATATCCACAAACTGCGCCAGCACGTACTTCACGCCCTGCTGCGTCAGATACGCTTGCGCCTCTTCCGCCGAGCCGAAGCGGGGCACGCATCCGAGCTCGTTGACCGGCAGCTTGCTCGCATCGTTCAGGTTCATCGCCACTCCTTGCAACTGCATCTTTCGTGGTTTGGAAAGCCACACGCGGTGCGTGTGACCGGGTTATGCAACACGCTCTCGAACGCCGGTTGCGGCGCGCTTCAAGCCTGTCTTCAATCAGCCGGGTACTTTATTGACGAGCAACAAAGATTCCCCAGGTGAAACTCTTTGCGCGCGACCCGGCGCTGTAATCTGCTACGCTTTCCTTTTCCGTGAGGCCTACATGCAACCCGGTGAAGACAACAAAACGCCGCTCGAACGCTACCTTGGTAACACCATCCGCGAACTACGCCAGCGCCACGGCCTGACCATTGCTCAGGTTTCCGCTCAGGCCGGCATCAGCCGCGGCATGCTCTCAAAGATCGAGAACGCGCAGACTTCCGCAGGTCTCGAGGTCCTCAACCGCATCGCCCAGGCGCTCGGCGTTTCGCTCTCCATGCTGTTCCGCAATTTCGACGTGCCACAAGGCGGCGCACAACTCGTCAAAAAAGGCGGCGGCATGGAAGTGGTTCGCAAGGGCACCAAAAGCGGCCACACCTATCACCTGCTTGCCTACGACCAGGGTCCGCGCAAACTCTTCGAACCCTTTCTGATCACGATGGAGGACGAGGCTGAACGCTTTCCGGTGTTCGAGCATCCGGGCACCGAGTTCATTCACATGCTCAAGGGTGTGCTCGAATACCGCCACGGCCAGCACACCTACATCCTGCATCCCGGCGACACCCTCACCTTCCAGGGCGAGATACCGCACGGTCCGGAACGCCTGATCAAGACACCCATTCAATTCCTGTCGATCTTCGTGTATCCGCAATCGAGTGCGGCTGACTGATCGCTCGCCGTCTCCATTGCAACCGACGCCTCTATCAATGCAACGTTTGTGCCATGTTTATCTGAGTGAATCAAAGATTCCCACCGATAAACGCTTTGGGCGCCACACGCCGTTCCTGACATCTATGCTGAAAGGCTCGTCAGCCTGACTGCGGTGCACATCGTTGTTGTGACTGGTGCGACTTTGCACAAAAACGAGGTGTGCGGTTAAGCAGCGTTAAAAGCAACGCTTATACAAACCGGCGCTATAGCGCCTGAATCAGCGCAATGCATCGTCCGGCAGATCGGGCAGTGCCCGCGCGAGCGACGGTTGAATCGCGTTGTCCAGCACGCCGCGCGTCAGCATGACGATGTCGCCGGCGAACTGATCCCACTCGCCCTGCCGATGCAGCAGAAAAAAATCGCGCCGCCCGAGACGGCTCGGCGGCAACGGCATCACCGCGATATCGTCCAGATAGTGCCGTGCCTGCCACAGACACAAGGGCGTCGAAATCGCAAAGCCCACCCGCGCGGCCACCAGACTCAGCAAAGGGTCGGTCGCGTCGAACTCGTAACGCCGCGGGCTGTTGATGCCGAGATGGCGCGCGAAACGCTCGATCTGCTGGCCGATCACCGAGCGCGCCGTATAGCGGATCAGCGGCAGTTCGAGCGCGAGCGTGCGCCAGTCGATATTGCGGCGTCCGCTCAAGTGGCTACGCGCAACCACCACCACGAATGCCTCGGAAAACAGCGGCACTTCGACGATCCGTGCGTCGTTCAGCGTGGTTTGCGTGCAGATCGCGATATCCAGTTCGCGGTCGTGCAACTGCTTGCTCAGGCCCGGCGTGAGACCAGACCACATGGAAATCTGCCGCTCGGAATTCGACACCGCGCGGATCAGTTCAGGCCCGACGGTCGCCGCAAACGAATCGACGCAGCCGAGGCGCACCGGCATCTTGCCCGTATGTGACGCATCGCCGATGCGGGCGCTCACCATCTGCGCGTGCTCGATCAACGGGCCCGCCAGTTCGAGCAGCGCGCGCCCCACCACGTTCGGACGCGGCGGGCGGCTCTCGCGGTCGAACAATGTCAGGCCCTGGTCGCGCTCCAACGCGGCGATCGACTGGCTGATCGCGCTCTGGCTCACGCCGAGCTGCTTTGCGGCGCCCGTCATCGAGCCGCTGTCGCAGACAGCCACAAAAGCCTGCAACGCGCGCAGATCGATCGGGGTCGGGGTTCGTCTCATGAAATGCTCCGCTCGCGTGGGTGACATGCTGGTCATCCTGCGCGGTACGACAGCATGGTGCCGAGGTTCGCAGGGTTAGTGTGCAGGATGAGAAATTGCACTGGCTCTCCATAAGTTTGCCTAATACAAAATTGGCGCGGCCAACGTTTTCCTAGAATTCGCCTCATTGCCCACACAGAGGTCCACATGAGCCACTACGATTTCATCGTGATCGGCGCTGGTGTCATCGGCGCATCGGTCGCCCATCATCTCGCCGCACTGGGCGCGCCTAGCGTGCTGGTTATTGAACAGGGCACGATCGGCGCGGGCACCACGTCACAGTCGTCCGGCCTGTTGCGCACGCACTATTCGGTGCGCCAGAACGTGGAACTCGCGCGCTCTTCGTGGTGGGCATTCAATAACTTCGCCGAGTATCTCGGCGACGACGAAGCGTCCTGTGGTCTCGTCAAATGCGGCTATCTGATTTGCGCGCCCGATGGCGACAAGCTGGAGCCGCTGCGCGCCTCGCTCGCCGCCCAGCAGGATATGGGCATCGAAGTGCAACTGCTCGACAAGGCGCAGGCGCACGAGCGCCTGCCGATCGCGAGCTTCGACGACGCCGCACTGATCGGCTATGAACCGGAGGCGGGTTTTGCGGATGCCTATCTGGTGGCGACCGGCTTTGCCCGGTCGGCGCGCCGGCGCGGTGTCAAGATCCTGGAAGGCGTGACGGTCAAAGGCATCGTCCGCGAAGGACGCCAGATCACCGGTGTCGCAACCAGCGCGGGCAACTTCAGCTGCGGCACACTGATCAGCACGCAGAACATCTGGACACCGGAACTCGCCGGCTGGATCGGCGTGCCTCTGCCGGTCAAGCCGGAGCGTCACACGGTGCTCGCACTCGAATGCGACGGCGCCGCGTATTCGTTCAGGATGCCCGCGTTCAAGGACCTCGGCTCGGCCGGCATGCTCTATTACCGCAGTTATGGTGGCAGCCAGATGCTGGTGTCGGAAGGTGTGGTGGGCGAAACGCTGAATTCGCCGGAAACGGAACAGGGCGATATCTCGCTCGACTACGTCGCCGAAGTCGGCGCCCAGGTGGCCGAACGCTTCCCGGCCTATGAGGCCGCAGGTCTGGCTTCGTCATGGACCGGTGTCTACGACGTGACGCCCGACTGGAACCCGGTACTGGGCAAGGTCGGCGATATCGAGGGTCTCGTAGTCGGTTTCGGTTTTTCGGGGCACGGCTTCAAGCTCTCGCCCGGCATCGGCAAGATCCTCGCCCAGCATGCACTCGGCCTGCCCACCGAGGTTTCCCTCGCGCCCTACGCGCTCGACCGGTTCGCCAGCGGCGCACTGCTGGTGGGCAAGTACGGCTCGGGCGCGGTCTCCTGATCGAAGGATGCTCCCGTCATGACAATCAACATTCTGGTTCCAGTCAAACGCGTGGTCGATGCCAACGTGCGCGTGAGGGTTGCGGCGAATGGTTCGATCGACACCACCGGCCTCAAGATGTCGCTCAACCCATTCGACGAATGTGCCGTCGAAAAAGCCTTGCAACTCAGGGAAACCGGCTCCGCAGCGAAGGTGACGGCAATCACATGCGGCACGCCAGCCAGCCAGGACGTGCTGCGCACAGCGCTCGCGATGGGCGCCGACGATGCCGTGCTGATCGACACATCGGCGGCAACCGCCACGCTGGATTCGCTGGCCGTGGCGCGTCTGCTGCACGCTCACATGACGAGTCGCGACTACGGCCTCGTGCTATGCGGCAAGCAGGCCATCGACGGCGATATCGGCGGAGTGGCCGCCATGCTCGCCGCCCTGCTCGACTGGCCGCAGGCGTTGAACGCGAGCGAACTCACAGCCGACGGCAACGGCTGGGCCGTAACGTGCGGCGACGACACGGGTACGGCGACGTGGCGGCTCGAAGGCGCGGCTGTCGTGAGTGCCGACCTTCGTCTCGCCGACCCGCGCCGCGTGACCTTGCCGAGTATCGTCAAAGCGAAGCAGAAGCCGCTCGCGAGCGTCGACGCCGCCACGCTGGCCGTCGAACTCGCGCCGCAGGCCCACATCGTGAAACTCAGCGATCCTCCGGTTCGCCAGGCGGGGATCAAAGTCGCCGATACCTCCGCGCTTATCGCAGAGCTGGCCGGGCGGCACGTATTCGATCAAACAGGACTGTCGGCATGAGAAGCCTTGTCATAGTGGAAACGGAAGGCGGACGGCTTGCCGATGCGACGCTTCGGGTCATCAGCGCTGTCATGCAGCACGGCCGGCCGGTTGACGTGCTATTGCCTGATGCCGCGCTTGCAGCCTCTGCCGAAAAGATCGCCGGCATTGAACGTGTGCTCGTGATGACCGATGAAGCGAATGAGCATGTCGTGCCTGAAACACTCGCCGCGCAATTGCACGCAATCCATGGGTCGTATGCGCTGATCGCGGCGAGTCATCGCACGCTCGGCCGCAGTGCATTGCCGCGCGCCGCCGCGCTGGCCGGCGGCGCATTCATTCCGGACGTGGTCGCGGTTGAGGGCGATAGCGGCTTCGTGCGCAGTCTCTATGCGGGGAGCGTCGTAGCGAATGTGCGTACAAGCAGTGCCGTGACGTTCGCGAGTTTCCGGGCATCGTCATTTGCGCCTGCTGCGCATAGCGGCGGCACCGCCACGCGTGTCACGCTCGAACCGGTGGCAAGATTCACCAGGACGACGCTTGTCGAGCGACAGGCATCCGCCCGGACCGGCCGCGATCTGCCCGACGCGCGGATCGTCGTTGCGGGCGGACGCGGACTCGCGTCGAAGGACAACATGGACCGGCTTGGCGAGCTCGCGCAAAAAATGGGCGCGGCGCTCGGCGCGTCGCGCGCTGCCGTGGACGCCGGCTATGCGCCGAATACCGCGCAGGTCGGGCAAACTGGCAAGATGGTCGCGCCCGACGCCTATCTCGCGTTCGGCATCTCCGGCGCGATCCAGCATCTGGCCGGGATGAAGGACTCGAAGATCATCGTCGCGATCAACAAGGATCCGGACGCACCGATCTTTTCGGTCGCGGACATTGGGCTTGTGGGCGATCTGTTCGACGTGGTGGGCGAGATCGAGGCGCATGTCGGCGCGGGAGGCATGAGCCGATGACACTTCATCTGTCTGGCGCGTCAACCTCATCGACTAATGGTAAGGCATCGTCGCATCCGGTTACGGGATCACAGCCTGCGGTGCGTTTTTTCAATTGCGCCAGTCTGGTGCCCGAACCGTGGGCGAACGGCGGTGGCGTTACACGGACCATCGCACGCGGACCCGAGGATGACACGAGCGTCCACTGGCGCGTCAGCCTGGCAACGCTGAGTGGCGCGGCCAGGTTTTCGCAGTTTCCCGGATTCGATCGAACACTGGTACTGCTCGATGACGGCTCAGTCGATCTGCATTCGCAGGATGGCCAGTTAATCGCGCGCGCCGGGCAACCGGTACAGTTTTCCGGCGATCTGCATGTGTGGGTCACGTTGGCCGCCAGGCCGGTTCACGTGCTCAATGTCATGACACGGCGCGATGCTTGCCGCGCGACCGTCAGCATCCACACGCATTCGTTGCGCGTGACACCTGCTGCCAGTCAGCTGCTGTTATCAGTCGACGGTCAATGGACGCTCTCCAGTTCTCTGCTTCGCAACGTCTCGCTGGCACCGATGAATGGAATATGGCTCCAAAAACGGCACGAAGCGCTGGATCTCAGTCCGCTCGGACCGGGGGCGAAACTGCTGTCGATCGCGATCGAACCGCTGGCGGACCGCTAGGAGGACCCTATGGCAAGCAACGCACTGATCGAACAGTCCAGTCCACGCGAGTCGATGGAATACGACGTCGTGATCGTCGGCGGCGGCCCGGCTAGCCTGTCGGCCGCGATCCGCCTGAATTAGTTGGCAGCTGAGAAAAGCGTCGAGATTGGCGTGTGCGTACTGGATTTCGGTATCCGGCCTGACCGGAAATCCGAGGAAGCCCTTTACCGGCGTGGATTCCGTCCTGGTTATTCACCCCTCCCTCTTCCTTCGTGATTCGGTGCGTGTATTGCCTGCAATGGTCAACCTCGCTCACGGGATTTGCGAACGGAAAATTCAAGAACATAAAAACGAGGGATGGCAGGATAGGCTACCGCCGGTTTTGGGCACCATGTGCGACACACCGTCCTGGAGCGGTCGCGATACAAAAAGGGATATAACTCGGGAATAAAGGAGATTCTGCTCCAGTATTGCAAGAGCGTGCCGAGTCATTGGCAAGAACCTTTGATGCTTTTCCAAGCGGCACGAAATCCCGGCGCAAACTGCGTAATTCGATTGGCGTCGGGCATGTCATGCACCATGCTGGAGAATATGATGAAAGCTCTGACTTTGATCCCTATTGCCGCATTGACGTTGTGCACCACGCTCGCCTATGCGGGTGACAACACCGACACACCCAGGACGGCCACGGACAGCAACGCAGCTATGACGTCGGACGCAGTCGGCGGTACGTCCGTGGGCACCAGCAATAGCGGTGCCTTGCACGGCAAGACTCGCGCGGAGGTCAAACAGGAATTGCAGCGCGCCCAGCAGGACGGCACGCTGGATCGCTTGAACGCGCTCTACGGCGGGCAGTGAGCAAATGCACAGCGGTACGGTGCGCGCCGCACAGCGTCCCGGGAGACGACGTCAACAATTAGAGCGAGGGTCACAACCTGGGAAAAAGTCAGGACTCGAGCCGGGCGACAGCACGACCATGGCGAGCGGCACAACGATGAACGCGACCGGAACATTGCGTCGTCGGGATGTGCTGCGGATATCCGCAGTCTTTGGTGCGATCGGCGCGTGCGCGCCGATCAGGACAACGCGCATGGTGTCACTCCGACGGCCACTCGAGCGATACCGCTCCGAAATCGGCAGCGAGGGTGACGGGCTTCCAGCGCTGCATCGTCTCGCGGCGTGCCTGTTCCTCGGTTTCGACGACCTGCCAGGCGTCCGAGCCCAGCACAAGGCGCGCTGGAACCATTGCACGCGATGCTAGCGCCACGATCAGCTTTGCGATGCGCTCAGGATCCCCCACTTCATGGCCGACGTAGGCATCAATGAGCGCCTTGAAGTCTCCCAGCGATGCCTGGTAGTCCTGCGGCAGATCCTGCAGTGTCGCGCGAGCCTCATGACCCCATTCGGTGCGCATGCCGCCGGGCTCCAGCGTGCAGATGTGGATCCCGAAGGGAGCGACTTCCTTGCCGACTACGTCGCTGAATCCGCCCACCGCCCATTTGGCCGCCTGATAAGCCGAGAGTCCCGGGGTGCTGATGCGGCCACCTGCCGACGAGACCTGAAAAATGTGGCCGCCGCCCTGTGCTCGCATGACCGGAATGGCCGCACGCGTGAGGTTCACCACCCCAAAGAGATTGGTCTCAATCTGCGCGCGGAAATCCTCGGCGGACGTGTACTCAAACGGCTCAATGTGGCCATAGCCGGCATTGTTGACCAGCACATCCAGCCGTCCGAAGAGGCGCACCGCTTCGGACACGGCCTCCTTCGCCTGCTGTTCATTCGTGACGTCCAGTTCAAACGTTGCCAGGAGATCGCCGTACCGCGCCTGCAAATCGGTGAATCGCGACGTGTCGCGCGCGCTCGCCAGTACCTTGCCGCCATCCTGCAACGCGGCTTCGAGAATGGAGCGGCCCAAACCTCGGGATGCACCTGTAATCAACCAGACTTTGGACATGATCGTTCGACCTTTGAGATGCACCGATCCCGGTGCGTTTTTGACAGAGCTGCGGGCGATCCCAAATCTAATCGACATCGCCCGCAGATACAGGCCGCTGCAAACCCGACGCGCCTTTCGTTTCTGCCATGCGGCAGTCCTTCGAGCACGCTCCTGGCTGCCGCCGTCGGCAAAACACATTGCTTCACGGCGGCATGCGATGCAGCGGTCACAATGCTTACTGCGGATTGAATCCAGCCTTACCCGCGAACATCACGGATTCGGCAAGCTCCTTTTGCGCCTGCAACGCCGTGACGCTTCGCGAGTAACCAGCGTCCAGCACCGCATAGGCATCCCCGCCAAGGACAGTACGCAGCGGCGGCTCATGCATCTGGCTGACCGTATAGATGGCGTCGGCCATTTTCACGGGGTCACCCGAGGCTTGTTCCTCACCAACCTCCACAATCTGACGGCGAAGCTTTCCAACTATGCCGTCCTTGTAGGCGTCGAGTTCCTGGGTCCAGCGGATATTGGTCACAAAACCCGTCTTGATCGAGCCCGGCTCGATGATGATCGTCTTGATGCCAAACTCGGCGACTTCCTGGCTCACCGATTCAGCAAAGCCTTCCAGACCGAACTTCGCGGCGTGATACATGGAACCGCTCGGGAAGGCTGCACGCCCACCGACGCTACTGACATAGAGGAACGTGCCGCTGTTCTTCGCACGCATCGCTGGGAGGAACGCACGCGTAACATGAATGGGCGCGAGCAGGTTCAGAGCGAGCTGCTGCTGGATATCTGCTTCAGTCATTTCCTCCATTGCGCCGATAACTGCGCCACCCGCATTGTTGGCGACGACGTCGACATCTGCGTGGCGCGCAACGACAGCCTGCACCTGTTCGCGATTGGTCAAATCGAGCGACTCCACCTCGAGCAGCGCCGGGTATTTCTGTTTCAACTCCTGCATCGCGTCGACACGGCGCACCGCCGCAACTACACGGTGCCCCTCTGCGAGCACCTTCTCAGTGAGGGCAAGCCCCAGACCACTGGACGCGCCGGTTATGAACCACTTTTGACTGGACATGATTCTGTTCTCCTTGCAAATAAATGAGCGAGTACGCGCTCAATTAAAGTCGAAAATTTTTACTCCGTGATCGCCCGCCATAGGACCCGAAATCCCAGCGCGCGGTGACGTTCGGCATCCTCTGGATACCTGTTCACATACTCAATTGTGGTATCGGCAATGTGCTCGATCACGGATGAAAGAAAGGCGATTGGCGCATCCACCAGCACACCGTCACGCACTCCGGCCTCCATCATCCGGGACACCGCCAGAAACGCTTCCATACCCCGCGCCCTGGTCTCGTCCAGTATATGCCCCGAAGCCGAGAGCCGCGCGACGGCAAACCGCCCGGCGGCATTGGAGAGCCCCCAGCTCACATAGCGCTGGAAAACGTGCTCCATGCGTTGCCGGTAGTCCGCCTCATCAGGATAGTCCGGCATCACGGTTTCCGCGAGGCTCCGCTTGAGATGCAGATAGACCTCCTGAAACAGCACTTCCTTGTTCTCGAAGTACGTGAACAAGGTACCCTCAGCCACGTTGGCGCCCCGGGCAATGCTCGCCGTGGTGGCCTGCACGCCCTGCTCAGCCACGGCCTGCGTTGCCGACATTAACAGGGCGTTGTATTTTTCCGGACTCAAAGGGCGCGCCATGGACTTTCTGCGTATATATAGAGTGAGTAGTCACTCAATTATACGCGTTTGTTAGCGTAAGGCAATCTTTCGATTTGCACGAAATCTGCTGGGAAGACGCTGGGTACCCTTTCAGAGCACGCTTTACGTCCCGAAACATGAATCCGAACTTCTGAACGAAACCATCCGGCGCAGCCTTCGCCAGATGGGCCCGATCTTTGACGAATATGCGGGCGTGGGGGATCTCGCATGCAGTCCCAACCCGTCAGGAACTCAGTGAGCTCTTTCGTAGCCTTCGACGTTCAAGGCCGTTGCGCCACTGGCCCAGGATCAATGCACTGGCAACTAGGGCGAGATACAGGGTGAGAAGATTGTGGCGCCAGGCACCTAGTGCTGCCTGATGGGCGACGAGCGTCGGATCGGCGCGCGGAAGTCCGAGGCGCGTCCCCTCGACGGCCCGCATCATCCGGATAAAGCCCGCCGCGGACAGCAGCGGTAACAGAACCATGAACGCCAGCAGCGCGGGCTTCATGCGGCGCGCCCACACATAGTGGCGCAGCCGGAACCACAGTCCGAGGCATCCGTGTATCCAGCCCGGTGCAAGCAGCGCAAGCTGCAGACCCTGTGTGCCGCTCGTGAGCAGCACGACGATGACGCGCTCGTAGTCGGGTTCGAAGCCATAGAGCGTAGACGCAAGCCGGGTCGTCACCGCATGGCGGATCAGCAGCATCGGCAGGCTGAGCCCGGCCCAGAGGCGGATCCATTCGGCGGGCGGCAGCGCCCAGTGACGCCGCCCGTATAGCGTGTGCAATGCCAGCGCAAAATGCAGGGACGCGGCACCGTACAGCGCGATCGTTCCCGGCGTGCTGCGCCACAGCCGCAGCGCGAGTACGAGGCCGCGTCCGGCAAGGTCGAGCGACCAGATCCCGAGCGCGTGATTGACCAGATGCAGAAAGAGATAGGTCAGCATCACCAGGCCCGAGGCAAGTTGAAGACGGCGTAGAACGGCTTGCATCCTGATCCTCACCTCTCCTGGGGGGCGGACGTCCCGCCAAAGCCTCTCACTTCTGTTTCCGATGAACGGGGCGCGACATGCGTCGGGAGGGCGTTGTCACGGCGCCCGCTATTCTCGCAAGTCTGCTGATGCGCCGGCGTAACCGGCCAAACACGCTGGCCGCCGATGACCGATGCGGGGCGCTGTTACGCTGATGCGCCGCGCATAGTCGTAGCGACGCGGCAAATCGCTGTAACGCCGATACCGAACCGCATACGCTCTGGTATTCCTCGCGGCCAATCCTGCCATCGAGGATAACGGTCAATCCCGACGCGCGGGCCATGTCGATGATGTCCATTTTGATCTCCCATTTCGGGTGCCATGCCTGTAATACCGCAAGCATGCGCCGGTTATTCCCTGACTCGACGGGATGCGGGGCTGTGGTGCAAATTCGGCAGGCGGGCGAAAATCGCTCATTTTTCGAAGACCTCGGGGAAGGCACGAAGGATGTTCTGCAGTCGCTGCTCGGCCTGTCGGACGAACGGCTCTCACGGTTGAAGTCTGACGGCGTCGTTTGACGCCGCATTGCGCCTCGCTAGTAATCCTCTGCATTATTACCATGGATTTTTGCGCGATATTGAGGAGGATGGCACTCGAGCCAGGCGCTTACATATGTCGCCAGCTTCACATTGACAGATAGCGCCACTTCCCTGGAGCGCCTGCCGATTGGCTTTTACAGGACCGCACTTTCCTTCCGGTCCAGAGAAGAAAAACTTGGCGCGTAAAGTACAAAATCGGGCGGCACAGGTCAAGTTCCCACGGACGACTTGCGATTGAATAGGCACTGGAGATTGCGCACGGTTCACGCGGCGCACGCCCAGCCCTCAACACAATCGGAGACTCATTCCATGAACGCAGAAGCTACGCTCGCCCTCAACGATGTTTCCGCCATCGACACGGTCCATATCGCTGGAAACGCCACGCCGTGGATTCCCTTCGCGCCGATCAACGACAAGATTCTTCTCAAATACTTCAAGATCAATCCCGTCACGGGCGAAGTGGTCTTGCTCATGAAGGCGGCCAAAGGCGAAGGCGCGCATATTCATCGCCATACCGGCACGGTGATGGTCTACACGCTGAGCGGTCGCTGGAAATACGACCAGCACGACTGGATCGCGCAAGCCGGCGATTTCGTGTTTGAGCCGTCGGAGTCGTCACACTCGTTCACGAATCTCTCCGACGACGATAATGGTATGGCGCTCGTGGTGTCGACCGGTGAGCTCCACTTCCTCGACGAAGACGGCAAGGTCACGTTCGTCGAGACGTGGCGCACGGCTTTAAGCCGTTATCAGGACTACTGCAAAGCCCACAATTTTCCTGAGATCGACCTGATCGGCTGCCAGGGCGGCCGCTAAGCGACGTCGGCGGACATAAGCCTCGCAACTGCTTCACGGAGATCACGTCGATGACCCACCTTGTACCCTCCGCACCGCTTCCCTCCCTGGAAGAGCTGACACTGGCCTGCGGGCCGCATACCCACACAGCTCTGGCCACAGGGCCGCGGAGCGGAGAGTGCGTCCTCCTGCTGCATGGGTGGCCGGAATTCGCCGATTGCTGGCACGGGATTCTGGTCGCGCTCGGCGCAGCAGGCTACCGGGCAGTCGCCGTGGATCAGCGTGGTTACGCTGAGAATGCCCGGCCGCAAGACATTGCGTCTTACGCAGCTGGGCATCTCCAGGCGGACGCCCTCGCTTTCGCTGATCAGCTGGGCGCGGGACGCTTTCATCTGATTGCCCACGACTGGGGCGGGTTGGTTGCGTGGGGGCTCGCCTCGACGCATGCACACCGCGTGAGTTCGCTCTCCGTGCTGGCGACACCCCATCCGTTAGCGCTGCAAGCGGCACTGCATCAAGAAGACCAATACCGGCGCCTGGATTATGTTCGTGTTTTTCGTCAACCAGGGGGTGTCGCAGAGCGACGCCTGCTTGCGGACGGAGCAGCGGCGCTGCGAGCCGCCTACGCGGGACGCGTTCCCGCTTCGCTCGTGGACGAAAACGTGCGGCGCCTCAGCGAGCCTGGTGCGCTTACCGCGACGTTGAACTGGTATCGCGCGCTCCCGGATAACCTGTCGTATCCCGCAGGCCGCATTGCCGTCCCGACACTCTACGTTTGGGGATCCGAAGACCGTGCTCTCGGCCGCGAAGCTGCCATGCTTACGGGCGGCTTTGTCGACGGGCCCTATCGTTTCGAAATACTAGAGGGGGCCAGTCACTGGCTCCCTGAAGAAGCGCCGGACCGGATCATCCCATTGCTGCTCGACCATCTCGCCATCTCGCCGTTGGTGTGAATCCTCGTGCCGGCAAAAAATCCGCCCCATCCGATCTACGATACGCACCCTACCCGTTACTCATGTCTACTCACTCCCTAAACGACAATCAGCCGATTGCACGCGTCATGGTGGCCGGCACCGGTGTGCTGGGCGCGCAGATCGCTTTTCAGTGCGCGTTTTCCGGTATCGACGTCGTCGCCTACGACGTCGATACCGCCTGCCTGGAGCGCGCGAACGCCCGCTTTGATGCCCTAGGGCGCGTCTACGCTGCGGACCTCGGCGCGTCTCGCGAGCAGATCGAAGCCACGTTGGCACGCCTCGAGGGCAGTACCGACCTCGGTTCGGCCGTCGCCGGCACGAACCTCGTCATCGAAGCCATCCCCGAGGATCTGGCCATCAAGCAATCTTTCTACCGGTCCCTGTCGGCTGTAGCGCCGGCCGGTACCATCTTTGCGAGCAACTCGTCGACGCTGGTGCCGAGCCAGTTCGCCATGTTCACCGACCGGCCCGAGCGCGTGCTGAGCCTGCATTTCGCGAACGAGATATGGAAGCATAATATCGCGGAAATCATGGGACATCCGGGCACCCACCCCGCCGTATTCGCACACATGGTGCAGTTTGCGCATCGTATCGGCATGGTGCCTATACCGCTGCGCAAGGAGCAGCCCGGCTGCTTGCTGAACACCGTGCTTATCCCGATGCTGGTCGCCGCTCTAGGTCTGCTGGTCAACGAGGTCGCAGATGTTCAGACGATCGACAAGGTGTGGATGATTGCCAAAGAGGATCGCATTGGCCCTTTCGGCGTTCTCGACAGAATCGGCATGACGACCGTCTATAACGTGACCCGCGCGCTTGCTGAACGGTCGGGTGATTCGACGTATCGGCGCATGGCGGAATACGTGAAAACTCATTTCATCGATACAGGGTATCTCGGTGAACTGGCGGGACGCGGCTTCTATCAATATCCCGATCCGGAATTCCTGAATCCAACGTTCGTCGCCGCGTGAAACCCAAGGCGGCCTATTGCTACTCAGCAAAGCGTCCGGGGTCAGCCTCGTGACGCATTGCTCGAAACTGCCGGGGCGTGACGCCCCGCAGTCGCTTGAACGCACGGCTAAACGCGCTTTGCTGCGAATAACCGAGCAGTTCGGATATCTCAGCGAGACGCAGGTTTGACTGCTGCACATACTTCAGTGCGAGATCTTCACGAACCTGTTCCCGCAGTTCATCGAACGTCGTGCGGGCCTCTGAGAGCCGACGTTGCAGGGACCGCGGGGACATAGCAAGCGCTCGCGCTATGGCGTTGAGCGAACTGTCCGTGAACGGCAACAGCGCGCGAATCATCGTTTGCGTGCGTACCGCCCATAGTGCCTCCACCTGGGCTCTTTCCCGCCGCAAATGCGCCTCGAGCACACGATGCGCGTTACGGCGAAGTTGTGTCACTGGACGCGTCACCGTACCGCGATCGAGGACAATCGCGTTTCTGTCCTGATCGAATTCCAGGGATGGTCCAAACGTGCGCCTGTGCATTGCGCAGTCCGCAGGCGCCGAATGACGGAATTGCACAACGGCCGGCTGCCAGCCGGTACCGCAGAGGGTACGCAAATACTGCATACCGTTAGCGAGACCCAGTTCAACTGCCTGAACCTCGCCGGGACCGGAAGCGCTTTCAAGGTCGTAAGTCAGCACCATCCCCTGATCGTCCCGCGCAGCCCGAATAGAAGACATCGATGTATGTAGTACGTAGAACTCGGCAAGCGTATCCATTGCCTCCCCGATGGTACGCGCGCCATGCATCATGACAAGAATCGGCCCCAGGACCGCCAGGCCCTGATATTCGGCAAGCCTCAATCCAAAGTTCCGGCATTGCGTAACTTCAGCAGCCAGCGAAAGGAATCGAAGCACTTGCGCGCCCCGGATCGGCACATCGGCTGAACGGAGCGCAAGATCCGGCAGATCGGCTCCTGCCGCAACCAGCTCAGGTTGAACGCCAAGTCCCTCAAGCAGAGCAGCAGCTCCGGTCAGTACGACACTGGGTAGGTAGCCTTGCATTCTATATACGGATCGTTACTTGAGATGGTTCGCTGCGTGAGGGAATTTACCTGATGGTATCGCGTTGTCGAATGAAAGAGTACGCGCATATTTTGTGCGGGGTCTCATTCGCGACCGTTTTGCCTCGTAGGGCTTGTCGTACACCGCGACGCAGGCGTTGAAGGGGGCGTCGACGATGATCCGGGTAGCTGGCTACGAGTGAAAAGATCGGCAAGTTCTCAGATCATGATTAGGCATCCAAAATGTACGACGACATGTACAGCGTGTTTGTCTGATCGCGTCTACCCGCGACGTTCCACTTAACGCGACGTCGCTCAGGCGCTGGCCATTCCCGGCCAGTTCAACGAGTAGCGCCGTGGATCGGTGCGAGCTTCGGCCGAAATCCTGAACCGTATAAACTAGATGTCGTTCAACTCATCGCTGATGCGTGAGTCGCGTGCGCTCAGTTTCGTCAATCGCTTGATCGACAATAGTAATATTCCTGAAGGCACGCTTCGAAAGAGCCAGTTCCGCAGTAATGTGTCAAGGCACGTGGTCGCCCAGCTTGGCGTCGCAAGCACACAAACCAGGTGCGAGCTGGCGTTTCTCAAGAAACTCCACGACCTTGGCGACAAGACGATGGATGCGTGACTAAACACGCATTGCAACCACATCGAACCGCGCCCCGCCGGTCGATCTCCCAACGAAATGCCTCTGATCAAGAGGGTGGAGAGCAGAGCATGTTGCGCTTTCCCAGTTTTCAAAGATGGCGGCCGGCAGGAGTGCGATCGGTTCGGCTAACCACCGGGCTGGTGCTGTTCACCTATGTAGGGGCACACCTCCTGAATCACTCGCTGGGGAATATCTCGCTCGCGTGGCTGGAGCGTGGTCTGCTTGTACAGAAGTTTATCTGGCAGGGATGGCTTGGAACAGGTGTGCTGTACAGCGCGCTCGTGACGCATTTCTTCCTGGGTCTGTGGGCTCTCTATGAGCGGCGCTCGGTGCATTGGAATCGGGGTGAGGCGGCGCAGCTCGTCCTCGGTTTGTGCATTCCGCCGCTGCTAGCCAATCATCTCGCCAATACGCGGGTCGCATTCGCCGCCTTCGGCCTGAACAAGGGTTACGCGCAGTTGTTGTACTCGTTCTGGATCGCTTCGCCATTCTTCGGCCGGGCGCAACTGATGCTGTTGGTGGTCGCCTGGTCGCATGGCTGTTGTGGCGTCTGGTTCTGGTTGCGGTTGAAGCCATGGTTTGGGGCGTGGCGAAGCGTGCTGCTGAGCGTCGCCGTGCTGCTCCCCGTGCTCGCTCTTCTAGGTTTCCTGCAAGGCGGACGGGAAGTGATCGCGCTTGCCCAGGATCCCGTCTGGCGCGCCGCGGCGACTCGGCCGACGGTCGTCGGGACGGGATTGCAAAATCTCTGGCTCGCCGATCTGCGCAACGACTTTTTGCTCTTCGATGGTGGCGCGCTGCTGCTGGTACTTGGAGCGCGGCTGCTGCGCACGGTCCGGGAGCGCCGGCACGGACGGCTCTGCATCTTATATCCCGACGGGCGCAAGGTATTCGCGCCGCTCGGGTTTTCGGTGCTGGAAGCCAGCCGGATGGCCGGAGTTCCCCATGCAAGCACGTGCGGTGGCCGGGCCCGATGCACATTGTGCAGGGTGCGCGTGCTCAGCGATGTGCCGCTGCCCAGGCCAGCCGAGGCGGAGCGGCGTGTCCTCGAGCGACTGGGAGCTGACTCGCAGACAGTGCGTCTTGCGTGCCAGTTGCGGCCGATCCATGATCTCTCCGTGTGGCCACTGGTGCCGCCGGCCGCATTCACGGCCTTTCTGCAACCGCGTCAGCGGGACGTCATGCCGCAGGAGCGATTCGCGGCGTTCATGTTCGTGGACATGCGGGGTTCCACACAGCTTGCGGCGGCGCAACTACCGTTCGACAGCATATTCGTAGTTAGTCGCTTCCTGAGCGCTGTCTGTGCCGCGGTGGTAGAGGCGGGTGGTATGCCAAACCAGTTCATCGGCGACGCTGTGCTCGCGATTTTTGGCTTACACAGCGAGCCAGCCATTGCTTGTCGCCAGGCGCTCTGCGCGGTGCCGTTGGTGGCAGCCAATATTGATCAACTCAACGCTGCGCTCGAGCAGCAACTGAAAACACCTATCCGGTTTGGCATCGGATTGCATTGCGGCCGGGCTGTAATGGGTGAGATTGGCTTTCGCGAGCATGTGACATTCACCGCAATTGGTGACCCACTGAACGTGGCCTCAAGACTTGAGGAACTGACAAAAGAAATGGCTTGCGACGCTATCGTGTCCGAACAGGTATTCCAGCATGCCGGCGTTTCGGCGGCAGACCTGCCGCAGCTTGATGCGCACCTGAAAGGCCGCCATGACCCGGTTCATGTCCGTGTGCTGTCCAAGGCATCCCAGATGCCTCAGACCTGACAGCACTTCGCGACATTGCGCGTCACTCACGAATTTATTCTCGCTTTCGCGTCGCCCAGATAGTCCGCCGCAAACCTACCGCGTCGCGACCGCTAGGAAGCCGGATGCGCTCGCAGGTCCGAGATGAAGCCGTTCAGTTCCATGCCCCCGGCATCGGTAATTGCCCAGTAATTCATTCCGGCAGCACTCCAGTGCGCGAGATGATAGCCCTGCTGCTGGTAGATATGAGGCGTGGCGCCCGCGTCGTCGCCCGGCCACACATAAAGATTGATCGGGTGCAGCTTGTACCGATAGACCATCACGGCGACCGGTCGCCCGTTCAGGTAATCCAGCCGCCCGCCGACCAGCGGATATCCCTGCTGCGCCAGATCGACCACCGGCGGCGCAAAGTCCAGCTTGCCGTCAAACCACGGCTTGACCGTGTGCCGGTCGGTTGAAATTACATCCGAGAGGTGATTGAACTGCAACGAGCGGATATGGTTGTCCACGAGTTCCTGACTCAGGCGCGTCTCGCTCGACGGCACCGAGAGGTACAACCCCGCGCTCCACGTCAACGCGACCACACTCATCACCATCGCGCCAACCGGTGCCCAGCCCAATGACCCGCCGCCGCGCCGCCAACCGAACAGCTCAACCAGCCGTTGCCAGAGCGATGGCCGCCCCGGCAACGCCGCCTTGATGCGTTTCACCAGTTCCGCGGGCGCCTCGACGCGCAAATCCGCCTGCCTGAGTTGCGCACTCACCTGGCGGTGCTGCGCGTAGACCTGCTGACACTGCTCGCAGCCTGCCAGATGGCGCTCGAATTCGAGCGCCTCGGACAGGCTCAATTCCTGGTCGAGATAGCCTGGCAGCAGTTCGAAGGCCTGTTCGTGATCCATCATGCCTCCTGATCCGTCGGGGCGAGCAACGCCGCAAGTTGCTGGCGGCCGCGTCCGAGGCGCGACATCACCGTCCCCATCGGGATGCCCACAATCGTGGCGATTTCCTTGTACGACAATTCTTCCAGCTCCCGCAGCACGATCACCTCCCGGTATTCCAGACGCAGACTCTGCAACGCCTTGTGCACCCGCTTCTGGCTCTGGCTGCGCATGAGCATCGCTTCAGGACTGTCGTCGTGATCAGCGGTACTCGTCTCAAGGCTATGCATGTCTTCCTCAAACTCCATCGTATCCGGTGCGTGGCCCCGGTTCTGCTGATACCAGGAGTAGAAGGTGTTGCGCACGATGCTTAGCAACCAGGCACGGGCATCGTCGCCGCGGAATCCGCCAAAAAACCGGAACGCGCGCAGATACGCCTCCTGCACCACGTCCTGGGCATCCTGGTCGTTATGCGTCAGCCATCGCGCAACATTGAAGGCTGAATTCATATGAGGTAACACGAGCTTCTCGAAGCGCTGCGCGCTGACTGGATCGGTCATTGTGAAATTCCTGCAGTAACCGCAATCCGTGACCGACAGTTATAAGACCGCCAGCACGTCGTTTTTATTCCCCGACGGTCAAAATCGCTCCGTATTACTCTGGCGTAGTACGCGGAGGTCGTTTGATCGATACACGTGCGCGGAGAAACCTTCGGGAAACGCCCCGCCTGATGCAATTGCATCAAGCTAACCAAGCCCGCCGCCGTGAATTATCTCCGGCTTGAGCCGCCAGTCAAGTCCTCCCCATGCCCGGTCCGGTGCACGATACGACGCCCCTCGTCTAATTCTCCCCGCCGGCTGGCGGTGCCCTCGAGCGCGGGCAGACGGATGAGTGATTTCAAAGACATTGTATCCGCGCTGAAGGTCACAACGACGCACTCCCTCCCCCGCGAACGTAACCCTGCCCATGGAACGGCGCCCCCCGCGGACGGCCGACATCCCCCCGACCAGCCATCCGATATATGTCGCCGATTGCAAGGTGACGCGGACAGTCAGGCCAATGCTTTTATCGAAGATTCGGGAATATCTGATGACGAAGCCGCGTCTACTCATTGCATACCGCACACTATTATCAGGAGTCTGAAATGAAGAAGCTCGCTATTGCCGCCATGTCGCTGTCCGTTCTCATGTCATCGGGCGCATTTGCCCAGAGCAAGACACGCGCCGAGGTCTATCAGGAACTGATCGAAGCGCAGCAGAACGGCCTGAACTATGTCACCGATACCTCGTACCCAGATGTCAATCCGATTTTCGCGGCGCAGGTCGCCCGCATGAAGCAGGAGCATATTGCGAAACAGCGCGCAACCATGACGGACAGCACTACCAATTGAACACGCATTTCGTCCCGGCTGAACTTTCATGGCGGAGGACGGCACGCATGCGTCCCGTCCTCTCACCACCGCTCGCATCATGTGCAGCCCAGGCCGATCCTCGCGCGAATAAGCATTCCATGAAGCAAGGAGCACTACTATGAAATCGGATTCGATGAATCAGTTTGTTGACCAGCCACTACGTGCGCTGGTTGTTGCGGGCGCAGTGCTGATGGCAACTTCGGCCAGCGTGTATGCGCAAACTTCCTCTGCCCCTGCCGCACATCAGCTCACTCGCGCGGAAGTGCGACATGAACTCGAAGAGCTGGAGGCGGCCGGGTATAACCCGGCCCAGGGCGACGACGTTGACTACCCCGCCGACATTCAGGCCGCGGAAGCAAAGGTTGCCGCCAAACATCTAGCGGAAAGAAGCGCAGTGATGGGCTTGGGGCAGACCGGGCAGACGAAGCCGACACCTTGAGTCGGCGCAGTGTCACAGTTCGGAACGTGATAATCCGTGCTGCGCACCGGCATAGATAGTGCGCAGCGCAGAGCTCCCCCTCGCGCCTCCTTCCGGTCAGTTGCTCAACCTCTGGCGGCATGAATTCCGGGAGAGAGTGCTCCTACTTGACGGTAATCGTCTCTTTCATATACGGGTGAATTCCGCAGAATATCTTGTAGACACCGGGTTTATCGAACTTGAACTGAAAGGTGTCGTTCTGATCGAGCGCGCCGGAGTGAAACAGGCCGGCATCGTTGACAACCGCATGCGGTTCGCCATCGAGATTTTTCCAGGTCACGGTCGAACCAGCCTTGACCGTGAGGGACATCGGCGAAAACATGAAGTTCTTTATCACGACTGCGTTGGCCTCCTGCGCCTGCGCGACGGTGAACTCGGAAGCGAATCCCGACATCAGCATCCCGGCGGCGAGTGAGACGATGAAGGCGCGACGAAAGAAAATGGTTCGCATGATTAGGATCCTTGTGGGTGGGTGGTGTCCGGAGTCAGGCGAGTGTCGTGTCGCTAAGTGTCGCCTTCAGCGGGTGGCGCGCGATCTTGATGCTGGTCACGCCAAGCATCCTCGGAAGCTGATCGCTCGCCACCGTCAGCGGCATGGGGCCGGAGCCATTGCCGGCCGCCGGTTGGGGATACGCCGTCGAGCGCGCCGTATGGAAGGTGATGTTGCCCTCCACCTTCGACACGATCTGATGGATATGCCCGTTCAGGACGGTGACCGAACCAAAGCGCTTCAGATAGCTCATCGCCTGGCCTGCATCGCCGGTGCCCCCCCCCCACGGCTCGTAAATCGTCCACATCGGCATGTGCGCAAAGACGACAATCGGCGTGCTGGACGAGCGCCCCTTCAGATCGTTCTCCAGCCAGGCGAGCTGGTCGTCGCCCAAGCCGCCCAATCCATTCGGCTTGAAATGCATTACGTTGACGAGCCCGATGAAGTGCACGCCCTTGTGGTCGAAGCTGTAATAGCCTTTATTGTCCGAGGCTTGACCGAAGCGGTTGAAGTATTCCGTCCCTGGCCCGTCAGTCACATCATGTTCGCCGGGCACGGTATGCAGCTCGGTGATATTCAGGCCCGACAATAATTGGGCCGCGAGGTCGAACTCTGCCGGCTTGGACAGATGAGTAATGTCACCTGTGTGAATCGTCAGCGCCGGCTTGACCGGCATGGCGTTGACAAAGTCAATCGTCTGCCTGAGCGTACCGGCGACATCCGGATTGGCTTCCTTGTTGAAGCCTATATGAGAATCGCTGATCTGAAGGAACAGGGGAACACCCGAGGCAACTGACGAATCCTTCGCTGTGGCGGCGAGGGCTAATTCCACCGGCGTGAGAATACCGCCGGCCAGGACAAACACGGTGCCTACGCCACCGAAGGCAAGACATTTCAACGCGCCGCGGCGCGACGGATCGGATGGAAGATCAGACGACATAGTGCCCTCTCGACTAAGGTTCAGGAGGTAGACCGCCGGATTATCCGACGGGCCTCCGGACTGGATTCAATGCATAGACTGCCGGGTCATCCGTTTTATTCCAGCCCGCTGCACATTTCGAATTTGGTCGTGGGGTCGGCGCAACCGGTTCGCGCCCTGGTTGGTTGCGGTGGCCGCGCACCAGGATCGCATTGCCACGCACGTAACCGCGACGTGAGCAGAATCGGTGACCAATACCGATCGGCAGCCTGATGCTGACGAGCCGACTGCGAACTGATTTTGTTGTCGGCCAAATGTGTTTTATTGAAGTTGCGGGAATATCCAGCGACGAAACAGCGTCTACTCATTGCATATCGAAAAGCGGACTGAGGTCTGCAATGAAGGAATTTTCAGTGGTCGTCCGTTCTCTGGCTGTTCTCGATTCGTCAGGTGCATTTGCGCAAGTCAAGACCCGCGCGGAGGTTTCCAGATGAACTGATCGAGGTACTGCTGAACGGCCCGAACAATGTCACCGAAACCTCCTACCCAGACGTTAAACCGATCTTCACGGAGCAGGATTCACGCATGAAACAGGCAGCGCAATTTGAGCGCGTCCTCGGCATGCCGGAGTTCATCGGGCAGTCTTCACCCCACCCTTCAGCCCCGACTTTTCGGGCGTTACGGGCCGACTATTTGCCCGCTTCTGGCCTCTTATAGGTGCACCGATGTCATCACTCATCTGCATCCGCGATCGTCGGCGCTTTCATCGCGGGCCAATTGCGCAAGGGATTTGAGCGCCGAAGATTGCAGAAAGAATCACTGAACTCCAAATGCAAACACAACGCCAGGCAAGATCGCCGCTATTTGACCGTGAAGGTGTATTCGGCTTCCGTACGATGCCCGTCGGCGGCGACCGCAACCCACGTGACCGTATACACACCGGGCGTTAGCTGGTTCAGCAGCACCGACATGTGTTTCGGGTTCGACGAATCGACCATCGCCTTGCCAAGCGTCACGGACCTGCGCTTTGCATCCGTCACCGTGATCGCGCTAAATGCCGCTTCGAGTCCGTCATCGAAATCGATCGACACCTCCCTGGGCGAAACAGACATGCTAGCTCCAGGGGGCGGCACCTGACGTTTTGGATAGACATGGGCGTTCGCCAGTTGCGCGATCGCGAGACTCAACGCGGCGACGACGCCGCGTGCAGTGGAGCCATTCAGGAAGGAGTTTTTCATAGATGTATCGTCAATCTTGATCAAGGCATGGATCGGGTCTGCGCCGCGTCGTTACCGCCTATTAGCGCATTCTATTCCGCTTGAAGTTTGGCTTCGACCCGTTGTTGCCCGCCTGAATGTCGGGGGTGGTATGGATCGTCACCTGGAGAAGGCGCGATATCCGCGCTCACTTCAGCTTTTCGAGTTCGTAAGTAACCTCTGCACGCGTTATATGAAGTGCGCCGAACCCCAGCGGCATTTATGAGTACACAGTTCGATGCTGCCAACAGCGCGGCGTTCACAATGAGCGAATCAGGTATGGATAGCATGATAAGTCGGTTCAACGAATTCGATTTTAAGTCAAGACTCCTTGAGTAAACGAGCGTCTGAGATTGGCTGCGGGATTGACCCGGCCGCATGACGCTCTGCATCGATGGATGACATTACGCGGCGTCACGGAAACGCCGGAATCGTCGGGTCCGTTCCCTGGATGTCGGCCTCGGCGCGACGCAGCTTGATCACCTCCTCGATTTCTTCGGCGCGATCTTTCACCACGTCGACCATCATCAGTAGTTGGCCTTTTTCTATAGCCTGTTCAAAGCGCTTGAGCCGCGTATTCGGTACATCGACGCCAATCATCGTCGCCGTCCATGCACCAAAGCCAGCGCCACAGAGCGTGATCGCCACGACCGCGCCGCCTGCAATCGTCAGGCCAGCCGGCGGGAACGCCAGTGCGACCAGTCCGGCCAGCGTCCCCGTGAGGCCGCCCATCGCCACCCCTCTCGCGAGGGCGGGCAACAGATCGCTGCGTTGCGCCAGGGTCGCTTCTGGCAAATCCTCGAGCGCCACATTGTGATTGGCAATCACGTGGATATGTCGCCACTCGACCCGCAATAACAGAAGTTCGTTGATAGTCATCTGTGCACTATGCACATTCGGCAATAGCAAATAGATACGTCTCATGTCCTTCTCCCGAACGGTAGTTCACCAGTCCCGAAGCATCGGGATGGGTGTCTTGTCCATACCGCAACTCGAGCAAGGTTATTCCCGAAGGACTGGCATGTTGGTAACCGACCGGAATAAATCGCGCGTACTTGCGGTCTGATTCGGGTTCAATGATCTAAGTCCCGTTGCATGCTGTTGCAAGAACATAAGCGAACTATGCGCTCTTGCTGATTGCGCACATCTCCGTCGCGTTGAAACACAAGTTCATCGACCGCGACGGCGTTGCTGGACGCATGGGAATTTGATCTACAGGAACTTCGCGGGACGCGCCCACTCCCGGCATCCTTCGAGATTTCCGTCAACGTAGGCAATGGTGCGACATCGAATTCACAGTGACTGACGAATCGCTTGTGATCTCCGTCACCGCTGCACGGAAGTTGATTCGTTGGCTCATGTTTAATAATCGAGTTCCTCGCGAGACGGCTTTATCGTGAGGGTTGGGTAGGCATGTTCCATGGCAGCAGCGAGGCGTTGTCGTCAGCCATTTTTTTCTACCCCCCCGGCAGCTTTGGGAATAAGCGGCGCCCGCTCCCGGTATACCGTAGTGTGAGCACGCGTGATTAAGACTGCAGCGTTCCATCCTCTCACATTGAAGCGAGCAGAGAAAAGGGGAATGCGGTATCCAACGTTCTGGAGCACTGGATTCCGGTCGGTTGCGATGCATACGACGAGAATGTGTTTATGCCGTGGATCAAGGAATCCTTACAGCAGCGAACGGTGGCTTTGCTTCGAACCTGTCTCCGACGGTAAGGCCTCTACGACGCACCTCGTCCGACGGAACCCGGTTGAGTTTTCCGCGCGCTTCATGATGCAGAACCAGAAACTTCCAGTCATTTATATTGGAGTCCAAAGTGAACAAACGAACCATCGTTTTCTCCCTGATTCTCGCCGCCGCAGCGGGCATTGCGATCAACGCGCAGGCTCAAGAAAAGACTCGGGCGCAGGTGCGGCAGGAGTTGATTGAAGCCGAACGCAACGGTCTGAATTTCGTGAGTGATACGTCGTACCCCGACGTTGCGCCGATCTTTGAACAGCAGGTCGCGCGGCTCAAGCAGCAAAACGGCGACAGTGGGATGGGTGTTGCAACGACAGGCACTAGCGATGCCGGCCACATCAAACAAAAGACGGTCCCCTCAGTTCCGTCGACCTGCGTCGGACCTGTCAGCTTCTGCGATATTTTTTTCGGCTCTTGAGCCACACGCCACCGTGCTACGCTAGAAGTGGTTTCATAAACGCCCCGTGTTAACTTCTCGCGTGCCGTGTTAGCTTGCCTGGCATGGCACGACGAGAAAAACTTGTAGAAGAGCAAGGGTACGAAGCTCATGGTTTTTCAGATGCTCATGATTTTTCACTCGCCGTGCACACGTCCTCTGCTAGCCCACATGAAGTTACCCTTGTCGAAGCTACACTCGATGAAAACGCCACGCCGGGAGAGCCCTGACGAATTATTGGGGATCTTGCCGATGACAGTGATCCGCTCGATGAAAAGCTTGCGCAGGGAGGCGTCGAACTGATCTCCCCGTACAGCAGCAGCCATTGCAGGATGGTCGCGCGCTGAGTTGATACCGGCGCCGATGGAAGATCAAGCGTATGTTCGCATGGCTCAACAAGAGTTCATCGCTGACACGCGTATAGCGTGAGAGATAGGCGAGCACTGCTTCGGGACCCGCGAACGGACGCTTGGTATTCACAAACCATTCGGAGGCGCGCAGCGGCGCGAGCCACTGTGCAAATGCCGCTCGGTCAGCGAGCTGCGCATACTCGCCGAAGAACTGGAGTCGCCCGCGCCGATGTCGTGCATGTCTCAGCGTGCGTGACCCGGATCGTCGGGCGCGAAGATGCAGACACGGGCGAAGCCGGCCCCTTTGCCGACGCAAATCGGACGAGGCGGCGAAGTCAACCGTCAATCATTGTGGTCAGGCCAGGCCAGCCGCAGGGGTCACATCGATCGCGATGAATGTTGACTTCATGAATGCCAAATTCTTTGCAGAATATTTACGCTCTAGCATCAATCCATTGACCGCGTTAGTCACGCGAACTGGCCAGTGTCCCTAAGCGGGCCAGCTTGTCTCAGCAGCACGCCGTTCCGGTTGATTCCCGGTAGCGCCATGCATCGATCGGCGGCATCGATTCAATGCCAATGAAACGGTTGCTCCGGGCAATTGACTTGCCCTCCACCCCCTTTGACCGACCGATTGGAGCTGACTCCTTGAGCGAGACCGAACAGCAGGTACTGGCCGCAGCCGACATATTGATCGATGCATTTGCGCGGCATGACCGCGACGCCTATTTCGCGGCCTTCGCGCCGGATGCGACTTTCCTGTTCTATCACGTTACCGAATCCTTGCCTTCGCGTGTGGCGTACGAAGCGCTCTGGCACCGCCTGGAACAGGAGCAGCAGTTCGCAGTGCTTGGTTGTGAGTCGAGCGATCGCTCTGTGCAGCTGGTTGGCGAATGCGCGATTTTCACGCATGCGGTGCGCACCACCGTATCGACGCGCGCGGGCCGCACCACGCTTGATGAGCGCGAGTCGATCGTGTTTGCGCGGACTGGCGGAGGGTGGCTGGCGGTCCATGAGCACCTGTCGCCACTGCCTGCCCATGCGGAATCGGATCAGACGCTTGAGGACTCGGCAGCATGAGCTCAGCGAAGACGAACGTGTCCATGCGGAGCGATGCAGTTGCTCGACGGCCAGGGTGCCTTCCAGGAAATTCAATCACGTAATAGCCGCGGGGTCAGCGCCGCTTCCAGTAGTCTTTGCCAAAAGCGAGAAAGGGATATGAACAGCAACAACACAACGACTTGGGATCCCGCACCGGCCGCCGTGCCGCCGCATCGGGGTGGCATCGAGACGCGCTCGATCGATTATGTTCCGGAACGTGAACGGCACGGCCGTGTAGCCGGACAGGGGCCATTCTGGTTTCTCGGCAACTTCCAGTTTTTCACCATCGCGATCGGGTTCGTCGGACCGGGCATGGGACTTTCGCTCGGCTACACGGTGCTGTCGGGTACGCTCGGCATTCTGTTTGGGACCCTGTTCATGGCGTTTCACGCATCGCAGGGCGCACACCTCGGTTTGCCGCAGATGATCCAGTCGCGCGCGCAGTTCGGTTATCGGGGTGTCGTCGTGGTGTTGCTCGCTACCGCCTTCACGTTCGTCGGCTTTAATGTTGTCGATACGGTGCTGATGTCGAGCGGACTGAAGGGTATCTTCGGATGGTCGCCAGTAGCCGTCACGATCGGAACCGCGCTGCTCGCATTGGCGCTCGCCGTGTACGGCCACGACTGGCTGCATCGGGTGTTCAAGTGGATGCTCGTCGCCAGCCTGCCGCTGTATATCGTGCTGTCGCTGGCGATCATGTCCGGCGCGGCGGGCGGCAAGGTCGATCATCCGGGGGCGTTCAGTATCGTCGCGTTTGCCGCACAGTTCGCCGCAAGCGCGAGCTACAACATCACCTATGCACCCTATGTCTCGGACTATTCGCGCTACCTGCCACGCGAAACCCGGCCGCGTTCGATCATCGCGGCAGTGTTCATCGGTGCGTCGGTGTCGGCAATCTGGCTGATTGCGCTCGGTGCGTGGCTGGCAACCCGGCTCGGCGCGTCAGATGGCCTCGTAGCGCTGTACGGCGCGGGCAATGCGGTGTTTCACGGATTCGGTGCGTTGATCTCGCTGGCATCGATCGGCGCAATGGCCGCGACGATGGGGCTGAACGCGTACAGCGCCATGCTGACCATTGTCACAGGACTCGATTCCTTCTGGCCGGTGAAACCAACGCGCTCGATCCGTATCGTCACGCTAATAGGACTGACCGCGCTGTGGATGATCATCTCACTGGCGTTGACGGGCAACGCAATCGACATCCTGTTTGCCGCGCTGACGATCATGCTGTATCTGCTGGTGCCATGGACGGCGATCAACCTGGTTGACTATTTCTTTGTGCGTCGCGGCGAATACGCGATTACCGATTTGTTCACGCCGGGCGGGATTTATGGGGCGTGGGGCGTTCGTGGGCTGCTGGCTTATGCGATCGGATTTTTTTCGACGATCCCGTTCTTCGTGTTGCCGGGTTTCTATACCGGTGCGATCGCGCAAAAGATCGGTGGTGTCGATATCGCGTGGGCGGTAGGCCTGGTAGTGTCTGCGGTGGCTTACCTGTTAATGACGCGTTCGCTTGACACTAGCGCTGAGAAGCCCGCGATTGAAACCAGCGAAATCGAATTGGCTTCCTTAGCTTCCCGCGCGCCAGAGGCTGCGGGCGTCTGATGAGTGACAGGTTGTGTCGACACGAGCGTGGGCGGGTGGCCGCGAGAGGCCATTCGCCTTTGAACAAAGCCATCATGATGATCGCGTGCACGCCCGAGGGGCCGTTGTAAGGGCCGGAGCCGCCGTTCGGACATCCTCGCCATAGCGCGGACCAACGGCTGGAGTTGGCCGGTCTCGGAAAGCTGACAGATGGACGATCGAGATGTTTCGCCGTGGTGCGGGACCGCCTGCCCGGAAGATCCTAGATAGTCGTATTTTGTGCTTCCGCTGAGCGCATGAGCTTGTCTTCCAGCGTTGCTTTCACGCCGGACCATTCGGTATCGATGATGCTGAATCGCACCGAATTGCGCTTGCGGCCATCAGGCATGATCCGCTCATGGCGAACGATACCTTCCTGTTTTGCACCGATGCGCAATATTGCAGCCCTCGACTTCTCGTTTAGCTCATCGGTCGTGAACTGCACGCGGACACATTGCATTACTTCAAATGCGTATTTCAGGAGGAGGTATTTCGCCTCCGTGTTTGCCGCCGTTCGTTGGACAGACTCGCTCAGCCAAGTGTGACCGATTTCGAGTTTCCTATTGGTCCGGTCGATCTTCCAAAAGCGTGTGCTCCCAATGATGCGGCCGGTATCACGAGCGATAACCACAAACGGGACGACGTGACCTTCCTGATGTCCCCGCAATGCCGTAGCGACGTATGGGTCGATAGTCGACGGCCCCGGCACGACAGTCACTTTTAAATTCCAAAGCTCGCCGTCTGCCGCAGCGTCGAGGAGACAAGGCGCGTCTGCAGGTTCAAGAACGCGAAGATCAATGGTCTTGCCAACGAGAGTCAGTTGAAGTGCTTCGGTCATAGCCATGGGTGAAGTGTTGATCGGCGATGCGCCGCGACGTGCCGCCTGCTCGACGACGTCGACATCGCGAGTTGCGATCAAGTAGCGACAACCAACCCAATTGTCAGCGATCTCTCGCCTGCCGTCGAGCGGCCGGTACTGGCCGAGATGGAATGGACATGTTCAGCTTGAACCTTGCCAGGCTTCGATCGGCAGCACGCGCCCCGAAGCGGACTGACGGGCTTCCCGATTGCGGCCATTCAGCCAAACGTTTTGCCGACTGCGGGCGGCAGCAGTCGGCACGGGATCAAGCTACGCTAGGGCAACGCGCTTAGTCATTGGCACGCAAGCCAATTCCAGTCCGCGCGACGTTCGGTACGTCGAAATCGCATCCCCCGACCAACCACAATAACGATAAAACGGTGCCGCGTTCAGCGTGGCATCGAGCCGCATCGAGGCAAGTCCGTGATCGCGAGCCAACGCTTCGAGTAACTGCAGCATCTTGCGCCCAATACCGCGCCCCATGTGAGACGGCCGGACGAAGATGGCGTCCACTTGCCCGCTTGCGACGGTAAACATCCCTGTACCAACGACCAATCCTTCATCGATGGCTACGTAAAAGTCGCGTTCGACAACGCTGGCCCATTTGTCGGTCGGCGAGCCATCAACCCACGCTGACAAGGATGCTTCTGGATAATATTCGGCGCACGCAGCAAGTACCGAAGCCTTGCGGATATCCCACGCATCGAGCACATCGCCACTGCTAGCTTTCCGTATCGTCAGCATGCCGCGCTCCTCAGCGCGATCTGCCAGGTCCAAGCGTCGATAGGACTCAGAAGATCGGAAACACATACTTTGTCGTGCATGCAACCACTCCTATTTGTGCCAATACAAAACGGAGCGATTGAAAAGACACGGCCCCGTCATGACTGGCAGGGCCGTTGAGGAAATCTATGTGCGATGTATGAACGTCACGATTCCCACGACTCGCCAGTGGCGGTCATGGTGCACATCATGAATTTGCACGCGTCGTGGTCCATGACCGGAGGTTGCCGTTCTAGAGCGAAGCTGTCAATAGCGCTTCGGAAATTGTCACCGATTCAGGCAGTCACCACGAGCGGCTCAAATTGGCCCAGTTCGCGCCGGTGGTCTAGCCGGCACAACGCCGGCGATACGCGGTCACCTACTCGATGCGCTCGATTGGCAGGGGCAGCATATGATTCCGGCCAATATTCAACGATGCGAGTGATTTCGCCGGCTTCAACTGAGAAAAACGATACGGCTCGCGCGGACATAGATCCATCGGTATGCATCATCCCATGCGGGATAATGCCGGCCGATGGCGGCGAGCAGTGTCTCCGGCGTCGTCGGCCTTTCGCCGGTCGCAAGCGCCATGGCGTCGTAAAGCCCGGCAACAGCGTCGCGTTCGACGCAATACACGTCGGCCCGGTCACTGCCCAGATAGTCGCGATCGTACCGGTCAAAGACCAGCGTGCCGTCGTCGCGAAACTGGAGTAGTCGTACCGGAAGCTCACCGCGCCTGACGGCGTCACTGCCGCATATAGCCCCCGTTGATCGGCAACCTTGCAGATCTTCTTGGCCGGCTTCAGCGCTCGCAACTGCATGTCTGTGAGCATAGGGGACTCCTCGAACGTATACCGTCAACCGATACCGTCAGACTGATTTGACGGTATCGGACAAGGCCGTCCGAGGAAGAAATGTCGGCACCGTCACCGATACCGACATTTCCACCAGGCATTGCCCGGATCACAGCAGAACACACCGGACAATAACCTCATGTTTTTAAACGAAAAACATGAAAAACCAGTCCTCCCGGAACGACTTGGGAGCAGTCTGAATCATTCCCACTCGATGGTCGCAGGCGGCTTCCCCGAGATGTCGTACACCACCCGGTTAATCCCGCGCACTTCATTAATGATGCGGTTCGACACATGCCCCAGCAATTCGTGCGGCAGATGCGCCCAATGCGCAGTCATAAAGTCCAGCGTCTGCACAGCACGCAGCGCGACGACATACTCGTAGGTCCGTCCGTCGCCCATCACGCCGACGCTCTTCACCGGCAGGAATACCGCGAACGCCTGGCTTGTCAGGTCGTACCAGGACTTGCCGGTCTCCTTGTCAATGAAGGTGCGCAGCGTCTCGATGAAAATCGCATCCGCGCGGCGCAGCAGATCGGCGAAATCGCGACGCACTTCGCCGAGAATCCGCACACCGAGACCCGGGCCCGGGAACGGGTGGCGATACACCATGGCCGGCGGCAAACCGAGCTTCACGCCGAGTTCGCGCACTTCATCCTTGAACAGTTCGCGCAGCGGTTCGAGCAGCTTCAGATTCAGCGTCTCCGGCAGGCCGCCCACGTTGTGGTGGCTCTTGATGGTCTGCGTCGCCTTCTTGCCCTTGCCGGCCGATTCGATCACGTCCGGATAGATCGTGCCTTGCGCGAGCCACTTCGCATCGGTCAGCTTGTTGGCTTCGGTCTGGAACACTTCGACGAATTCCGCGCCGATGATCTTGCGCTTCGCTTCCGGGTCGGTCACACCGGCCAGCTTCGACAGGAACACTTCGCTCGCGTCGACGTGAATCACCTTGACGCCGAGGTTCTCAGCGAACGTCGCCATCACCTGCTCGGCTTCGTTCAAACGCAGGAGGCCGTGATCGACGAACACGCAGGTCAGCTGATCGCCGATCGCGCGATGCAGCAGCGCCGCCGCCACCGACGAATCCACGCCGCCCGACAAGCCCAGAATCACATGCTCGTTACCGACCTGCTCGCGGATCTTCGCGACGGCTTCGTCGATGTAGTGGCCCATTTCCCAATCGGGATTCGCGCCGCAAATCTGCAGCACGAAACGTTCGAGCATCGCGCGGCCCTGCACGGTGTGCGTGACTTCCGGGTGCCATTGCAGACCGTAGAAATGACGCGCCTCGTCAGCCATCGCGGCAATCGGGCACGATTCCGTCGAGGCCATCAGCTGGAAGCCCGGCGGCATTTCCAGCACCTTGTCGCCGTGGCTCATCCACACCTTCAGCATGCCGTGACCTTCCGGCGTGGTGAAGTCGTTGATGCCTTCGAGCAGGCTCGTATGGTTGCGCGCACGCACTTCGGCGTAGCCGAACTCGCGCAGGTGGCCGATGTCGACCTTGCCGCCGAGCTGCTCGGCCATCGCCTGCATGCCGTAGCAAATACCCAGCACGGGCACGCCGAGTTCGAACACCGCTTGCGGCACGCGCGGCGTATCCGTTTCGGTGACCGAGCTCGGGCCGCCGGACAGGATCACGCCCTTCGGCGCGAAATCGCGAATGAACGACGCATCGACGTCGTACGGATGAATTTCCGAATACACGTTGGCTTCGCGAACGCGACGTGCAATCAGTTGGGTGACTTGCGAACCGAAGTCGAGGATCAGGATCTTGTCATGCATGGCAGCGGACGGAGTCAAAAGTGAACGGATATGGGATGCCGCGCATGAAGCGCGGCGTTGAATTCAAAGCAGTCCGCGTGGGGACGATCGAGCATGAAGCGTGACGATGAAGCGCGCTGGGCCAGCGGGCGCAGCAGGCACTCACCTGCTGCGCGCACGAACGGAATCCGGTAGCTTCGGCAAACGTTCTGGCGCTCGAGGCGTCCGCCCTGAGTCAGCCATGAATCAGCCATGAGTCAGCCATGAAACGGCGGACGCGGCGCACCTGGCGCATCCGCGGCGGCGTTGCGTGCGTCGTCGCGCGCGGCCGCAGTCTCAGCCCGTGCGGCGCGTTCAGACGCGGTCAGCCCCGGTTCGTCGACCACCGGATGAAGCGGCGCTGCCGAAACAGGACTCACGGGCCGTGTGACCGGCATAACGGGCTCGACGACCGGTTCGGTGCGATAGGCCGGAAAGCCCGCCGTCACCCGACCGGAATCGCGCTTGTTGGCAGCATCTTTCGCGGCATCTTTGGCGGCCTGCTTTTCGGCACGCTCGGCAGCAGTGGCTTCAACCAGCCGCACCTTTTCACGCCGCCGCACCGCGCCCGACAGCCGCACACCACCGAGGCCAACCACCAGCAGTACGACACCGGCCAGCACCGCGATGATCTGCCCGAAACCGGTCAGCGCCGGCGTATGCAGCCCAAGCAGCCAGACCAGCATCAGCACGCCGGTCAGCCAGTTCACATGGCCGACGACCTTGGCCACCGTCGACGTAAGCGCGCCGTCGATCGACGCGTGCAAAGCAAGCCACGCGAGCCCGATCAGCGCCACGCCAAACCCCTGGCCGACCAGAGCCGGCTGGGTTTGCACCAAAAGCAGCGCGTTGTACAGCGAAGTCCAGGGCGTCAGCAGAAACAGCAGGCCGAACGCAAGCAGCAACAACGCATCAAGGATGAGTACAGCGCGCAGCAATGGCTTCATTGGCATTTAGTCCACGTGGTAGTTGGGCGCTTCCTTGGTGATCTGCACATCATGCACATGCGACTCGCGCAAGCCCGCGCCCGTGATCTGCACGAACTCGGCCTTGTCGTTCATCTCCGTGATCGTGCGGCAACCGCAGTAGCCCATGCTGGCGCGCACGCCGCCGATCAGCTGGTACAGGATCGCGTTGACCGAACCCTTGTAGGCGACGCGGCCTTCGATCCCTTCCGGCACCAGCTTGTCGATGTTCGCGGAGTTGTCCTGGAAGTAGCGGTCTGCCGCGCCGTCCTTCATCGCGCCGACCGAACCCATGCCACGGTACGACTTGTACTGGCGGCCCTGGAACAGGAACACGTCGCCCGGCGCTTCTTCGGTGCCGGCGAACATGCTGCCCATCATCACGGAGTTCGCGCCGGCTGCCAGCGCCTTGCTGACGTCGCCCGAGAAACGCACGCCGCCGTCGGAGATGACCGGCACGCCCGAGCCCTTCAGCGCTTCCGATACGTCCGAGATCGCAGTGACCTGCGGCACGCCCACGCCGGCGACGATCCGCGTCGTACAGATCGAGCCCGGGCCGATACCGACCTTCACGGCATCCGCGCCGTATTCGACGAGCGCCTTGGCCGCCGCGGCGGTAGCGATGTTGCCGCCGATCACTTCGACATGCGGGAACGTCTGCTTGACCCACTTGACGCGCTCGAGCACACCCTTGCTGTGGCCATGCGCCGTGTCGACGACGATCACGTCCACGCCCGCCTGCACCAGCAGCTCAACGCGCTCTTCGTTGTCTTCGCCCACGCCGACTGCCGCGCCTGCGCGCAGCTTGCCGTGTTCATCTTTACACGCGTCCGGGTGTTCGGTTTGCTTGGTGATGTCCTTGACGGTCATCAGGCCGCGCAGTTCGAATGCGTCGTTGATCACCAATACGCGCTCGAGGCGGTGACTGTGCATCAGCGCCTTGGCTTCGGCGAGCGGCGTGCCTTCCTTGACGGTGACGAGGCGCTCGCGCGGGGTCATGATGTTGCGCACGGGCTCGTCCAGACGCTCTTCGAAGCGCAAGTCACGGTTCGTGACGATGCCGACCAGTTGCGCGCCTTCGACAACCGGGAAGCCCGAAATGCCATGCTGGCGCGACAGCGCGATGACGTCGCGCACCTTCATTTGCGGCGGCACGGTGATCGGATCGCGCACGACGCCCGATTCGAAGCGCTTGACCTTGGCAACTTCACGCGCCTGTTCGGCCGGCGTGAAATTCTTGTGGATGATACCCACGCCACCCATTTGCGCCATCGCGATCGCGAGACGGGCTTCGGTGACGGTGTCCATGGCGGCGGACACGAGCGGCATATTCAGGGAGATGTTGCGGGTCAGCCGGGTCTTGAGGCTGGTGTCGCGCGGCAGAACATCGGAGAAAGCCGGGACGAGGAGCACGTCATCGAACGTGAGTGCTGTTTGGATCAGACGCATGGCAAATCCTATAGGCGCAAAAGCGAATTATACGCGATACCTCCCCGGTTTTCACTGCACTAACAGCAGCTTAGCGAATTTCGGGGGATTTTTTTCGTGACTTCAGGCCCTTCGATTTCGCTTTCACGTTCGCCTCGGGTTCGATCCGGTTTCGTATGCGCGTTCGGGTGCATGGAGGCGCCGCCCGGTTCGAGCGAGGGCAATTCGGAGGGCTTCCACGCCGCCGAGCCACCGCGCGGCAGTTAAAAAGCGCCTGAACACACCGGATAAAACCGCAGGAATGCAGAATCAAACAAGACGCCCCGCCCGCCAAACGGCTATTCTGCCGACCATTCCAGTTTTTCTTGCAGGGGCAGTCGATGCAGCGCGGTGTGGCATATGGAGTAATGGCCGGGGCTTTATGGGGCATGGTGTTTCTGGTGCCGCGCGTGCTGCCCGATTTTTCACCGCTGCTGCTGAGCGCGGGCCGCTACACGATGTACGGCATCGTTTCGCTGGCCGCCGCGCTGCCGATCGCGCGCTCGCTCGTCAAACGCCTGACCCGCGAAGATCTCGGCGCACTGGTCAAACTGGCGCTGGCCGGCAACCTGCTGTACTACCTGCTGCTGACCGCAGCGGTCCATATGATCGGCATCGCGCCGGCATCGCTGATCGTCGGCGTGCTGCCGGTCACGGTGACGCTGCTCGGCCGGCGCGATCATGGCGCCGTGCCGCTCGCCCGCCTCGCATGGCCGCTTTCGCTGGTGGTGGCCGGCATCGCCTGCATCAACATCGACGTCTTCACGGTAGCGGACAGCACGCCAGTGAGTATCGCGACGAAGCTCCTCGGCCTCGCCTGCGCGGTCGGCGCGCTCGCCTGCTGGACCTGGTTCGCGGTCGAAAACGCCCGCTATCTGCAGCGTCAGACGCATTTCAGCGGCAATGAGTGGTCGGTGCTGTGGGGTGTGGTGACCGGCGCGCTCGGCGCAGGGTTGTGGCTGGCAGTCGCCGTCATGCCGTCCGGCAGCCTGCAGGGGCCACTCAGCGACGAGCGCTGGCACACCTTCTGGATGCTGAATCTGGGCCTCGCCGTCGGCGCGTCATGGCTCGGCAACGGGTTGTGGAATGCCGCGTCGAAGCGGCTGCCGCTCACCCTGTCCGGCCAGATGATCGTGTTCGAGACGCTATTCGCGCTGCTCTACGCGTTCATCTACGACCAGCGCCTGCCGCGCCCGCTGGAAACTGCGGCGATCCTGCTGCTGGTGGCGGGGGTGTGCTGGTCGGTGCGCCAGCATGCGGACGACGATACGTCCGGCGCGGCGTCGATCGAGGAAAAGGCGCAGCCTTCGGTGCATTGAGACGAGGCACCCTTGGCGCTGCCACGGTCACGGCCACGGCCACGGCTACAGCCACAGCCAGAGCCAGAGCCAGAGCCAGAGCCAGAGCCAGAGCCACGGCCAGAGCCACAAGACGACCTAGCGCGAATCCTTGTTCTGCCAGCGGCGCCCTTCGATCGAGCCCGCTTTGCGGGTCTTCTCAACACGCCGTTGGCGCGACAGCTTCGGATCCACCAGCAGCGGCCGGTAAATCTCGACGCGATCATGGTCGGCGAGTACCGTATCCAACGGCTTCAGCTTGCCGAACACGCCGACCTTCTGCGCGCCCAGATCGATCTGCGGATAACGCCGCAAGATGCCGCTCGCTTCGAGCGCCTGCTGCAGCGTGGCGCCTTCCGGCAGATCGACCACGATCAGCGTCTGCTCATCAGCAAGCGCGTAGCAGACTTCAATCGACAAGCGCGCGCTCATGCCTTACCGTAGCGCTGGTCGGCGCGCTTCACGAACGATTCGACGAAGGTGTTGGCGATGTGACTGAACACCGGCCCAATGATCTTCTCGAGAATGATGTTGGTGAATTCGTAGTGCAACGCAAATTCGATCTTGCAGGCATCCGCACGCAAAGGCGTGAACCGCCAGAAGCCGGTGAATTTGCGAAATGGGCCGTCCGCGAATTCCATGTCGATGCGCGTGGGCCGCTCCATGCTGTTATGCGTGGCGAAGTGCTGTTTGATGCCCTTGAAGTTGATATCGATCTTCGCCTCCATGCCGGTTTCGTCCTGGCGGCGGATTTCGACTCCCCCGCACCAAGGCAGGAAGTTGGGGTAATCGGCAACGTCGGTCACGAGGTCGAACATCTGTTCCGCCGAATGGCGGATCAACACGGTTTTCTGGACATCTGCCATAAATTGAACAGCGCGTGGCAAGGGTGGACAAGCGCCGCGGGCTTTCCTTGCCCCGCTTTGCTAAAATCGTGATTTTAAACGAGTTGGGCACTTTCCATTCATGAGCATCATTGACAACAGAAAAGCCTTCTACGACTACTCGGTCGAAGAACGCTACGAAGCGGGGCTCGTGCTCGAAGGATGGGAGGTCAAAGCCCTGCGCGCCGGCCGCGGCCAGATCAAGGAAGGCTACGTGGTCATCAAGAATAACGAACTGTTCCTGATCGGCACGCACATCAGCCCGCTGCCCGAGGCCTCGACCCACATCCACCCGGACCCGGTGCGCACGCGCAAGCTGCTGCTGCATAGCGAGGAAATCAGCAAACTGATCGGCAAAGTCGAGCAGCGCGGCTACACGCTCGTGCCGCTGAACTTCCACTACAAGGGCGGCCGGGTCAAATGCGAAATCGGGCTGGCCAAGGGTAAGAAGCAGCACGATAAGCGCGAGACCGAAAAGAAGCGCGACTGGGAACGCGAGAAGGCGCGCCTGATGCGTTCGCCGTCGTGATCGCAATCACCGGCTTGAGCGGCGAGTTTGGCCTGCGAGTTGGCCTGCGAGTTGGCCCGATTCGCGCCGCGTGATGCGCGGATTTGCCGCGCTTTGCTGCCCAGCCGGCTTACTGCCAAAAGCTGCGATTCAACGAATACTCAACAAAAAATGGCCCGCAAAATCAGCGGGCCATTTTTTCGGCAAGAAAGCAAAAATCAATCAGCGCACCTCAGTCGCGCCCTTCCCCTTGTTCACGATCGTCAGCGCCGACGCGATCATCGAACTCATATCCGCCAGGTTGCCCGGCACGATCAGCGTGGTACCCTGCTTCGCCAGGTTACCGAACGCGTTCACGTACTGCTCGGCCACTTTCAGGTTCACTGCTTCCATCCCGCCGTTCGACTGGATTGCCGCAGCGATCTTCTGAATCGCCTGCGAGTTAGCCTCAGCCACCGCCAGAATCGCCGACGCCTGCCCCTGCGCCTGGTTGATGGCCGCCTGCCGCTCGCCTTCTGACTTCTGGATTGCCGCCTCACGGCCACCGGAAGCGATATTGATCTGCTCCTGCTTACGCCCTTCGGATGCCGCGATCAGCGCGCGCTTCTCGCGCTCGGCGGTGATCTGCGCCTGCATCGCGTGAAGAATTTCCTTGGGCGGCGTCAGGTCCTTGATCTCGTAGCGCAGCACCTTCACGCCCCAGTTCGACGCCGCCTCATCGAGCGACGACACGATGCTGTGGTTGATGAAGTCACGTTCTTCGAAAGTCTTGTCGAGTTCGAGTTTACCGATCACCGAGCGCAGCGTGGTCTGCGATAGCTGCGTAATAGCGAACACGAAGTTGCTCGAGCCGTACGACGCCTTCATGGGATCGGTGACCTGGAAATACAGCACGCCATCCACCTGCAATTGCGTGTTGTCGCGCGTAATACACACCTGGCTCGGCACTTCGAGCGGGATTTCCTTGAGGATGTGCTTGTATGCGATCCGGTCGACGAACGGAAACGCGAAGCTCAAGCCCGGTGTCAGCGTACGGTGATAGCGGCCGAGCCGCTCCAGCACCCACGCATGCTGCTGCGGCACGATCTTGAGCGTCTGTGCCGCCAGCACGATCACGATAATCAGCAACACCGCCCCGACGATGGTTGAATCCATTACTGCCCTCCGGTCCGTAGTTCGAATAGTTGTGCGTAGTTCTGTGCACGCATTGGTGCACGCTCAAGCCACGGTTGCCTTGGCTTTCGCTTGCCGGCTGGCCACGACGACGAGGCAACTGCCACGCATCTCGGCGATTTCATAGAACTGCGCATCTTCGGGCTCGCCGGCGGCCAGTTCGACGTCCCACGCAGCGCCGCGGTAATTGGCGCGCGCCCGGCGCTCGTGCCACGCCGGCACGCTCAAGGTCTGGCCAATGTCCAGATTGACGTCCGGGTTCTTCGACGCTTCTTTGCGCGCTCTGCGGCCGAAGCGCGAACGCCTCAGCAACAGGACCGCCGCCAGCGCCACGACAGCTGCAATCGCGAACTGCAGGTCGGCGGTCGCGCCCGCCAGATGCGCAATGGCAGCCGCAACGCAGCCCACCGCGATCATCAGCAAATAGAAAGTGCCGCTGATCAACTCCAGCACGACTAGCACACCCGCCCCGATCCACCAGAACAATCCACCTGGCGCCACGTCGACCTCCAGAAAGCAAAACACCCCGGATCTACCGGGGTGTTTATAGCACGAAGCGCGTGCATTTTATTGGGCGGTGCAGCACGCTTTTACGTGCTTTTGATGTAGCGCACCACCCTTTATGCAAGCTGCCTATCGGGCACCTGCCCGGGGCTTGTTTATTGCGCTTTTTTACTGCGCTTACTGCGCCGACGACTTCGCCAACTTCTGCCACGTCTCGATGATCGAGTCCGGGTTCAGCGAGATCGACTTGATGCCTTCATCGGTCAGCCATTGTGCGAAGTCAGGATGATCCGACGGGCCCTGGCCGCAGATACCGACGTACTTGTTCAGTCGCAGACACGTGTCGATCGCGCGCTTCAACAAGAACTTGACGGCCGGATCGCGCTCGTCGAAATCGACTGCCAGCAGTTCCATGCCCGAGTCGCGGTCGAGGCCGAGCGTGAGTTGCGTCAGGTCGTTCGAACCGATCGAGAAGCCGTCGAAGAATTGCAGGAATTCCTCGGCGAGAATCGCGTTCGACGGCACTTCGCACATCATGATCAGGCGCAAGCCCTTCTCACCGCGCTTCAGGCCGAACTTCTCCAGCAGCCCGACCACGCGCTCCGCCTGCTTCAGCGTACGCACGAACGGCACCATGATCTCGACGTTATCGAGGCCCATATCTTCACGCACTTTCTTCAGCGCGATGCATTCCATCTGGAACGCTTCGGCGAAGTCGTCAGCGATGTAGCGCGATGCGCCACGGAAGCCCAGCATCGGGTTTTCTTCGTCCGGCTCGTAACGCGAACCGCCGATCAGCTTCTTGTACTCGTTCGACTTGAAGTCCGACAGACGCACGATCACAGGCTTCGGATAAAACGCCGCCGCGATCGTGGCGACACCTTCGGTCAGCTTGTCGACATAGAACGCGCGCGGCGATGCATGGCCACGCGCCACGCTTTCCACGGCCTTCTTCAGGTCCTGATCGATGTTCGGATACTCGAGAATCGCCTTCGGGTGAACGCCGATGTTGTTGTTGATGATGAATTCAAGCCGCGCCAGACCCACGCCTGCGTTCGGCAGTTGCGAGAAGTCGAAGGCCAACTGCGGGTTGCCGACGTTCATCATGATCTTCACCGGAATCGGCGGCAGTTCGCCGCGCTGCACTTCGGTGATTTCGGTTTCGAGCAGACCGTCGTAGATCTTGCCTTCGTCGCCTTCCGCGCAGGACACGGTCACCAGCGCGCCGTCCTTCAGCACGTCGGTCGCGTCGCCGCAGCCGACCACCGCCGGCACGCCCAACTCACGCGCGATGATCGCCGCGTGGCAGGTACGGCCGCCACGGTTCGTGACAATGGCGGATGCGCGCTTCATCACCGGTTCCCAGTTCGGGTCGGTCATGTCGGCCACCAGCACGTCGCCCGGCTGCACACGGTCCATCTCCGACGGATCGTGGATCACGCGCACCGGACCCGCACCGATCTTCTGGCCGATTGCGCGGCCGGTCGTCAGCACGTTCGATTGGCCCTTCAGCTTGAAGCGTTGCTCGGCCTTCCCTGCAGCCTGGCTCTTCACCGTTTCCGGACGCGCCTGCAGAATGAAGATCTTGCCGTCGCGGCCGTCCTTGCCCCACTCGATGTCCATCGGACGCTCGTAGTGCTTTTCAATGATGACAGCGTATTTCGCGAGTTCGATCACGTCTTCGTCGGTGATCGAGAAGCGGTTGCGCTGCTCGTGCGCGACGTCGACGGTCTTCACGCGGCCTTGCTCGCCGGCCTTGGTGAATTCCATCTTGATCAGCTTCGAGCCGATCGAGCGGCGGATGATCGGGTACTTGCCTTGTGCGAGCGTGGTCTTGAAGACGTAGAACTCGTCCGGATTCACCGCGCCCTGCACGACCGTTTCGCCCAGGCCGTAGCTCGACGTGATGAAAACGGCGTCCTTGAAGCCCGATTCCGTGTCCAGCGTGAACATCACGCCTGCCGCACCGACGTCCGAGCGCACCATGCGCTGCACGCCTGCCGACAACGCGACTTCAGCGTGGGTGAAGCCCTTGTGGACGCGATAGGAGATAGCCCGGTCGTTATACAGCGACGCGAACACGTGCTTCATGCGATCGAGCACCTCGTCGATGCCGACCACGTTGAGATAGCTTTCCTGCTGACCGGCAAACGATGCGTCCGGCAGGTCTTCTGCCGTTGCCGATGAACGCACGGCAAACGACAACTCTTCAGGCGAGCTGTTTTGCAGGGTCTCGAAACCTGCGCGGATATCCGCTTCGAGACGCGGCTGCATCGGGGCGTCGACGATCCATTGACGGATCTCCTTGCCCGCTTCGGCGAGCGCCTTCACGTCGTCGATATCAAGCGTTTCGAGACGTTTGGCAATGCGTTCAGTCAGATCGTTGTGATGCAAGAAGTCACGGAAAGCCAGCGCCGTGGTAGCGAAGCCAGTCGGCACGCGCACGCCGGCTTCGGCGAGCTGACTGATCATCTCGCCAAGCGACGCGTTCTTGCCGCCGACAATCTCCACATCGGTCATCCGCAACTGCTCGAACGGAACTACATACGCCTCTTCCTTTGCGACGGTAACTGCGTTAGTCATACAAGCCCCTAAGTGTGAAAGAAATTCACGGCTGTGCAAGTGGGCTTGGACGCGAGACGCCCATTGGAAGCGTGACCTCGCGTCTTGCACAACCTGTTGGAGAAGCAATCGCTGCAAATGGCCGGAAACACCAGAATCGCCAGAAGCGCGACGTAGAAAGCGGTTGGACGAAATTACCGATCGATCCCACCCATTCGCCGCAAGTTGCCGGCTGAAAGCGCGGCGTTGACCGACCGTTCGCGGTAAGTTAGACGCCAATCGCCTGCAATTGCTTATCCAACAGGTTGCCGCTATTCTACCGTGCCGACTCTCAAAATGTGACAGTCGGACGAGAATTGCGCCTCGAATTGCGCCCCGGACCGGCTGACGGGCTTTTGCGAGGCCCCACCGCCATCCGGGCGCAGTTGCGGTGCCCACGGTGCGCTGACATGACGCCGCTGTCATTCACGGTTAGCCACCGTGCAGCGATGTCAATGCAGCGATGTTTCATTCGAGCGCTTTTTCCCGCTCACGTTCCCCAGTCCCCCTGATGCCGCCCACCGTATTCATCGTCTCCGACGGTACCGGGATCACTGCCGAAACCTTCGCGCATTCGATCCTCTCCCAGTTCGACCAGAAATTCCGCCTGGTTCGCGTGCCCTTCGTCGACTCGACAGACAAAGCCTACGCCACGCTAGAAAAGATCAACGAAGCGATCCAGCAAGACGGCCGCCGTCCAATCGTCTTCACGACGCTGGTGGACAGCGCCTCGAATCAGATCGTCAAAGGCTCGAATGCGCTCGTGCTGGATATGTTCCAGACCTTCGTCGAGCCGCTCGAACAGGAACTGGAGCTCAAGTCGAGCCACGCGATGGGCCGTGGCCACCAGAACGCCGATACCGAGGAATACAAGAACCGGATCGAGGCGATCAACTTCTCGCTCGCCCACGACGACGGTCAATCGAACCGCAATCTGGCCGATGCCGACGTGATTCTGGTCGGCGTGTCGCGCAGCGGCAAGACCCCGACGAGCCTGTATCTGGCCATGCAGTACGGGGTGAAAGCGGCCAACTATCCGCTGATTCCGGAAGACTTCGAGCGCGGCAAGCTGCCTACGCCGCTATTGGCGCATCGGCAGAAAATGTTTGGTTTGTCGATCGATCCGCAGCGGCTGTCGGAGATCCGTAACGAGCGCAGGCCAGGCAGCAAGTACGCCGCGCCGGAAAATTGCCGCTACGAAATCAACGAAGCCGAAGCGATGATGCGGCGTGAAGGGGTCAAGTGGCTGTCGTCGACGCATAAGTCGATCGAAGAGATCGCGACGACGATTCTGCAGGAGATCAAGCTGGATCGGCCGGCTTATTGAGCGTAGCCCCTGAGCGCGGCCTGTCTTACCTACGCGCGTGGCGCTGAGGTAACCGTGGAGGCCGCCTCAGACCTGAAGTCAGTGCAAGGTCACGCGCGCCGCTGCTGGCGGCACTGTTCGAAGACACAAACCGCCGCCGCGGCCGCCACATTTAGCGATTCCATGCCGCCCGGCTGAGGAATCGTCACCCGCAAGGAAACCGCATCGCGCCAGGTCTGCGATACGCCCGCCCCTTCGTTGCCGAACACCCACGCGAGCGGTCCGCTCAGGTCGCAGTCGTAGATCGCCTCGGCACCATGCGAATCCGTAATGACGACCGGCACCGCGAGGCGCTCGGTCAATACCTGCGCTTCGACATCTTCGTGGATCTGCAGCAGAAAATGCGCGCCCATGCCCGAGCGCAGCACCTTCGACGACCATGCGTAGGCGGTGCCCGGTGCGCAAAACACCTGCTGAATACCGGCGGCCGCCGCGCTGCGCAGAATCGAGCCGACGTTGCCGGCGTCCTGCACGCCATCGAGCACGAGGCAGGTTTGCGCGACCTTCTCCGGCAGCGGCGTGTCGAGCTTTTCGACCAGCAGCAGAATCCCGACACCGTGCACGACGTTCGACAATTGGCCGAACAATGCATCAGGCAGCGTAACGATACGGTGCTCGTCGATGCGCGACACAATGGCCTGCGCTTCGTTGTGACGCAGCGCGCCCTCCGTGACAATGCACATTTCCGGCTGCCCGGCGACATCGAGATACGCGCTCGCGAGATGGAACCCTTCGAGCAATGCGTGACCGCTACGACGTTGCTGATGCGTCGAGCCGGCCAGCGCCTTGAGGCGCTTGTAGAGCGGATTGTCCCGCGAGGTGATGGCTTTCACAGGCAGCGAAGACAGTGAGAATGATGAAAGAGTGGGCGATGCGCTGGGCCGCACATGGCGCTCAGGCGCCGCTGCGCTCGCCGAAGGCGTCGTCGTCGAGCATGGCTCCGGTGAGTGCGCCGGACACGATGATCACGTTGCCGGTCGGCAGCTGCTTCGAAGCCGTGCCAAAACGCTGATACGCTTCACGCACCGGTGCGAACGAGCGCCGATGATGCTCGCAGGGTCCATGTTCGCGCAGCGCCGCGAGATGCTGTGGCGTGCCGTAGCCGGCATGCGCGTTAAAACCATAGACCGGATAGGTTTGATGCAACTCGAGCAGCATCCGGTCGCGCGTGACTTTGGCGAGAATCGACGCCGCCGAAATGCTCTTGACCAGGGCATCGCCGCCGATTACCGCCTCGCTGCGAATGCTCAGCGTCGGGCAGCGATTGCCGTCGATTTTCACGAGTGTCGGCACGACTGAGAGGCCTTCGACCGCCCGTTTCATCGCCAGCATGGTGGCGTGCAGGATGTTCAGCGTATCGATTTCTTCGACGCTAGCCGACGCGATACAGTAAGCCAACGCCCGGTCGACAATCTTGTCGTAGAGTTCGTCGCGCTTTTTGGCGGTGAGCGCTTTCGAATCGTCGAGCCCGCGAATCATTGGCTTCGACGGGTCGAAAATCACTGCTGCAGCGACCACCGGACCGGCCAGCGGCCCGCGCCCGGCTTCGTCGACGCCGCAGACGATGTCATCCGGCATCTCGAAGTCCAGACCGGCCTGCCGCGCCGCTGCGCCTACAGCGGCCGCAGCCTTGCGGCGTGGTGCGCGTGCGGTGGTCACGGCCGCGCCTTCCGCTTTTCGATGACGCTCGCCACGACTTCCGCCGCACGCTGCGCGGTGTTCTGCTTCAGCACGTGATGCATCTCCGTGAAGATTTCCGTCAGCGTGCGCCGGTTGCCCTCGTCGCGCAACTGTTTCAGCGTGGCCTCGGCGAGCGCCTGGGGCGTGGCGAAGTGCTGCAGAATTTCGGGCACGACGAAACGCCCCGCCAGAATGTTCGGCAAGCCGACGTATGGAAGATAGCCCTGACGACGCATGATCTGGCCGGTCAGCCAGGGCACCTTGTACGAGATCACCATCGGCTTTTTCAGCAGCGCGGCTTCCAGCGTCACCGTGCCGCTCTTGACGAGGATCGCATCGGCCGCCGTCATCGCGATTTGCGACTGGCCGTCGGTGATGGTCAGTGCCAGACCGGGATGCGAGTCGACCAGCGGCCGCAACATGTCGCGCAGTGCGGGCGTGGCCGCCGGCATCACGAAACGCAAACCCGGCTCCTGGTGCTGCATCATTTCCATCGCGGCGAAGAACGTCGGACCGATCAGATCGATCTCCGAGCGCCGGCTGCCGGGCAGCACCGCGATGATCGGACCGCTTTCCGCGAGGCCGAGCGCTCGCCGCGCGCCAAGCGTATCGGGTTCGATCGGGATCTCGTCAGCCAGTGGATGGCCCACGTAGGACGCCGCGACGCCAGCCTTTTCCAGCAGCGCCGTTTCGAACGGGAACACGCACAGCATATGGTCGACCGCCTTGGCGATCTTCTTGATGCGCCCGCCCCGCCACGCCCAGATGGACGGACAGACGAAGTGAATGGTCGGAATGCCCGCGTCGCGCAACGGATGCTCGAGGCCGAAGTTGAAATCGGGGGCATCCACGCCGACGAACACCGATGGCGGTTCAGCCAGCAGTTGGCGCTTCAGTTCGTTGCGGATGCCGAGGATCTCGGGAATATGCCGCAGTGCTTCGACATAGCCGCGCACCGTCAGCTTTTCCATCGGCCAGTGGGCGTCGAAGCCCGTGGCGATCATGCGTGGGCCGCCGATTCCGTAATACTGGGTAGCGGCGGGCAAACGGCTCGCGAGACCGTCGAGCAGCGACGCCGCCAGCAGGTCGCCGGACGGTTCGCCGGCCACCATCGCGACGCGCAGCGGACTCGGGTTCAAGGCCATCGGTTAGCGGATGATGCCGCGTTGCGACGCTTCGACAAACGCGAGCAGCGTTTGCACCGGCGCATCGCCATCGCCACCCGCGGACGCGAGTTCGCGCAACTGCAGCTTCGCTTCTTCCAGCGACAAGCCGTTCTTGTAGAGCAGCCGGTACGCCGAGCGCAACGCCGAGATCGCGTCCGGCGAGAAGCCGCGGCGGCGCAAGCCTTCGACGTTGATGCCGTGCGGCTCGGCCTTGTTGCCTGCCGCGATCACGAACGGCGGAATGTCCTGCACCAACGCCGACGCACCGCCGAGCATGGAGTGCTCACCAATGCGTACGAACTGATGCACGCCCGACATGCCGCCGATAATCGCGTGGTCGCCGATCGTCACGTGGCCGGCCATCTGCGCATTGCTCGACAAAATGACGTTGCTGCCGACGTGGCAATCGTGACCGATGTGGACGTACGCCATGATCCAGTTGTCGTCGCCCAGCGTGGTGACGCCCGCGTCCTGCACCGTGCCGGTGTGGATGGTGGTGAATTCACGGATCGTGTTGCGATTGCCGATCACGAGCCGGGTCGGCTCGTCCTTGTACTTCATGTCCTGCGGACGGCCGCCGACCGATGCGTAGTGGCCGATCCGGTTGTCTTCGCCGATCGTGGTGTGACCTTCGATCACGCTGTGCGAACCGACCGTGGTCCGTGCGCCAATCGTCACATGCGCGCCAATGACGGCATACGGTCCGATTTCGACGGATTCGTCGAGTTGCGCGCCCGGTTCGACGATCGCAGTGGGATGAATCCTGCTCATGCGTCCTCGCTTCTGATTCTGTTGCGTTGTCTGGATGGACGTAGCCGGAGCTCGCAGGGCTCAGGGTAAGCCGCTGACTGCCCGGACCCCGATCTTTAAGCGTCTTTGTCCGTGTGCCGCACCGCGCACATCAGGTCGGCTTCCGCCGCCACGACACCATCCACTTCAGCGCGCGCCTTGAACTTCCAGATGCCACGCATATGACGCTCGAACGTGCAGTTCAGGATCAGCTGATCGCCCGGTTCCACTACGCGCTTGAAACGTGCATTGTCGATGCCTACGAACAGATACAGCGTGTTCGACGGATCGCTGGGCTCTTCCGAAAACGTCAGCAGGGCTGCCGTTTGCGCGAGCGCTTCGAGGATCAGCACACCGGGCATGACCGGACGGGTCGGAAAGTGACCCTGGAAATACGGCTCGTTGATCGACACGTTCTTCAACGCTTTGATGCTCTTATGCGGCTCGAGTTCGAGCACCCGGTCGACCAGCAGGATCGGGTAACGATGGGGCAGCAGCGTGAGAATCTTATGAATGTCGAGATTGATTTTTTCGGTGCTCATGGTGTTTCTACTCACGCATTAACGGCGCGATGATGACTGCGGATGCTGGTGCAGGTGGGTTGGTAACGCGTGCTGCCAATGCTTGCCGAGACCCGGCGGCCATGCCACCCGGTCACGACAACCGACTTTGCTTCCTGATGCTTGCCCGCCATTTTACGCGGTGCCGGCAGGTTGCTCCGCGGGTTTTTCTGCGAATTGGCCTGCGGGTTTGCCCGCGCGTTGGCCCGCGCGTTTGCCTGATATCTCAGGTTTTGTCGCCTGCGGACTTGCTTGCTGCGTCGGCCGGCTTGCCTGCCGACGCAGCATTTTCGAGCGCCCTGATACGGTCACGGAGTTTGTCGATGTTACGCAGCAAAGCGGCGCTCTTGTTCCAGTCCCCATGATTTACCGCCGGGAACGCGCTCGTGTAGATGCCCGGCTTCAGCAACGACTTCGACACGCCGGACTTCGCCGTGACGATCACATAGTCAGCCAGCGTAACGTGACCGGCAATCCCTACCGCTCCGCCGATCATGCAATGACGGCCGATCGTGGTGCTGCCCGCGATGCCCGCGCAGCCGGCGATCACCGTGTAAGCGCCGACCTTGCAGTTGTGGCCGATCTGCACGAGATTGTCGATTTTCACGCACTCTTCGATGACCGTGTCGGCCATGGCGCCACGGTCGATGGTGGTATTCGCGCCGATTTCGACGTCTGCCGCGATCGACACACCGCCGACCTGTGGAATCTTCACCCAGCTGCCGGTACGCGCATCGCCTTCGCCGACGAAATCCGGCGCAAAACCAAACCCGTCCGAACCGATCACCGCACCCGCGTGCACGATCACGCGCTCGCCGAGCTTGCAGCCGTGGTACACCGCGACGTTCGGATACAGATGCGATCCCGCGCCGATCCGCGTGCCGCGGCCGATCACCACGTTGGCATCGAGGCGCACGTTTTCGCCGATCACCGCGCCGGCTTCTACCGTGACGTTCGGACCGATCACCGCGCTCGCGGCAATTTGCGCGGACGGGTCGATGGTCGCGCTCGGATGTACGCCGGGCACCGGCTTCGGCGCGGCCATGTCGATGAAGGTCTGCGCGACGCGCGCGAAGTAAGCGTACGGATTCGGCGTGACGATGAAGTTACGAGCTTCAAGGGAACTGAGCTTTGCGAGGTCGTCGGCGTTGATCAACACTGCGCCCGCACGGGTCGTCTCGACCTGCGACAGGTATTTCGGATTGGCGAGGAACGCCAGCTGGTCCGGGCCTGCCTGGTCGAGCGGCGCCAGACTGCCGACGCGCTGCGCCCCCTCTCCGACTACTTCACCGCCGAACTGTTGGACGATGTCCTCGAGCGTAAATGCCATGCCTATCCTGTCTCCTGTGTCGACCAGAGTTAGCGCTTTAGCGCTTACTCTGGTCCCATGCAACGCCGTCGACCAGAGTTAGCGCTTTAGTAGCGCTTACTCCGATCCCATGCCGCGCTCCGCCGCCCCCGGCAATCCCGCCCCGCCGCGGGCGACCCAGCATGCGCGTTCAGTTACCTGAGGCCGCGAGGGCCTTGAGCACCTGATCGGTAATGTCGATGCGCGGGCTCACGTACACCGCCTCCTGAACGATCAGGTCGTAGTGCTGCTGCTCGGCGATCTGCTTGATCACCTTGTTGGCCCGGTCGAGCACGGCCGCCAGCTCTTCGTTGCGCCGCTGGTTCAGGTCTTCGCGAAACTCGCGTTGTTTCCGCTGGAAGTCCGTATCCAGCTGCGACAGATCGCGCTGCTTCTGCGCGCGATCGGCGGCCGACATCGACGCGCCGTTCTTGTCGAGCGAGTCGGACATCGCCTTCAGCTTCTGCGCCATGTCGGCCAGATCTTTGTCACGCTTGGCGAACTCCGCTTCGAGCTTGACCTGCGCAGCCTTCGCGGCAGCCGATTCACGCAGGATACGGTCCGAATTCACCGCAGCGATCCTGGCTTCCTGAGCGTGCGCGACTCCCGCCACGCCAACACCCAGCGTCATTGCCAGCGCAAACGCACACGCCACACGTTTCGAAAACATACCGGTTAGCAAAGTCATCCTCTCGATACTGTAGTTTGGCCGGGGCCGCCGCCGGGAGCCGCTCGTGCTGGCCGGGGCCGCCCGCCGCCCGCTCGCCGGCCGCCGGATCGCCGGCCGCCGGATCAGAATGCCGTCCCGATCTGGAACTGGAACTTCTGATACTGGTCGCCCGTGTGCTTCGTGAGCGGGAAGCCCAAGCTGAGCTTGAGCGGGCCGATCGGCGAGATCCACGCAAGACCGACACCGTAACCGTAACGCAGGCCATTCGCGCCGGTGCTGTTACCCTCCGTACCCCAGACGTTACCGCCGTCGAGGAACGTGAAGACACGCAACGTACGGTCGTATCCCGTGCCCGGCAGCGGGAACGTCAATTCGACGTTACCCACCAGCAGCTTCGAGCCGCCGATCGGGTCGTTCGTCTTCGCATCGCGCGGACCCAGCGAGCTCGGCTCGTAGCCCCGCACCGAACCGATACCGCCCGCGTAATAGTTCTTGAAAATCGGGTATGGCTTGCCGCCCATGCCGTTACCGTAACCGCCCTGGAAGTTGAAGCCCAGCACGAAACCGCGCGAGAACGAATAATAGTACTGCGCGTTGATGTCGGCCTTGTAGTACTGCGTGCTGCCGATCGGCGTGCCGTATTCGGCGTTCGCCTGCGTGAAGTAGCCGCGGCTCGGCACCAGTGCGCTGTCACGCGCGTCGCGCGACCAACCCACCGTGACCGGCACGTTGTTCGACACACGGCCGAATTCGTGCACGTAATCGATATAACTTTGCGGCGTGTTCGCGTCGATATCCAGCTGGTTCTGCTCGAGGCCGGCGCCGAAGTACACCGTGTCGACTTCGGAGAACGGAATACCGAACTTCAGGTCGCCACCGATCGTGACGATCTTGAAGCTCGAATCCGTCGAGTAGTACAGCGGCTGGTACGTACGGTAATAGACGTCGGTAATCCGCTTGATGCCGTCGACCGTGAAGTACGGGTCGACCTGCGTGACCGTCAAGGTACGGTACGTCTTGGCGGTATTCACGTTCACCGAGAGACTCGTACCCGAACCGAACACGTTGTCCTGCGACACGCCCGCGGAGAGCACCACCTTGTCGGTCGACGAGAAGCCCGCACCCAGCGTGATTGCGCCGGTCGGCTTTTCGGCCACCTTGACGTCCACATCGACCTGGTCCGGCGTGCCTTCGACCGGCACCGTAGTCACGTCGACATCGGTAAAGTAGCCAAGACGATTAATCCGGTCTTTCGACAGCGCGAGGCGGTTCGAATCGAACCATGAGCTTTCGAGCTGGCGCATTTCGCGGCGCACCACTTCGTCGCGAGTACGCGTGTTGCCGACCACGTTGATGCGGCGCACGTACACACGGCGGCTTGGGTCCACTTGCAGCGTCAGGTCGACCTTGTGGTGTTCCTGATCGATCTGCGGCTGCGCATTGACAGTAGCGAACGCGTAGCCATATTCGCCCAGCTTGTCGACGATCGCCTTGGTGGTGGCTTGCAGCTTTTCAGCCGAGAAGCGGTCACCCGGTTTGATCTTGATGAGCTTGGCCAGCTCCGGCTCGCGGTCGAGCAGATTTCCCGCCAGCTTGATGCTATTGATCGTGTACGGCTCGCCTTCATGCAGCGTGACCGTCAGATACATGTCCTTCTTGTCCGGCGTGATCGATACCTGGGTCGACTCGATGTTGAACTCGAGGTAGCCGCGATTCAGGTAATACGAGCGGACGTTTTCGAGGTCGCCGGTGAGCTTGTCTTTCGCGTACAGGTCGTTCTTCGTGTACCACGAGAACCAGTTCGGCGTGGACAGCTGCATTTCGTCGCGCAGCGTACCCGTGCTGAACGCTTTGTTGCCGATGAAGTTGATCTGGCGGATCTTCGCGCTCGGACCTTCCGCCACCGAGAACAGCACCGACACGCGGTTGCGGTCGATCGGCGTGATCGTGGTGGTGACTTCGGCGGCATAGTAGCCACGCGTCAGATACTGGCGCTTCAGTTCCTGCTCGGCCTTGTCGACGAGTGCCTTGTCGTAGTAACGGCCCTGCGACAAACCGACCGCGCGCAGCGCCTTGGTCAGGTTCTCCTTGTCGAACTCGTGAATACCGGCGAAGTCGATCGTGCCGATCGCCGGACGCTCCAGCACCTGCACGATGACGACATTGCCTTCGGTTGCGATCTTGACGTCGTTGAAGAAGCCCGTGGCGTACAGCGCGCGGATGGCTTCAGAAGCCTTGTCGTCGCTAAACGTGTCGCCTTGCTTGATGGGCAGGTACGCGAACACGGTACCGGGTTCGACGCGTTGCAATCCCTCGATCCGGATGTCTTGCACCACGAAGGGCGTCGTTGCGTGAGCAACCAGCCCATGCGCGGCGAATGCCGCGGCTATAACCGTCTTTGGAACAAAGCGATGAGGTTTAAACAACGTGCTTCCCCAGTGTGTATAGCTGCATCAGGTCAGACGGTCGCCATCGTGAACGCCGCCAGACACTTTAAAAATGGATTAAACGAGCCAGATCGTTGAACAGCGCGATCGCCGACAATGCGACGATGCAGGCGAGACCCGCCCTCTGAAAAACGAGTTGCCAGCGATCGGAGACAACTTTACCGGTTACAGCTTCAACCAAATAATATAACAGATGCCCCCCGTCCAAAACCGGAATTGGTAACAGGTTCAGTACACCGAGGCTAATACTGACAAGGGCCAGGAACGACAGGAATGCAGAAGGACCTAGACGTGCGCTCTTTCCTGCGTAATCGGCGATCGTCACGGGGCCAGAAAGATTCTTCAGCGAAGCCTCGCCGACGATCATCCGCCCGAACATGCGCACCGAATAAACAGCCAGATCCCACGTACGGCGCGCGCCGAGCTGCAGACTTTCGACCGGTCCATAACGCACGTCGATCGACGGCACCTGGGTGGCCAGCTCCGCACCGATACGGCCGATCTGCTGCCCCGTCGCGTCATCACGCTGCGACTGCGGGACGATGCGAACCTCTTCCAGCTTGCCCGCCGCTTGCCCGCCACGCTCTACCTGCAGCGTCACGGGCACACCGGCGTGCGATTTTACATACGCGATGAAGGCCGTGGCATTGTCGGTCGGAACGCCGTCGACCGCGCGCAGACGGTCACCCACTGCAAGGCCTGCCTGTTGCGCTGCGCTACCCGGCTGCACACCCGCGACCGTCAGCTTGCCACCACCCGGCTCGAAACCGAGACGCGACATAAAGTCGTCGTCGACGTCTTTCTCGGCGATGCCACGCAGATCCAGCTGGAAATCCGAGGTGCCGTGGGCATCTTTCGCGCTCAGCACGACGCGCTTGTGATCGAAAGCCGCACCCAGCAGTTTCCAGCGCAGGTCGGACCAGGAGCGCACGTGCCCGGATTCGCCGGCGTTCTCGGCTCGCACCGCAACGATGGTTTCGCCGCCGTCGAACCCGGCCAACGCCGCCGGCGTATTCGGAGCAGGCACAGCCACCACCGCCGCCGGCTCCGTCACGCCAGTGGCGAACACGAGGGCGAACAGGACAATGGCGAGCAGGAAGTTCGCGACCGGACCGGCCACGACAATCGCGAAACGACGCCACACCGACTGCCGGTTGAACGCATGCGGCAAGGCCTCGACCGGAATCGGCGCACCGCCGGTCTCGCGCTCGTCGAGCATCTTCACGTAGCCGCCCAGCGGCAGTGCGGCAATCGTCCATTCGGTGCCCGTCTTCGGACTCACCCACTGGAACAGCGGCTTGCCGAACCCGATCGAAAAGCGCAACACCTTGACGCCGCACAAACGCGCCACGCTGTAATGCCCGTACTCGTGGACGACTACGAGCACACCAATCGCGACCGCGAAGGCAAGCAGTTCGATCAGCAGATTCATAGGCGCCTCACTGGACGGCGCGTTCCGTGCGACGGGCGCCGTCCGGCAGGCGCGCAATGAAGTCGACAGCGGCGCGGCGCGCGGCGGCGTCGGCCTCAATCACGTCATCAAGCGCGTGCGCGCTGCGGTTCGGCAACGCGTTGAGTACGGCGTCCACAACCTGAGCGATCGCCATGAAACCGATCTGGCGCGACAGAAACGCTTCAACAGCGACTTCGTTCGCGGCATTCAGGGCCGCGCTCGCCAAGCCACCCTCGGCCAGCGCCTTCACGGCAAGCGCGAGACACGGGAAGCGCGTGTAATCCGGCTTTTCGAACGAGAGCGACGCGACCTGCAGCAAATCGAGTTGCGCCACGCCCGAATCGACGCGGTCCGGAAACGCCAGCGCATGCGCGATCGGCGTGCGCATGTCGGGGTTCCCCAGTTGCGCGAGCACCGAGCCGTCGGCGTACGACACCATCGAATGAATCACGCTTTGCGGGTGAATCAGTACCTCGATGCGCTCGCCCGGCAGATTGAAGAGCCAGTGCGCCTCGATCACTTCGAGGCCTTTGTTCATCATCGTGGCAGAGTCGACCGAAATCTTGCGGCCCATGACCCAGTTCGGATGCTTGCAGGCCTCGTCAGGCGTGACGTCGACCAGCGTAGCCGGTTCGCGCGTGCGGAACGGACCGCCCGACGCGGTCAGGATGATCTTCGAGACGCCGCCGTGCTGCTCGGCTTCGCGCGGCAGGCACTGGAAAATGGCGTTGTGTTCGCTGTCGACCGGCAGCAGCACGGCGCCGTTGTCACGCACCGCGTCCATGAAGATCGCGCCGGACATCACCAGCGCTTCCTTGTTGGCGAGCAAGATGCGCTTGCCGGCGCGCGCGGCAGCGAGACTCGGCGCGAGGCCTGCCGCGCCGACGATCGCCGCCACCACCGTATCGCAGCCGTCGCTGTTCGAGACGTCGACGAGCGCTTGCGGCCCGTACGTGACTTCGGTCTTGCAGCCCCCCTCGCGCAGCTTCGCCGCGACGCGCGCGGCAGTATCGGCATCGCCGACTACCGCGACTTCAGGCTTGAAGCGCAGGCATTGCTCGACGAGCTTGTCGCCGTTGCGATGCGCCGTTAGCGCGTAAACCGAAAAGCGCTCGGGATGACGCGCGACGACGTCGAGCGTGCTGTCTCCAATCGAGCCCGTGGAACCGAGCAATGTCAGACGTTTTTGCATATCTCTTTCTCTAGCCGAGCAGCAGCATGGCAAGCGGCAGCACCGGCAACAATGCGTCGATGCGGTCGAGCACGCCACCGTGCCCGGGCAACAGGCCGCTTGAATCTTTCACTCCGGCCTGGCGTTTCATCATTGATTCGAACAGGTCGCCCACCACGCTGAATGCCACCAGCAGGGTCAGTGCGAGCAGTGTACGTACGGCGCCCCATTGCGCCAGCAGCGCAGAATACAGGGTCGGCTCGAACGCATGCAAAAAGACCGCCGCAGCGGCGACGATCATCACAACCAGCCAGCCGCCGATCGCGCCCTCCCAAGTCTTACCCGGGCTGATGGCAGGCGCCAGCTTGTGTTTCCCGAAAGCCTTTCCAGAGAAGTATGCGCCGATATCGGCCAGCCATACCAACAGCAGCAGCGACAACACGAACGGCACCCCCTTCATGCGCGCGGCGACGAGAGCATGCCAGCACGCGACGAATACCACAATGCCGGCAAGAAATAGAAAGGCTCGCCAAGCCCCCCGCGCGAAGGTCGGCTTGCGCAGAAGCACGTACGGCCCCGCGATCACCCAGAAAATAGCGGCCGCCTGAAAGAGCGGCCGGGGCTCCTCGACGCCGGTACCGAGACGTGTGCTCGCCACCAGCGCCACGGCGGCCACCAGCGCGTAAATGAGCGGGCCCGCGCCGCCGAGCTTCAACAGGCGCGCCCATTCCCACGCGGCGAACACGACGACGAAGGCGATCAACGCGCCGAACGCGCCCACCGGCGCGAACAACGTGACCGGCAAGAAGATCGCCAGCAGGATGATCGCCGTGATGACACGGGTTTTTAGCATGGAAGCGAATCGACGTTCTGCGATTGCGGCTCGAGTTGAGCACTGGTGCGGCCGAAACGGCGCTCACGCTCCGCGTAGGAAGCGATAGCATGGCCGAGCGCGTCGGCGTCGAAATCCGGCCAGAACGTGTCGGTGAAGTAGAACTCGGTGTAGGCGAGTTGCCACAGCAGGAAGTTGCTGACGCGGCGCTCGCCGCCGGTGCGGATAAAGAGGTCCGGCTCCGGCGCATAGGCCATCGACAGGTGTTCGGCGAACGAGTCCTCGTTCACCTCGACCGCCTTGCCCGCCAGCGCCGATTGCTCGGCGAGCTTGCGGGTGGCCTGCATGATGTCCCAGCGGCCGCCGTAATTGGCGGCAATGGTGAGTGTGAGGCGGGTATTGCGCGCGGTTTTGGTTTCCGCGCGCTTGATCAGGTCGCGGATGCGCGTATCGAACTTCGACAGATCGCCAACCACGCGCAAACGGATGCCGTTTGCGTGCAGTTTGCCGATCTCGCGCTCCAGCGCGGTGACGAACAGGCGCATCAGGAACGACACTTCGTCGTTCGGGCGGCGCCAATTTTCCGAGCTGAAAGCAAACAGCGTCAGGTATTCGACGCCCTGCCGGGCGCAGGCCTCGACGGCCGCACGCACCGCGTCGACGCCGCGCGTATGACCGGCCACGCGCGGCAGACGGCGCTGGGTCGCCCAACGGCCGTTGCCGTCCATGATGATCGCGATATGTCGCGGCACCGCGGCGACATCAGGTACGCGCACGGTTGAGCTGGTATAGGTCATGGCCGTCGGGACAGTGACTGCAAAAAAAAGAAGTGGAAACCCTGAAGGTGCTGAGCGTGCGGCCTCAGACCGTCATGATCTCGGCTTCTTTCGTCACTACCAGTTTGTCGATTTCCGTGACGAACTTGTCCGTCAGTTTCTGAACGTCGTCACCCGCACGGCGCTCGTCATCTTCCGAAATTTCCTTGTCTTTCACGAGCTTTTTAAGTTGCTCGTTCGCATCACGGCGCAGGTTACGAACAGCGACCTTGGCCGTTTCCGCTTCGCTCTTGACTACTTTGGTCAGTTCGCGGCGGCGCTCTTCGGTCAGCGCGGGCATCGGCACGCGGATCACGTCGCCTTGCGTGGCCGGGTTCAGACCGAGGTCCGACTCGCGGATCGCCTTTTCGACGACCTGGACCATCTTCTTTTCCCACGGCTGCACGCCGATCGTGCGTGCGTCGATCAGCGTCAGGTTCGCAACCTGCGAAATCGGTACCGGCGAACCGTAGTAATCGCACTGGATGTGATCGAGCAAACCCGTGTGCGCACGGCCCGTACGGATCTTCGACAGGTCGTTCTTGAACGCGTCGATCGAGCGCTGCATCTTTTGTTCAGCGCCCTTCCTGATATCAGCCACAGACATTTTTAAACCTCCGAACCTTCAAAACGGTACGAACCGGCCAGCGCGCACACGATGCGGCGGCCTGGATTCGCGTTAAAGCCCACGTTATGTGAACGAGAGTTTACACGTGGACGAGGGTGCCCTCGTCCTCGCCTAGTACGATGCGCTTGAGCGCACCCGGCTTGACGATCGAAAACACCCGGATCGGCAGCTTCTGGTCGCGGCACAGCGCGAACGCCGTGGCGTCCATCACCTGCAGATTGCGGCCGATGGCTTCGTCGAAGCTGATCGTGGCGTAACGGGTCGCACTCGGGTCTATCTTGGGGTCGGCCGAATAGACGCCGTCCACCTTGGTGGCTTTCAGCACGACTTCCGCGCCGACTTCCGCGCCACGCAGCGCGGCGGCCGTATCCGTCGTGAAGAACGGATTGCCGGTACCGGCCGCGAAAATCACGACTTTGCCTTCCTCGAGCTGGCGAATCGCGCGGGGCCGGATGTACGGCTCGACTACCTGGTCCATGCGCAGCGCGGATTGCACGCGCGCCTCGATACCGGCGTGGCGCATTGCGTCCTGCAGCGCCAGCGCATTCATCATGGTGGCCAGCATGCCCATGTAGTCAGCCGTGGCGCGATCCATACCGGCCGCGCCACCCGCGACGCCGCGGAAAATATTGCCGCCGCCAATCACCACGGCCAGCTGCGTTCCGAGACGGACCACTTCGGCCACGTCCGCTACCATTCGCTCGATGGTTGCGCGGTTGATGCCGAAGGCATCGTCGCCCATCAGGGCTTCACCGGAGAGTTTGAGCAGGACGCGTTTATAGGCAGTGGGCATAGGGGTATCCAGATCGCGCAGAACAGGGCAACAACAAGGGACTAATGTAGGGGTGAAATACTGATTCGGGCAAGCGCCGCCAAATTGACGAACCCTGGGGTTCGCCAGCAGCGGCTGCACAGCGAGGGTCAACCCGCGCGCAGCCTTGCGGCGCCGCCGACCGCGGCAAAGTCTTGCTCCGCCGCGGGTCCAACGGTACTAACTGAAGCTTAAGCGATGCTTATTGTTGCTTTGCAGCAGCGACTTGAGCCGCCACTTCAGCTGCGAAGTCGTCTTGCTTCTTCTCGATGCCTTCGCCGACCACGAACAGCGCGAACTTCTGCACGCTCGAGTTGCCGGCCTTCAGCATCTGTTCGATTGTCTGCTTGTCGTTCTTAACGAACGTCTGGTTCAGCAGCGACACTTCCTTCAGGTACTTCTGCACGCTGCCGTCGACCATCTTGGCGACGATTTCAGCCGGCTTGCCCGATTCAGCAGCCTTCTGCTCAGCAATGCTGCGTTCCTTGGCGATCAGATCCGCCGGCACGTCGTCCGACGACAGCGAGACCGGCTTCATGGCGGCGATGTGCATTGCCACGTCCTTGCCGATCTGCTCGTCCGCGCCGGTGTACTCGACCAGCACGCCGATACGGGTGCCGTGCAGGTACGCTGCCAGCTTGTTCGCCGTGTCGAAACGCACGAAACGGCGGATCGACAGGTTTTCACCGATCTTGCCGACCAGTGCCAGACGCACTGCGTCGACCGTCGAGCCGTCCAGCGGCAGTGCCGACAGCGCGGCGACGTCAGCCGGGTTTTGCGTAGCGACCAGTTCAGCGATCGTCTTCGAGAAAGCCAGGAAGTCGTCGTTCTTCGAAACGAAGTCGGTTTCGCAGTTCAGTTCGACCAGCGAACCAGCGTTGCCGCCGATGAACGATGCAACCACGCCTTCAGCCGTCACGCGCGACGCTGCCTTGCTGGCCTTGTTGCCCAGCTTCACGCGCAGCAGCTCTTCAGCGCGCGCCATGTCGCCATCGGCTTCCGTCAGCGCCTTCTTGCACTCCATCATCGGCGCGTCGGTCTTTGCGCGCAGTTCTGCAACCATGCTTGCGGTAATTGCCGCCATCATTTGCTCCTTGAGTTCCGTCTGTCACACGCCGCCCGGACTTCGATACCGGCGGCAAGAATTCGTTTCAACGTCGCACGTATTTTTTACGGTCTACGTTTAGGCACTGCTCACAGCACACCACTACTTTGTCGCGGCTTAAAAAAAGGGGGCCTGTAGAAAGCCCCCTTTTTTGCCGGACACGGGGTAGCTTTACGCTTCCCCGTTGACCTCGACGAACTCGTCGCCGTCACCGCCACGGGCAGCTTGCACCACTTCGTTGACCGCGTTAGCGCGGCCTTCGAGGATCGCGTCAGCCACGCCAGCCGTGTACAGAGCGACAGCCTTCGAAGCGTCGTCGTTACCCGGGATCACGTAGTCGATGCCTTCCGGCGAGTGGTTCGTATCGACCACGGCGATGACCGGAATGCCGAGCTTGTTGGCTTCGGTCACGGCAATCTTGTGGTAGCCGACGTCGACCACGAAGATCGCGTCCGGAATGCCGCCCATGTCCTTCACGCCGCCGATCGACTTTTGCAGCTTGGCCATTTCGCGTTCGAACAGGAGCGCTTCCTTCTTGCTCATGCGTTCGGTTTCGCCTGCTTCCAGCGCTGCTTCCATGTCCTTCAGGCGCTTGATCGAAACCTTCAGCGTCTTGAAGTTGGTCAGCATGCCGCCGAGCCAGCGTGCGTTGACGAACGGCATGCCAGCGCGCTGCGCTTCTTCAGCGATCGTGTCGCGCGATTGACGCTTCGTGCCGACGAACAGGATCGTGCCGCGATTCGCTGCCAGTTGACGCGCGTACTTCAGCGCGTCGTTGTACATCGGCAGCGTCTTTTCGAGATTGATAATGTGAATCTTGTTGCGATGGCCGAAAATGAAGGGGGCCATCTTCGGGTTCCAGAAGCGCGTTTGGTGACCGAAGTGGACACCGGCTTCCAGCATTTGACGCATGGTAACTGCCATGTAAATCTCCGCGAGGGTTGGGTCTTAAGCCGGCTGCCGTATCGGCCGCGCTGCCTTTTTTGGCTGAACGCGACGGACACCCTGGGTGCGCCGGCTTGCGAGTCTGCTGCCTTGGTACTGCGCTTGCTGCTATTTACCCGTAGCGCAGGCAACTATCGCTACGAGAAGTCTTCCCGCCAGTTTTGTGCTGCATGCTTGTGCCGCATTAGAACAGCAACAGATCAACAAAAATAAGACAGAGATCGACTTAGCCAAACATTATAGCACGCGACTATCGGCCGACTCAACCCGCGCGGTAGCTCCCGTTCGCCGCGAGCGGTTGCACCCGCCCGCTTGCCACCGCCCGCACCAAGCCGCCCGCCTTCCGCCGCAGACACGGGAGCAAAAGGCGCCGGCCCTCTCGCAAAACCCTGCGGCAGGCGGAATATGGTGCGATAATCCCGCAATAAATCGCATTTCAGGCCCGACTCATGGCTATTACGCTCAAAAACGAACACGATATCGCGCAGATGCGCGTCGCCTGCAAACTCGCTAGCGAAGTGCTCGACTACATTACGCCGTTCGTCACGGCCGGCATCACGACCGGCGAACTCGACCGGCTGTGTCACGAATACATGCTCAAGGAACAAGGTACGGTTCCGGCGCCGCTGAATTATCAGCCGCCCGGCTATCCGCCCTACCCGAAAGCCACCTGCATTTCGGTAAACGACGTGATCTGCCATGGTATTCCGGGCGACAAGACGCTGAAGAACGGCGACGCACTGAATATCGACGTCACGGTGATCAAGGAAGGCTACTTCGGCGACACCAGCCGGATGTTCATCGTCGGCGAAGGCTCGATCATGGCCAAACGCCTCGTGCAGACCACCTTCGAATGCATGTGGCTCGGCATCGACCAGGTGCGCCCGGGCGCCCATCTCGGCGATATCGGCTACGCCATCCAGAAGCATGCCGAAGGGCAAGGCTACAGCGTGGTGCGCGAATATTGCGGCCATGGCATCGGCACGGTATTCCACGAAGACCCGCAGATTTTGCACTACGGCCGTCCCGGCACCGGGCTCGAACTGCAGGCTGGCATGATCTTCACGATCGAGCCGATGATCAACGCCGGCCGGCGCGACATCCGCACCATGCCGGACCATTGGACCGTCAAGACCAAGGACCGCAGCCTGTCGGCGCAGTGGGAACATACCGTGCTCGTCACCGAAACGGGCTACGACGTGCTGACTGTCTCGGCCGGCACGCCCGCGCGTCCGCCGGTTGTCGCAGCCACGGCCTGAACGACTTCCGACCTCACCCGCCCGCCTGCCAATGAGTAGTGTTCCAGCCCTCGCCCAATCCCACGCCACGTCGCTCAAGGCAGACTATAAAGTGGCCAAAGCCCAGTTGCTGGAACGTTTCAAGACCGCCTCCAACGTCGACTCGCTGATGGGCGCGCTCGCGCGCGCCACGGACGAGTCGCTGCGCGCCGCCTGGAACACGTGTGAGCTGCCGCCCGAACTAGCCCTGCTGGCCGTCGGCGGTTATGGGCGGGGCGAACTCTCGCCGCATTCCGACATCGACATTCTGGTTCTGCTGCCCGACGCGCCGATCAAGCATCTCGAAGCGCGCATCGAACGCTTTATCAGCCTCGCGTGGGATTTGGGGCTCGAACTCGGCAGCAGCGTGCGCAGCGTGTCGCAATGCCTCGAAGAAGCCGCTAACGACGTCACCGTGCGCACCTCGCTGCTCGAAGCGCGGCGCATTACAGGCAGCGACCCGCTCGTTGACGACTTTGCGAAGCGCTACCGCGAAGCGCTCGACCCGCGCGCGTTCTTCCAGGCCAAAGTGCTGGAAATGCGTCAGCGGCACGCCAAGTTTCAGGACACGCCGTATTCGCTCGAACCGAACATCAAGGAAAGCCCGGGTGGCCTGCGCGATCTGCAGCTGATTCTGTGGATTACGCAGGCGGCCGGTTTCGGCAGCAGCTGGCGCGAGCTCGAAGCACGCGGCCTGATCACCGAGCGTGAAGCGCGCGAACTGGGCCGCAACGAAGGCTTCCTGAAAACGCTGCGTGCCCGGCTGCATGTGATCGCCGGCCGCCGCCAGGACATTCTGGTGTTCGACCTGCAAACGCCGGTTGCCGAAAGCTTCGGCTACCAGCCGACGGCCACCAAGCGCGCCAGCGAACAGCTGATGCGCCGCTATTACTGGTCCGCCAAGGCCGTGACGCAGCTCGCCACCATCCTGATCCAGAACATCGAGGCGCAGCTTTTTCCCAACACGAGCGGCATCACGCGCGTGCTCTCGGAGCGTTTCGTCGAGAAGCAGGGCATGCTGGAGATCGCCAGCGACGACGTATTCCAGCGCGAGCCAAACGCAATCCTTGAAGCTTTTCTGCTTTACGAACAGACACCGGGCGTGAAGGGTTTGTCGGCCCGTACGCTGCGCGCGATCTACAACGCCCGCGACGTGATGGATCAGCATTGGCGGCGCGATCCGGAAAACCGGCGCCTGTTCATGGACATCCTGAAGCAGCCGGCCGGCATCACCCACGCGCTGCGCCTGATGAACCAGACCAGCGTGCTCGGGCGCTATCTGCTGAACTTCCGGCGCATTGTCGGACAAATGCAGCACGACCTGTATCACGTCTACACGGTCGATCAGCACATTCTCATGGTGTTGCGCAATCTGCGCCGCTTCGCGGTCGCCGAGCATGCGCACGAGTATCCGTTCTGCAGCCAGTTGATCGCCAATTTCGACCGGCCGTGGGTGTTGTACGTGGCGGCGCTGTTTCACGACATCGCCAAGGGCCGCGGCGGCGACCATTCCACGCTCGGCATGGCCGACGCGCGGCGCTTCTGCCGTAACCATGATATCGAGGGCGAGGACGGCGAACTGGTCGTCTGGCTGGTCCAGCAGCATCTGACCATGAGCCAGGTCGCGCAGAAACAGGACACGAGCGACCCCGAAGTCATCAAGCGGTTTGCCGAACTGGTCGGCAACGAGCGCCGGCTCACCGCGCTTTACCTGCTGACCGTGGCAGACATTCGCGGCACCAGCCCGAAAGTCTGGAACACCTGGAAAGGCAAGCTGCTCGAGGACCTCTACCGCGCGACCCTGGCGGTGCTCGGCGGCGCACGGCCGGACGCGCACTCCGAACTGAAGTCGCGTCAGGAAGAGGCGTTGGCCCTGCTGCGCCTCGAAACCGTGCCGGAAGGCGCGCAGAAGGCGCTATGGGACAAGCTGGACATCGGCTACTTCCTGCGCCACGACGCGGCGGATATCGCATGGCAGACCCGCGTGCTGTCCCGGCACGTCGAAACCGCAACGCCGATCGTGCGGGCGCGTCCTTCGCCGATCGGCGAAGCGCTTCAGGTGCTGGTGTATGTGAAAGACCAGCCCGATCTGTTCGCCGGCATTTGTGCGTATTTCGACCGCAATGGCTTGTCAGTGCTCGATGCGCGGGTCAGCACGACCCGTCATGGCTACGCGCTCGATAATTTCCTCGTCGCGCATACCGAAGAAGACGTGCATTATCGCGATATTGCCAATCTGGTCGAACAGGAACTGACCGCACGCCTGACCGGTGACGGCACCCTGCTTCCGGGACCGTCGAAAGGCCGTTTGTCACGGCTGTCGCGGACCTTCCCTGTTACGCCGCGCGTCGATCTTCGGGCCGACGAGCGCGGCCAATATTACATCCTGTCCGTGTCTGCGAACGACCGGCCAGGCCTTCTTTATTCGATCGCGCGCGTGCTGGCCGAGCACCGGGTCGGCGTCGCGTCGGCGCGGATCAATACGCTCGGCGAACGCGTCGAAGACGTGTTCCTGCTGGATGGACGCGGTCTGTCGGACAGCCGCCTGCAAATTCAGGTCGAGACCGAACTGCTGCGCGCGATTGCAGTGTGAGATTTCATGCGAGTCAAATTAACAGCCAAGCACCCGCGGCCGGCTTCGTCCGAACGCGCCCCTGTCCGTACCGGAAGCACCTCGGCGCGTAAGCCGACGCGTCCGGCCGGGCCGAAGCCGTCCCCGTCGACGGCGGGTTTTAGCGGGGCGCGGGGTGAAGGCGCTGGCGCAGCGGGTGGCGGCAAGCGGCCGGCTGGCGCAGGTAAGCCGGCAGGCGCCGGCGCGCGTGCGCCACGGGCTGAAGGATCGTTTTCCCGCGAGCGGGATGCGGGTGGTGCGCGCCGGGCACCGTCGGATCGGCCGCCGCGACGCGAAGGGGCAGGCGCCGCGCCGCGCCGCTTGGAGGGCAGCGGTGATCGTGCACCGCGTCGAGATGACGGCGAGCGCGCACCGCGCCGGTTCGAAGGTGGTAGCGAGCGCAGCGAACGTGCTCCGCGCCGCGCTGAAGGCGAACGCACTCAAGGTGCACCGCGCCGGTTTGAAGGTGCTGGCGATCGAGGCGAACGTGCCCCGCGTCGCTTTGAAGGCAGTGCGGATCGTGGCGAGCGCAGCCAGGGCGCGCCGCGCCGCTTCGAAGGCAGCGCAGATCGCAGCGAACGCGCTCCCCGTAGTTTCGAAGGCAGCCGCGCCCCGCGCCGTGACGACGGCGAACGCCGCTCGTTCAGTGGTCCGCGTCTGGGCGCAGGCCGTCCGTCGGAGGGCGGACCGCGTGGCGAGCGTCCGGCGCGCGATGCCTCGGATCGGCCCCGCTTCGGCAGCGACCGTGGCGCCCCGCAGGAGCGCCGTAGCGGCGAGCGCGGACCACGCAGCGACAGCGCGCCGCGCCGTTTTGAAGGCGAGCGTGGTTCGTCCGAGCGTGGCGAGCGCACTTTCGCGAAGCCCGTCAAAAGCGGCTACGGTGACCGCACGGACCGCCCGGCGCGCGCACCGCGCGACGACCGTGGCGAGCGAGCACCGGCCAAGCGGGAATTCGGCGATCGTCCGGCGCGCGCCGGTGAACGTAGCGAACGTAATGACCGGGGCGAACGCCCTGCTCGCAGCTTCGACAAGGCGCTGCCGGCCGCCGGCCGCCGCTTTGGCGATGACACCCGCCCCGCTCGCGCCGACAAGCCGCGCGGCCCGGCGCCAGCAGCCAAAGCCGAACGCGACGCCGATGCCGCTCCGCGCACACCCCGCCGCGATTACGAAGATGCGCCGGGCACCCTGCGCCTGTCCAAGCTGATGTCGGAACTCGGCCTGTGCTCACGCCGCGAAGCCGACGAGTGGATCGAAAAAGGCTGGGTGCTGGTCGACGGCGAGCGGATCGACACGCTCGGCACCAAGGTTCGCCCCGACCAGCGCATCGAGATCGACCCCGCCGCCGAAGCCGCGCAAGCGAGCCAGGTAACGGTCCTGATCCACAAGCCGGTGGGACTTGTATCGGGCCAGGCGGAAGACGGCTACCAGCCGGCGATCACGCTGGTCACGCCGGAAAACCGCTGGGAAGGCGACCATACTGACATCCGCTTCTCGGTCGCGCATCTGCGCCAGCTAGCGCCGGCCGGGCGCCTCGACATCGATTCGACAGGCTTGCTGGTGCTGACGCAGGACGGCCGCATCGCCAAGCAACTGATCGGCGGCCATTCGGAAATCGACAAGGAGTATCTGGTGCGCGTGTCGTTCGGCGAGCACACCACCGACGTCGAAAGCCACTTCCCGCCGGAGAGCCTCGCGCTCTTGTGCCACGGCCTCTCGCTCGACGACGTGCCGCTGAAACCCGCACAGGTCAACTGGCAAAACGGCGAGCAGTTGCGTTTCGTGCTGCGCGAAGGCAAGAAGCGCCAGATCCGCCGGATGTGCGAACTGGTCGGCCTCGAAGTGATCGGCCTGAAGCGCGTGCGGATGGGCCAGGTGATGCTGGGCGCGCTGCCGCCGGGCCAATGGCGCTATCTGTCGGCGGACGAGTCGTTTTGATGCCGGGAGCCTGACGCCTCAACCAGCGAAAGATTCACGGTGCCTGCGCCGTGAGGTTCGCCCAACAAAAACCCACGCCGAGGCGTGGGTTTTTTGTTTCCGGCGGCGCGCTAGCGACAATTCGACCGCCACAGGCCAGAATGCAGCTTCAGTCGTCGCTACTCAGATCCATATCCGGAAACAGGACTTCCGTGAAGCCGAACTTCGCGAAATCGTTGATCCGCATCGGGTACAGCTTGCCGATCAGGTGGTCGCACTCATGTTGCACGACACGCGCGTGAAAGCCTTCGGCGACTCGGTCGATCGGCTTACCGTATTGATCGAACCCGTGATACTTGATCATCGAAAACCGGCTCACCGCGCCTCGCAGGCCCGGCACGGACAGGCAGCCTTCCCAGCCCTCTTCCATATCCAGCGACACTGGTGTGAGGGTCGGGTTGACCAGCACCGTCTCGGGCACCGGCGGCGCATCCGGATAGCGTTCGTTGTGCCCGAAGCCGAAGATCACCACCTGCAGATTGACGCCGACCTGCGGCGCGGCGAGCCCCGCGCCGTTTGCGTCGTGCATGGTCTCGAACATGTCTTTGATGAGCTCATGCAGTTCGGGGGTATCGAAGTGATCGACCGGATCGGCAATTTGCAAAAGGCGCGGATCGCCCATCTTGAGAATTTCGCGGATCATAACTGCCCCTCCAGGAGCTTGCGCATACCATCTTCGTCGAGTACCGGGATGCCGAGTTCCTCGGCTTTCGCCAGCTTGCTGCCCGCTTCGGCCCCCGCCACTACGTAGTCGGTTTTCTTCGACACCGAGCCGGCCACTTTCGCGCCGGCCGTTTCGAGCATTTCTTTCGCTTCTTCGCGAGCGAGCGTCGGCAAGGTGCCGGTCAATACGACCGTCTTGCCGGCCAGCACGCCTTGCGGCGCCTTTGGCGCGGGCGGCCCTTCCGGCCATGTGACCTTGCCCGGCGCGCGGAGTTGCTCGATCACCGTGCGGTTGTGCTCTTCGGCGAAAAATCGCTGAATCGACTCGGCCACCACAGGCCCCACATCGTTCACCTCCAGCAATTCTTCGACCGAGGCATCCATGATCGGATTCAGCGAGCCGAAATGTTTGGCCAGATCTTTCGCCGTCGATTCGCCCACATGCCGGATACCGAGCGCGTAAATAAAGCGCGCCAGCGTAGTGTGCTTGGCCTTTTCGAGCGAATCGAGCAGATTCTGCGCGGACTTTTCGGCGAAGCGGTCGAGTTCAGCGAGCGTCGCAAAGCCGACGTTGAACAGATCGGCCGGCGTGCGCACCAGATTCTGCTCGACGAGTTGATCGATGATCTTTTCGCCGAGCCCGTCGATATCCAGTGCCCGGCGCTGCGCGAAGTGCCACAACGCCTGCTTGCGCTGCGCTGGGCAGAACAGGCCACCCGTGCAGCGCGCAATCGCCTCGTCCGGCAGCCGTTCGATGCTCGAGCCGCACACCGGGCAGTGCGTGGGCATGACGAACTCGCGGGCGTCGTCCGGGCGGCGCTCGAGCAGCGCACTCACCACCTCGGGAATGACGTCGCCGGCGCGCCGCACGATCACCGTGTCGCCGATGCGGATATCTTTGCGGCGCACTTCGTCTTCATTGTGCAATGTGGCGTTCGTCACCGTCGCGCCGCCGACGAACACCGGCTCCAGCCGCGCAACCGGCGTGATCGCGCCGGTGCGGCCAACCTGCACGTCGATCGCGACGAGTTTGGTGAGTGCTTCTTGCGCAGGGAACTTGTGCGCCAAGGCGAAACGCGGCGCACGCGAGACAAAGCCGAGCGCGTCCTGCTCATCGCGCCGGTTGACCTTATAGACGACGCCGTCGATATCGTAAGGCAGCGTGTCGCGCTTCTCGCCTATGGCGTGAAAAAACGCCAGCAAGCCTTCGGCGCCCTGCACCACCGCCCGCTCGCCATTCACCGGCAAGCCGAGTTCCTTGTACCAGTCGAGCAATTCGCTATGTGTGGCCGGCATCTCGCCACCTTCGAGCACACCAATTCCATAAGCGAAGAACGACAGTGGCCGCTGCGCCGTGATCTTCGAATCGAGCTGCCGCAAGCTGCCCGCGGCAGCGTTACGCGGATTGGCGAATTCTTTCTGCTCTGCGGCCCGCTGGCGCTCGTTCAGACGTTCGAAATCGCGCTTGAACATGAGCACTTCGCCCCGCACGTCGAGCAGATGCGGCACGCGTTTGCCCTTGAGCTTGAGCGGAATGGAACGGATCGTGCGGACATTTTCGGTGACGTTCTCGCCGGTGGTGCCGTCGCCGCGCGTGGACGCCTGGACAAACGTGCCGTCGACGTAACGCAGCGAGATGGCAAGGCCGTCGAACTTCAGTTCAGCCGCATAACCAACCGGCACCGGCGGTTCGCTCGCGTTCTTGCCGAGCGCGTCGCCGACGCGCTTGTCGAACGCGACGATATCTTCGTCTGCGAAGCCATTGTTCAGCGACAGCATGGGCTGATCGTGCACCACCGGCTCGAAGCCGCTCGACGCCTCGCCGCCCACGCGCTGGGTGGGCGAATCCGGCACAACCAGGTCCGGATGCTCCGTCTCGATCCGCTCCAGCTCCTTGAAGAGCTTGTCGTATTCCGCGTCCGGCAGGTCCGGCTGGTCGAGCACGTAATACGCGTAATTGGCGCGTTCGAGTTCCGCGCGCAGCCACGCGGCCCGCTCTGCGGGCGCGCTGGTTGCAGGGTTTGAGGCGGGGGTTCGGGCCATGCTGTCGGAAGCTTTTTTCAGTGAAATTCAGACACTGGATTATCGCAGGAAGCGTGCCCCTTTACATCGACCGAATGGCCAGTATCGCGCGTTCGTCATTGCTGTGAATAGTGCGGGGAAAGCACCACGTGAAGCATTACCCCAAACGCCGACGGCCGCACATCGTGCGGCCGTCGAGTACTACATAAAAAGCAGAGCCGTTACTGGCTGAACAAACGCCGGGTGGCCGGCGAACCCGCCGGAATACCCGCCTGTTCGAGCTTCGCGTAGAGCGTCATCAACTGCTTTTCGATCGCCAGCAGCGCGGTTTCCGGCAGCGGACGGCGCCCATCGTCGACCACCCGTCCGCCGATACGCTCAGCCAACGATTTCGCGTAGTCGCACATCAGGCGGAACGGCAGGATATCTTCGTCCGCGACCGGCACGTCGAGCACCAGCGTGATCATCTGGCCGCCCTTATAGGTCAGGTCGTCGCGCAGGAAATTGGTGTCGCCGAATTGCAGCATGAACACCGGACTCTGCTTCGCGTCGAGCTTGACGAAGCGCGTGCCGTCGCGCGAGAGCAGCAAGCCATCCTGCGACGCGACGGCCTGGACATAATTGGCCGACCACGGCGCCCCGTCGGAGAGCACGTTGATCGACAGTTGCGCATCGCACTGCGCGGCGAAGCCGTCGAGTTCGCGCGCCATTGCAACTGTTTCGAGCATGTCGGGAAATTCCGGCGACGCGTCGAGCGCATCGGCAAACTGCTGCACGCCGGTCACGAATTCCGAGAACTCCAGTTCGTTGAGCGCCCCACTCCGATTGGCCAATTGCGCGGCCGCGCGCAGTTCTTCATAGCGCGCGCCGTTTTGCAGCAATTCCCACGCGCCGCCTTCGAGCTTGCCTTCGATATGCACCGGCTTGCTGCCGGCGCGGCGCAGACGCTGCGCAAGCGGAATCACCTTGTCGCCGGCCATCGGGCCGTTCAAACGAATCGGCACGATGCAGTCGATGCGGCGATCGACGATAGCCGGCGGCGCCGACGAAATCGTCGTGGCAGCGGGCAGGATCGGCTCGGCCGGTTCGCCGGTCTTCGCCGCGTGGCCGCCTTCGGCTTCAACCATGCCTTCCGCTTCCGGATAGCCATTCGGCGTAGTCATCTCAGCCTGAATGTCGGCCGATGTATCGAGCGGCGCGGCGGTCGCGCCAAAAGTCGGCTCGACGCGCGCCGCAGCGGTTTCCGCCGCCGCGTCTGAACCCGCTACCGGTTCGCGCCGCGTGGTCGGCCGGGCCGGTTCGATAAACGGGCTCTGTTCTTCCTGATCGTCCCGCGTGAAACTTTCGGCGCTATCGACCGGCATCGGACGCGGCATCTTGCGGCGCACCTTCGCGCCTTGCCATGCGTTGTACACGACCACGCCCCCGACCACCACGGCACCCGCGCCGATCAAACCGAGTGTCAACTCGTCCATGCATGCTCCATCAGCAATTCTTCTGTCTGCGCGGCTTTGCGCCCGCCCCACGTGTCGCGCGGCCGACGGCCGCTGCGCTGAACGCGGGCGCCCGCGATGATCAACCTAAACGAAAACTTAAACGATATTCTGGGCGAAACCCGCCGCCGTTTCCATGTCGACCGCGACGATCCGCGATACGCCCTGCTCCTGCATGGTCACGCCGATCAGTTGCTGCGCCATTTCCATCGCGATCTTGTTGTGCGAAATGAACAGGAACTGCGTCTTGTCCGACATCGCGCGCACGAGGTTCGCGAAGCGTTCCGTGTTGGCGTCGTCGAGCGGCGCGTCCACTTCGTCGAGCAGGCAGAACGGCGCCGGATTCAGCTGGAACATCGCGAACACCAGTGCGGTGGCGGTCAAGGCTTTCTCGCCGCCCGACAGCAGGTGAATCGTCGAATTCTTCTTGCCCGGCGGCTGCGCCATCACCTGCACGCCGGCGTCGAGAATCTCGTCGCCGGTCATGATCAGCTTGGCCTGGCCACCGCCAAAGAGACGCGGGAACAGTTCGCCGAAATGACGGTTCACTTCGTCGAAGGTGCCTTGCAGCAGCGTACGCGTTTCGCCGTCGATCTTGCGGATCGCGTCTTCGAGCGTTTCGATCGCGTTGTTCAGGTCCGCCGATTGCGAATCGAGGAACGTCTTGCGCTCGGTCGCCGCCTTCAGTTCGTCCAACGCGGCCATGTTGACCGGGCCGAGCGCGGTGATAGCGTTGTTGATCCGCGTGACTTCGCCTTGCAGGTACGACGGCTTCATGTCCGGCGTGAGCTTGGCCTGCAACTCGGCTTCATCGACGCCGGCCGCAGCCAGTTGCTCGATGAACTGCTCGCCATTCAGGCGGGCGGCCTGCTCCTTCAGCTGCAATTCGTTGATGCGGTCGCGCAGGGGTTGCAGCGCCCGCTCGGCGGTCAAACGGGTTTCGTCGGCGGCACGCAGCTTGGCGGTCAGGTCTTCCAGTTCGAGGCGCGCGGCGTGCAGCGCTTCTTCCTTGACCGCGCGAATATCGAGCGCGTCCTGCAAGCCGGTATGCGCGGTTTGCTCGTTGATCGTTTCCAGCTCGGCGCGCGCATCTTCCAGCGAGGCGGCGACGCGCTCGCTCTGCTCGTGCGAGACCTGGATGCTGCGCTTCAATTCGTCGATGCGGTTCGCCATGTTGCGCGCGGCGAAACGCGCGTCGGTGGCGCCCCGATCGAGATCGCGCGATTGGGCGCGCGCGGCGGTCAGCGCTTCGTCGAGCGCCTCGAAAGCCAGCTGGTGATCTTCGAAACGCGCCTGCAATTCGGCGAGTTCAGCGTCGTGGCGCTCGAAGTTCGCTTCCGATTCGCCGCGCAACGCGCGCTGCTCGTCGATCTGCGCGGTGATTTCTTCGAGCTCTTCGCGGATCTGCGTGCTGCGCTGCGTATAACGCTCATGCGCTTGCGCGAGCTTGAGCACGTCCATCTGCAAGGCGTGCACGCGTTGCGTTGCGCGCTCCGACTGTTGACGCACATCGGTCAACGCTTGGGCGGCTTGCGTGTGCGCGGCTTCGGCGCGGATCGCGGCGGCCTTCGCTTCATCGGCGAGCAAGGCTTGCGCGCGCACCTGGCGAGCCAGGTTTTCGATTTCCTGCTGACGGGCCAGCATGCCGGCCTGTTCGGAGTCGGCGGCATACAACTGGACGCCGACACGCGTCACGACGTGGCCGGCCTTCACGACGAACGAGCCGCCCTCCGGCAATTGCGCGCGCATGGCGAGCGCCTGTTGCAGGTCGTCAGCGACAAAGGCGAGGCCGAGCCAGTCGTTCAGCACGGCGCGAATGCCTGCATCGTCGATACGAACCAGCGACAGCAGCGGACGCAAACCCGCCGGCGTAGTGACCGGCTGACCGGCTGCCGGCGGTGCGTAGAACGCGAGCTTGGCGGGCGGCGCGTCGGTGGCGAACGCCTTGACCCAATCGAGGTTCGACACTTCCAGCGCGGCGAGCCGCTCGCGCAGCACCGCTTCGAGCGCGGCTTCCCAGCCGGCTTCGACGTGCAGCTTCTTCCACAGACGCGGCAAGCCGCTCAGCTCGTGCTTTTCAAGCCACGGCTGGATTTTGCCTTCGGTCTGGACGTTTTCCTGCAGTTGCTTGAGCGCGGCAAGGCGTGCGTCGAGCTGATGAATCTGCGCGCTCTCCGACTGCACGCGCTCCTGGGCAGCGCGCCGTTCGCCGTCGAGACGCGGCAGCGTTTCCTGCGCGTCGGCGAGACGGGCCTGCGCGTCGTGCAGGATTTCTTCGTGTTCGGCGAGCTGCATGCGCAGGTCTTCGAGTTGCGCTTCGTCAGGGGCATCCAGCCCGCCCGCTTCCGACTTCAGCCGCTCGTGGCGCTGCTGCAACTGCTGCAATTGCTGATCCGCATTGCGCTGATGCGCCGCTTCGAGCTTGAGTGCCTGTTCGGTCTGCGCAATACCGCCGCGCTCGGCGTTCAGTTCGGTCTGCGCATCGCGCCAGCGTGCTTCGAGCGCCGGCATCGCGTCATGCCTGGCGGCGGCTTCGTCTTCGGCCAGCGCGGCTTTTTCTTCGGCGACGGCCAGTTGTTCTTCAGCGTCTTCGAGATCGTCTTGCGCTTTTTGGGCTTGCGACTGCCACTGCTCACGTTGCGCGGTCAATGCCGCGATCTGCGCCTGCGCGCGGTTGCGCGATTCGACGATGAACTTGATCTCGGCCTCGAGGCGGCTGACTTCGGCATTCGCCTCGTACAGCGCACCTTGCGCACCCTGCATTGCGTCGCTGGCGGAATAATGCGCGACGCGCAGCGTTTCGAGTTGCGCTTCGACTTCGCGCAGCTTCGCGGTTTGCGCTTCGAGGTCGATCTGCGCCTGTTCGATTGCGCGCTGCTGGCGTTCCTGCTCGCCGCCGGCTTCGTTCTTGCGCAACAGCCACAACAGACGCTGCTTCTCTTCGCCGTCGGCCTGCAAATCCTTGTACCTGGTCGCGACGATCGCCTGCGCTTCGAGCTTCTCGAGATTCGCACTGAGTTCGCGGACGATGTCTTCGACGCGGATCAGATTCTCGCGCGTGTCGTGCAGGCGGTTCTCGGTTTCGCGGCGGCGTTCCTTGTACTTCGACACGCCCGCGGCTTCTTCGAGGAACACGCGCAGCTCTTCCGGCTTCGCCTCGATCAGGCGCGCGATCATGCCCTGCCCGATGATCGCGTACGCACGCGGCCCGAGGCCGGTGCCGAGGAAGATGTCCTGAATGTCGCGGCGGCGCGCCGGCAGGTTGTTGATGTAGTAGCTCGAGGTGCCGTCGCGCGTGAGCACGCGCTTGACGGCGATTTCGGCATACTGCCCCCACTGCCCGGCGGCACGGCCGTCGGCGTTGTCGAACACGAGTTCGACGCTGGCGCGGCTACCCGGCTTGCGCGCGGTCGAGCCATTGAAGATCACGTCCTGCATCGACTCGCCGCGCAGCTCGGAAGCGCGCGATTCGCCGAGCACCCAGCGCACGGCGTCGATGATGTTGGACTTGCCGCACCCATTCGGTCCGACCACGCCGACGAGCTGGCCCGGAACCTGGAAATGCGTGGGATCGACGAATGACTTGAAGCCAGCGAGTTTGATCGAGGTCAGACGCACGGCGATTTCGCTGTTTGAAAAGGGAAAATAAAAGGTGGCTCGTGAAGGCCGCGCCAGCCGTTCACCGATGCAGCGGAACGGCCCGCGAAACCTCGCGATACGGGCGCCAATCGCATGCGTTGAAGCATGCGCCAGCTAATGAGGGGCAATCATACCATCGCGCGCGAGCGGTTCTTACCGTCCTTACGGTCGGCGCTGCCGTCGGTGTCGAGAGCCGGGTCCTGATTGGCGGGATCGGGCGGCAAGGCCTTGGTCCGGTGCACCCAACTGGAGAGTGCCGACGCCAGCACGATGCACAAGCCGCCCGCCCATTCCCGCGGGCCCGGCGTCTCGCCGGCGAAGAGCCACGCGGACAAGGCCGTGACCACGATCTCGAACAGCATGATGATCGAGGCCCGATTGGCCGGCACCCGCGCGAGTCCATACTGCACGAGCATATTGTTCGACGCGAGCAGGAAACCGAGGCCGAGCACCAGTAGCACGGCCGTGCCGAGATGCGCGCCGGTGGGTGGTGCGGGCATCGCCTCGAACAGCGATGCAAAGGTGCTGAAAATCGCCGCGCCGCCGAAGATCGTCGCGGTACGCATTTCCGGCTTCATCTCAGGCAGCACGCGGCTCGTCTTGAGGATCAGCACGTTGCTCATCGCGAAGCCCATGCCGCCCGCAAGCCCTGCCCATTCGGCGAGATTGCCTGGCACCGGGATGCCGAGTTGCGGCGACCACAGCATGGTCATCGCGCCGGCCAGCGACAGCGCGGCGAGGCCAGCGCCCGCCCATGTCAGCCGTTCGTGCAGGATGAAGTGCGCAAAGAGCGCGGTCCAGGCGGGGGTGAGATAGAACAGCAGCAGGACGCGCATCACCTCGCCGTGGATCGAGCCCCACACGAAGCCGAGATTGGTGATGCCCGCGGCTAGTGCCAGAGCCGGCAGCAGCCAGTGCCAGCGCACGGTCTTGAGGGCACGATAGCGCACCAGCAGGACGAACAGACAACCGGCGCCGCTCGTGAGCGCGCTTGCCGCCGTGCCGGTCACGCCGAGCGCATTCAGCATGCGCAGCGGATACCAGATCACCCCCCACACCGAGGCGCCCAGCATGATCGCGAGCGTGGGCCAAGCCGTTGGCCAGCCCGTGCGAAACCACTTGCTCATGATGCGAGCCTCCCGCGGCGGTTGCTGCTCCTGCGGGCGGTGTTGCGGACTTTGCTGACTTCGCCGACGGCGGCGTTCTTGCGCCCGCTTCGTCCGAATCGTCCGAATCGTCCGGATGTCTCCTTTGCTGCTACGACCATTGCTGCTCCTGCTTCTTTTTTGCGCGAACCGTCTGCGGTTCGCGTCGTTCCCGCTGCGTCGCATTGCCTGCGCTGCCTGGCGGGGTGCGCCGCGTCTTACACGCCAGGCGCCGCCGCAATATGCCCTCAGATGCCTTCTGCAGGCCACATTGCTTGCGTTCGGACCGTTGCGGCCCTGAGTCATCCTCGATACTACCGTCGGGTTTCTCTTTGTTGCATGCGTTTTGGCCGCCGGACGACAAGAGGCAAGGGGCAACGCCGCCATGAATTTCCCGTCTGCGCCGCCACGCTATAATCACCCGCTCGCCGCCGCTGCCGCCCTTTTCGCGTGTTTCATGCGTTTTACGGTCAGCATGCGTGTCCAGCATTCGTCTGCGCCCATCCTCGATCAGGCTCGATCCGCCCAGTGAACCCGCTACTCGACTCCCTCCAGCCCTATCCGTTCGAAAAGCTGCGTGCGCTTTTCAAGGACGTCACGCCGCCCGCCGGCCTCGCGCACATCAGCTTCGGCATCGGCGAACCGAAACATCCTACGCCCGCGCTGATTCGCGACGCGGTGATTGCTTCGCTCGGCGGCTTGTCGGCGTATCCGGCCACCATCGGGTCGCCAGCACTGCGCGAGTCGATCGCGAAATGGGTGACGCAGCGCTACAACCTGCCCCCGGTCGATCCGGCCACCCAGGTGCTGCCGGTGTCGGGCTCGCGCGAGGCGCTTTTTGCGCTCGCACAAACGGTCATCGACCCTAAACGGGACGATGCGCGGAATGCTGACGGCGAGCCTGCGATCGTACTCTGTCCGAACCCGTTCTACCAAATCTATGAGGGCGCGGCGATTCTCGCCGGCGCGCAGCCGTACTTCGTGAATAGCGACCCGGCGCGCAACTTCGCCTGCGACTATTCGGCGGTCCCGGCCGAGATCTGGGCGCGCACGCAGCTGCTGTATGTATGCTCGCCGGGCAATCCCACCGGCGCGGTGCTTACGCTCGACGACTGGCGCGAACTGTTCGCGCTGTCGGACCGCTACGGCTTCGTGATCGCCTCGGACGAGTGCTACTCGGAAATCTACTTCGACGAAGCTAATCCGCCGCTCGGCGGCCTGGAAGCGGCTCACCAGCTCGGTCGCGGCTTCGAGCGCCTTGTGATGCTGTCGAGCCTGTCCAAGCGCTCGAACGTGCCGGGCATGCGCTCGGGCTTTGTGGCGGGCGACGCGGCGATCCTGAAAGATTTCCTGCTATACCGGACATACCACGGCGCGGCCTTGTCGACGGTGTTCCAGAGCGCCAGCATCGCGGCCTGGAATGATGAAACGCATGTGCGCGAGAACCGCGCGAAGTATGGGCAGAAGTTTTCCACCGTGACGCCGATGCTCGCCGAGGTGCTCGACGTACGCCTGCCGGACGCCGCGTTCTACCTTTGGGCGGACGTCTCGCGCACGGGCCTGTCGGACACCGAGTTCGCCCAGCGCCTCTACGCCGACTATAATGTGACGGTTCTGCCGGGCTCGTTCCTCGCGCGCACTGCGCATGGCGTGAACCCCGGCCGCAATTTCGTGCGCATGGCGCTCGTCGCCGATGTCGACGAATGCACGCAAGGCGTACAACGGATCGTCGATTTTTGCCGCGCGCTCGCGGGCTGAGTTTTTCGCGAATTTTTCGTATTCAGCAACCTCGCGCACCGCATTCCCTTCTTCAGACTTCAACTCTTCAGAAAAGCACGCATATGTCGCAACAACTTCAGCAGATCATTGATACCGCCTGGGAAAACCGCGCCGAACTGTCGCCGAAGGCTGCGCCGGCCGACGTGCGCGAAGCCGTCGCCCACGCCATCGAGCAACTGGACAAGGGCGCGCTGCGCGTGGCCGAAAAAAAGGACGGCGACTGGGTCGTCAATCAATGGCTGAAGAAAGCCGTGCTGCTGTCGTTCCGCCTGGAAGACAACGTGGTGCAACCGGCTGGCGGCTACTCGCAGTTCTACGACAAGGTGCCGTCGAAGTTCGCCAACTACACCGCTGAAGACTTCGCCGCCGGCGGCTTCCGCGTGGTGCCGCCCGCCATCGCGCGCCGCGGCTCGTTCATCGCGAAGAACGTCGTGCTGATGCCGTCGTACACCAACATCGGCGCCTATGTGGACGAAGGCACGATGGTCGACACGTGGGCGACCGTCGGCTCGTGCGCGCAGATCGGCAAGAACGTCCACCTGTCGGGTGGCGTGGGCATCGGCGGCGTGCTGGAGCCGCTGCAGGCGAACCCGGTCATCATCGAAGACAACTGCTTCATCGGCGCGCGTTCGGAAGTGGTGGAAGGCGTGATCGTCGAAGAAAACTCGGTGATCTCGATGGGCGTGTACCTGGGCCAGAGCACCAAGATTTACGACCGCGAAACCGGCGAAGTCACGTATGGCCGCATTCCGGCGGGTTCGGTGGTGGTGGCGGGCAACCTGCCGTCGAAAGACGGTTCGCATAGCCTCTACTGCGCCGTGATCGTCAAGAAGGTCGACGCCAAGACGCGTGCGAAGGTCGGCCTGAACGAGCTGCTGCGAGGCGACTGATGGCACGCGGCACCAAGACCGTCGTCTACGGCATTCCGAACTGCGACACCGTGAAGAAAGCCCGTGTGTGGCTCGAAGAGCATGATGTCGAGTTCGAATTCCACGACTTCAAGAAACACGGCGTGACCGAGCCGCTCGTTCAGGACTGGCTGAAGGACGTGAAGCTCGACGCGTTGCTGAACCGTCGCGGCACGACCTGGCGCGGCCTGTCCGACGACATGAAGGCGGCGGCGGACACGCAATCGGGCGCGATCGCGTTGATGATCCACAAGCCGTCTGTGATCAACCGGCCGGTGCTGGTGGTCAACGGAAGGGTCAAGTCGCTCGGTTTCTCGGTGGACGAATACGCGGCGCTGTTTGCCTGATTGCCTGATTGCCTGATTGCCTGTTCTGAGGCCCAAGATCGGAAGCAACGGTCAAGCGCGCAGCTCGACCGCAGCGCCAGGTGCCAGGCAAAAGCCAGGCACAAACCAGGCATAACCAGGACCGAGTGCGAAGATCGAATGCAACAAGCAGTAAAACGTGGCATCGCCGCGTTGCTTAAAAGCTGTTGCCGGCTGCGGTGTCCAACCGCCAGCCGGCATTTTTTCATTTCAAAGTGGCTTGTACTGAATCCATGTCCGGCACCCTCGCCCTTACCGAACAACTGATCGCGCGCGCCTCCGTCACGCCCGACGACCAGCATTGCCAGCGCCTCCTGATCGAACGCCTGTCCGCGCTCGGCTTCGAGCACGAGACGATCGAATCGAACGGCGTGACCAACCTGTGGGCCGTCAAACGCGGCGTCGACGGCACGCGCGGCAAGCTGCTCGCCTTCGCCGGCCACACGGACGTCGTGCCGACCGGCCCGCTCGAACAATGGCACTCGGCGCCGTTCGAGCCGACCCATCGCGACGGCAAGCTCTACGGCCGCGGCGCGGCGGACATGAAGGCGTCGATCGCCGGCTTCGTGGTGGCAAGCGAGGAATTCGTCGCGGCGCACCCGGCGCATCGCGGCTCGCTCGCATTCCTGATTACGAGCGACGAAGAAGGCCCCGCTACCGACGGCACTATAAAGGTCGTCGAAGCGCTGCAGGCACGTGGCGAGCGCATGGACTACTGCATCGTCGGCGAACCGACGTCGAGCGCGCAGTTCGGCGACATGGTGAAGAATGGCCGGCGCGGTTCGATGTCGGGCAAGCTGATCGTCAAGGGCGTGCAAGGCCATATCGCCTATCCGCATCTGGCGAAAAATCCAGTGCACCTGCTCGCGCCCGCGTTGGCCGAACTGGTCGCCGAACGCTGGGACGACGGTAACGAATACTTCCCGCCCACCACCTGGCAGGTGTCGAACATCCATAGCGGCACCGGCGCGACCAACGTGATTCCCGGCCATGCGGACGTGATGTTCAATTTCCGCTTCTCGACGGCCAGCACGGTGGAAGGCCTGCAGGCTCGCGTCCATGCGATCCTCGACAAGCACAATCTCGAATACGATCTGCAATGGAACGTGAGCGGCCTGCCGTTCCTCACGCCGCGCGGCGATCTGTCGAACGCGCTGGCGAAAGCGATCAAGGACGAAACCGGCGTCACGACTGAACTGTCGACCACCGGCGGCACTTCGGACGGCCGCTTCATCGCCCGCATCTGCGAGCAGGTGATCGAATTCGGCCCGCTAAACGCCAGCATCCACAAGATCGACGAACATATCGAAGTCGCACACATCGAGCCGCTGAAGAACGTGTATCGCCGCGTGCTCGAACAACTGATCGCCTGACCAAGGAATTTCTGCGATGACGCTCCCGTTTTCCACTGTCCGCGACCTGCTGCGTTTCGCGGTGTCGCGCTTCAATCAGGCCGAGTTGTCGTTTGGCCACGGCTCGGCCAACGCCTACGACGAAGCCGCTTATCTGATACTGCACACCCTGCATTTGCCGCTCGATCTGCTGGAACCATTCCTCGACGCGCGTCTATCCGCGGCTGAAATCGACGCCGTGCTGAACGTGATCGAGCGCCGCGCCGGCCAGCGCGTGCCGGCGGCCTACATCACGCAGGAAGCGTGGATGCACGGCTTCCGCTTCTACGTGGATGAACGCGTGATCGTGCCGCGCTCGTTCATCGGCGAATTGCTGCAGGACGGTCTGCAGCCGTACGTGGAAGATCCCGAGCAGGTAAGCGCCGTGCTGGAACTGTGCACCGGCTCCGGCTGCCTCGCGATCCTCGCGGCGCACGCATTCCCGAACGCGGATATCGATGCAGTCGATCTTTCCGCACCCGCTCTCGAAGTCGCCACGCGCAACGTGACGGAATACAGGCTCGACGACCGCGTCGCCTTCTTCGAAGGCGATCTGTACGCGCCGCTCGCCGAACGCCGCTACGACGTGATCGTCAGCAATCCGCCGTATGTGAACGCCGCCTCGATGCAGGAACTGCCCGCCGAATACAAGCACGAGCCCGACATGGCCCTGGCAGGCGGCGCGGACGGCATGGACATCGTGCGCCGGATCATCGCCGAAGCACGTAACTGGCTGACCGAAGACGGCGTGCTGGTGGTCGAGATCGGCAACGAGCGCGCGAACGTCGAAGCGGCCTTCGGCGGCCTCGATCTGGTCTGGCTGTCGACGAGCGCTGGCGACGACAACGTGTTCCTGATTCAGGCCGCGGATCTGCCAGTCTGATGTTTTACCGCCGGATAGCCGGATAGCCTGATAGCCGGATAGCGGGATCGCCGGGTTGCCTTATCGCGCGACGCGCGCGGCAGACGTTCACTGCCTGCCGTGCGTGTTGCACCGCATGACCGCACACGCCGGCACCTCGCGCCTCTCCCCGCCCGCATACCCCGCCTTGGCGGAATCCCCGAAGAAGCTGGACCGTCACGCCCCCCAACGCACTCGCGTTCGGTAAGATGGGCGCGGTCAGCTGTCCGCTGCGCAGCAAGGCAGCGGCGGTGCCTTGCCAACTCTTCGCCCGCCTATGGAATTCGACCTGCTTCATATTGGCCCGCTGGTCGCCGTCGCCCATATTCTCGGCGTGGTGGCAGCATGCCACGCGATTCTGAACACCCGCACGTCGCAAGGCGCGATCGCGTGGGCCGTGTCGCTGGTCGCCATGCCGTATCTGACGCTGGTGCCGTACCTGTTCCTCGGCCGCAGTAAATTCCAGGGTTACGCGGACGCTCGCCGCATCGAAAACGAATTGCTGCGCACGCGCGCCCATCCTCAGGAATGGGATACACGGGCCTCCTCCGCAGGGCTGCCTACGCAAGAGCTTGGCGCCAGACTCGTACATTCGCTTACGCGCCTGAGCGCCATGCCGTTCCTGCCGGGCAATTCCGTGCGCACGCTGGTGAACGGAGCCGCGACTTTCGAGGCGATCTTCGAAGCGATCGAAGGCGCACGCCATTACGTGATCGTGCAGTTCTTCATCGTGCACGACGATGCGCTCGGCGAGATGCTCAAAGACGCGCTGATCGCGAAAGCGCAGCAAGGCGTACGCGTCTACTTCCTGTACGACAGCATCGGCAGTTTCGATCTGCCCCACCGCTACGTGGCGGCACTGCGCGCGGCCGGCGTGGAAATGCACCCGTTCGCCACCAATCGCCGCTTCGTCAACCGCCTGCAGTTGAACTTCCGCAATCACCGCAAAATCGTCTCAGTGGACGGTGAGCGCGCGTTTGTCGGCGGACACAACGTCGGTATCGAATATCTCGGCGGCAAGCCGCCGCTGTCGCCATGGCGCGATACGCATATCGAAGTACGCGGCCCGGCCGTCGCCAGCATCCAGTTCGTGTTCACCGAAGACTGGCACTGGGCGACCCAGCAGCTGCCCGAGTTCGCCATGCCGGCCTTCCCGCCAGCCGACGAGGGCATGCACTGCCTCGTCGTGCCGAGCGGTCCGGCCGACAAGCAGGAGACCTGCTCGCTCTTCTTCGTCGAGGCGATCAACGCGGCGCGCGAGCGGATCTGGATTACGACGCCTTATCTCATACCCGACGAAGCCGTGTTCGCCGCGCTGCGACTGGCGGTGCTGCGCGGCGTGGATGTGCGCATTCTGATTCCGTGCCGGCGCGATCACCGCGTGGTGTTCACCGCCTCGAAACTGTATGCGTACGACTCGCTGCGCGCGGGCATCCGGATCTTCCGCTATCAGCCCGGCTTTCTGCATCAGAAGGTCGTGCTGATCGACAGCGTGGCGGCGGCAATCGGCAGCGCCAATCTCGACAACCGCTCGTTCCGGCTGAACTTCGAGATTATGGTGCTGACCGTGGACCGCGGCTTTGCCAAAGATGTCGAAGCAATGCTGCTCAAGGACTTCGCGGAGTCGCTCGAAATCGACCGCAACGAGTACCGCCGGGCGAGCGCGTTGCGGCGCGTGCTGATGCACGTGGCGCGGTTGTTCTCGCCGATCCTGTAGTGCACTGCGGCCAGATAGCCGCGCTGCCGCTTCGCCTCCAACTCGAACCGCCCCACCTTTGGCTTTGGCTTTGGCTTTGGCTTTGGCTTTGGCTTTGGCTTTGGCTTTGGCTTTGGCTTTGGCTTTGGCTTTGGCTTTGGCTTTGGCTTTG
>NZ_JBNPVT010000012.1:0-206345 GCF_050434205.1 Paraburkholderia sp. GAS348
GGCTTTGGCTTTGGCTTTGGCTTTGGCTTTGGCTTTGGCTTTGGCTTTGGCTTTGGCTTTGGCTTTGGCTTTGGCTTTGGCTTTGGCTTTGGCTTTGGCTTCGGCTTCGGCTTCGGCTTCGGCTTCGGCTTCGGCTTCGGCTTCGGCTTCGGCTTCGGCTTCGGCTTCGGCTTCGATTCCGGCTGCGCCGCGCGTTACAGCAGCTTTTCGATGTCCTCGACAATCGCCTCGGGCTTGGTCAGCGGCGCATAGCGCTTCACCACATTGCCGTCGCGGCCGATCAGGAACTTGGTGAAGTTCCATTTGATCGCTTCGAGCCCCAGCAAGCCCGGCGCCTCGCCCGTCAGATAGCGGAACAGCGGATGCGCATTGGTGCCGTTCACGTCGATCTTGTCGAACATCGGGAAGGTCACGCCGTAGTTCTTTTCGCAGAAACTGCCGATCTGCTCGGCGTCACCCGGTTCCTGCTTGCCAAACTGGTTGCACGGAAAACCGAGCACCGCGAGTCCGCGCGCCGCGTATGTGTCATAGACCTTTTGCAGGCCTGCGTACTGCGGCGTGAACCCGCATTCGCTCGCCGTATTGACGATCAGCAAGACCTTGCCTTGATAGCGCTCGAGGCTCACTTCCTCGCCGCCGAGCGTACGTGCAGAAAACGAATAAATCGATGTCATGTGCTCTCCCCGTGAAAGCCGTCAGTCTATGCCAAAAGCTGCACCGGTACAGTCGGCCGAATGGCCGATCCTGGCTCTCCGCCCGGTGTCAGCCCCGGCAGTCTAAAATAGCGTTTTTCTTCGACCGGCCTCTTCGTGATCCGCTTTAACCAGTTCAGCCTCGCGCGCGGCACCAAACCGCTCTTCGAAAACACCACGTTCACCCTCAACCCCGGAGAAAAGGCCGGCCTGGTGGGGGCGAACGGCGCGGGCAAGTCGACGCTGTTTGCCGTGCTGCTCGGCGAACTGCACGCCGACGGCGGCGATTTCTCTATCCCGCCAAACTGGCAGATCGCCCACGTTGCGCAGGAAACGCCCGCGGCGGACAAAACCGCCCTCGCTTATACGCTCGACGGCGACGCCGCGTTGCGCGCGATCGAAAGGTGCATCGCCGAAGCGTCGGCCGCACATGACGGCGCCGCCGAAGGCGAAGCGCACGCTGCGTTCGCTGACGCAGACGGCTACACTGCGCCCGCTCGCGCCGAAGCCTTACTGCTCGGCCTCGGCTTCACGCTCGATCAGACACGCGAGCCGGTCAGCAGCTTCTCGGGCGGCTGGCGCATGCGGCTGAACCTGGCGCAGGCGCTGATGTGCCGCTCCGACCTGCTGCTGCTCGACGAACCGACCAACCACCTGGATCTCGACGCGATCGTCTGGCTTGAAGACTGGTTGAACCGTTATCCGGGCACGCTGATCGTGATCTCGCACGACCGCGAATTTCTCGATTCGGTCTGCAATGTCACGCTGCATCTGGAGCAGCAGCAGATCAAGCGTTACGGCGGCAACTATTCGCAGTTCGAAATCCTGCGCGCGCAACAAATCGCCTTGCAGCAAAGCGCGTATGAGAAGCAACAGCGCACGGTCGAGCATCTGCAGAGCTACATCAACCGTTTCAAGGCGCAGGCCACCAAGGCGCGCCAGGCGCAAAGCCGCGTGAAGGCGCTCGAAAAGATGGAGATGATCGCGCCGGCGCATGCGTCCTCGCCGTTCACGTTCGAATTCCGCACACCCGATTCCGCACCGAATCCGATGATGGTGATGGAAGACGTGCGCTGCGGCTATCGCGGTGAAGACGGCGAAATTCCAATCGTCGACCATGTCATGCTGTCGATCCAGAACGGTCAGCGCATCGGCCTGCTCGGCGCGAACGGCCAAGGCAAGTCGACGCTGATCAAAACGCTCGCCGGCACGCTCGAAGCCCTCGGCGGCCATGTGCGCGAAGGCAAGGGACTGCGCATCGGCTACTTCGCGCAGCATCAGCTCGAAACGCTGCGCCCGGACGACACGCCGCTGCAGCATCTGGCGCGTCTTGCGCCGGATACGCGCGAACAGGAATTGCGCGACTTCCTCGGCAGTTTCAACTTTTCCGGCGAGATGGCGACCGCAAAAATCGCGCCCTTCTCAGGCGGCGAAAAAGCCCGTTTGGCACTCGCACTGATCATCTGGCAAAAGCCGAATCTGCTGCTGCTCGACGAGCCGACCAACCACCTGGATCTCGAAACGCGTCACGCGCTGACCATGGCGCTCGCGCAATTCGAGGGCACGCTGATTCTGGTGTCGCACGACCGGCATCTGCTGCGCGCCACCACTGACGTGTTCATGCTGGTCGCGAAGCACCGTCTGCAGGAATTCGACGGCGATCTCGACGACTACCGCGACTGGCTACTGGAACATGCCGCGGAACAACGCGCGGCGCTGAAGGCGGGCACGGCGTCGAACGGCGCGGATAGCGCGGACAACGGCGTCAATCGCAAGGAGCAACGCCGTCTCGAAGCAGAAACGCGTCAGAAGCTCGCGCACCTGAAAAAACCGCTGCAAAGCCGCATCACGAAGATCGAAAAGGAAATGGACGCGCTCAACGCGGAAAAGGCGACGCTCGATGCGTTCGTCGTCGATCCGGCTAGTTATGAACCCGAGCAGAAGAGCAAACTGACGGAGGCCATCCGCCGTCAGGCAGATGTGAACGCGCGCCTCGAAACGCTCGAAGCCGAATGGCTCGAGACTCACGAGGAACTCGAACAAATCGGCTAGCGGCAGGCTGTTTCTGGACCGCGCCGGCATCGATCGGAGGTAGCCCTTGTCACCCGTGAGCCCGTCTGCGTCTTCATCTGCGTCTTCATCTGCGTCTTCATCTGCGTCTTCATCTGAGTCTCTATCCGAGTCTTTGTCTGCGTCTTTGTCTGCGTCTTTGTCTGCGTCTTTGTCTTTGTCTGCGTCTTCAGCCAAGCCGTCAGCTGCGTCGTCAGCCGTGGCGGCGCCTGCTCCGCTGCAAGGCCTGCGCGTGCTGGACCTGACGCGCCTGCTGCCCGGTCCGGTGGCTGCCTTGCGGCTTGCGGAACTCGGCGCCGACGTGCTGAAGATCGAAGCGCCCGGTGCGGGCGATCCCACCCGCACGATGATGCAGTCGTCCAGCGACCGCGTAGCAGGCCGCCCCGGCGCGTTTTACCGGCTGGTGAATCGCGGCAAGCGCGAAACGCGCCTCGACCTCAAATCTGAAGCGGGACGCAATGTATTGCGCGCGCTCGCAGCCGAAGCGGATGTGCTAATCGAGAGTTTCCGGCCCGGCGTGATGGAGCGCCTCGGCGTCGGCTACGAAACCCTCCGCGCGCTCAATCCGCGGCTGGTCTATTGCGCGATCAGCGGTTACGGCGCGAGCGGTCCGTTTGTCGACCATGCCGGTCACGATCTGAACTACATCGGCTACGCGGGCGTGCTCGATCAGCTGGCGGGCCGCGACGGCGCGCCGATTCTGCCGAATTTCCAGATTGCCGACCTGCTCGGCGGCGCGTTGAGCGCGGTGACGCAGATTCTCGCCGCGTTATGGCACGTGTCGCGCGGCGGCCTTGGCCGCTTCGTCGACGTATCGATGACGCATGCCACGCATGCGCACAACCTCGTCGCGCAAGTGGCGCTCGCCAATGAAGGCGCCGCGCCAGCCGCCGGCGCCGGTCTGCTGAACGGCGGCGTGCCCTGCTACAACCTGTATCGGACGCTCGACAATCGCTGGCTCGCGGTTGGCGCGCTCGAACTGAAGTTCTGGGAAACGCTGTGCATGGCGCTGGACCGGCCCGAATGGGCGACGCGCCACTGGAGCCTCGGCCAGGCAATCGGCGGCCCGGACGCTGCCGCGTTGACGCAGGAGCTTGCGGACCTGATCGCCAAGCGCCCGCTGGAGGAATGGGTATTGCTACTGGAGTCGCTGGACTGCTGCGTCTCGCCGGTGCTGACCGCGGCGGAAGCCGCGCAGCACCCGCTGTTCAATCCAGAGGCGTACGCGGCGATGAACCACGATAAAAACGGAAACAACGCCGGGGACGACGAGCGTCGGATCGGTTAAACCGCCAACGGGCAGCCAGCTTAAGCCAGCGTCGAACAACCCTCCTGCCGCCCCCCAAATCTCAGCGCCGCACCGCCGTCTGCCGCGGCAAAACCTGGCGCGGCGTCTTTTCGTCGTCGTACAGAAAATGCTTGCGGCCTTCCACGTGACGGTTGATCGTCGCGCGCACTTCGGCAGCGGTGACATCTTCGGCCACCACCCGGCGCGAGATCTGCCCTGCCGTGTCGATCCACTCGACAATCCGGCAAGCGCCGCCCCAAGGCTGGCGAATGGGCGCGGAGACGCGGCAGCCGCGCACCTGCATCGGCCGCTCGGCTACGGTTTCATATGACTGTTTCAAGGCGCAATCCTTTTTCGGGCATCAGAAGGGATGCAATGCCCTACCAGCTTAGGAAAAAGGAATGTCCGGCAGGTTACAACCAATATGGAGATATTTACCGGGCATTACGGACCGAAGGGCGCCCGCAGGCGCCGAAGCCCCGTCTATTCAAGCGTGCGGACCCGGTCGATGGCCTGTTCGATCCGTTCGACCGCAACAACCTGTAAGCCTTCGATCGGCTGCTTGGGTGCATTGGCCTTCGGAATGACCGCGACTGAAAAGCCCAGTTTGGCCGCTTCCTTAAGACGCTCCTGACCGCGCGGCGACGGCCGGATTTCGCCGGCAAGGCCCACTTCGCCGAATACGACAAGCCCCTTGGGCAGCGGCTTGTTGCGCATCGAAGAGTGAATCGCGAGCAATACGGCCAGATCGGCCGCGGGCTCGGTGATTTTCACGCCGCCCACCGCGTTCAGGAACACGTCCTGGTCGAAACAGGCGATGCCGGCGTGCCGATGCAGCACCGCCAGCAGCATCGCCAGTCGGTTCTGTTCCAGCCCCACGGCAAGACGCCGTGGATTCGGCGCGTTGGCCGCATCGACCAGCGCCTGGACTTCGACCAGCAGCGGCCGCGTGCCTTCCTGCGTCACCAGCACGCACGAGCCCGGCACGGATTGCTCGTGCTGCGACAGAAACAACGCCGACGGATTGGCGACACCGCGCAGACCGCGCTCGGTCATCGCGAACACGCCGAGTTCGTTGACCGCGCCGAAGCGGTTCTTGATCGCGCGCACCAAGCGGAATGACGAATGCGTATCGCCCTCGAAGTACAGCACCGTGTCGACGATATGCTCGAGCACGCGCGGCCCGGCGAGCGCGCCTTCCTTGGTGACGTGGCCGACCATGATGATCGTGGTGCCCGACTGTTTGGCGATGCGCGTCAATTGCGCCGCGCACTCGCGCACCTGCGCGACCGACCCGGGTGCCGAGGTCAGCGCGTCGGAATAAACGGTTTGAATCGAGTCGATCACCGCGACGTCCGGCCGCTGCTCGGCGATGGTCGCCTGGATTTTCTCCAGCTGGATTTCCGCCAGCAGTTGCAGCTCGCTGGCCTTCGAGCCAGGTTCCAGCAACGAAAGCCGTTGCGCACGCAACGCAATCTGCGCCGCCGATTCTTCGCCGCTGATATAGAGCGCGCGTTTATCCGCGGCAATTTCCGCGAGCGATTGCAGCAGCAGCGTCGATTTGCCGATGCCCGGATCGCCACCGATCAGCACCACGCCGCCCGGTACGAGACCGCCGCCCAGCACGCGGTCGAACTCGCTGACGCCGGTCGAAAAGCGCGGTACGTCGGACGCGTCGATATCGGCGAGACGCCGCACCGGCGCGCTCTTGGCGAGCGATTGAAAGCGATGCGTGGACGGCGTTTCCGCGACCGATTCCACCAGCGTGTTCCACGCATTGCATGAGGGGCACTGCCCGGCCCACTTCGGCGACTGGCCGCCGCATTCACTGCAGATGTACAACGTCTTCTGTTTAGCCACGCGCTCTTGCCTGTGTTGCTGTTCTTTGAATTGATGCGCTCGCTGAGTCTCCTCAAGGAGGAACTCACAGCAATCGTCATTGGGACCCTCTTCGCGAGCGCCATGGAGGCCGCCGGCGCGGCTCTCACCCGGCCTGTCAGCGCCGCGCCTTACTCCGCACGCACCGGCACACGCGGCGCTACCGCACACATCAGCTCGTAGCCGATCGTGCCGCATGCCTGCGCGACATCGTCGATCGGCAGCGACGTACCCCACAACTCGACACGCGAGCCGACGTTGGCCGTCGGGATCGGCGTCAGGTCGACGGTCAGCATGTCCATCGACACCCGTCCGACGATCCGCGTACGCACGCCGTCGACGATCACCGGCGTGCCTTCCGGCGCAACCCGCGGATAACCGTCCGCGTAACCGCAGGCCACCACGCCGATGCGCATCGGCGCGCGCGCCTTGAACGCCGAACCATAGCCAACCGTATTGCCTTCGGCGAGCGTCTGCACCGCGATCAGTTCGGAGGCGAGGGTCATGGCCGGTTGCAGGCCGGTGCCTGCGATCGCGGCCGTGACGCCCGAGGGCGAGGCGCCGTACAACATGATGCCCGGGCGCACCCAGTCGAAGTGCGCTGCGGGATGCCACAGCGTCGCCGCCGAATTCGAGAGGCTGCGCGCGCCGGCAATGCCTTGCGCGCCGCGCTCGAACGCTTCCATTTGATGGGTGATGCCGCGCTCGCCGTCGGCATCCGAGAAATGGGTCATCAGCGTAATCTGGCCGACGCCCTGGCAGGCCCGCGCACGCTCCCACGCGGAGCGGAATTTTTCCACCGTGTAACCGAGGCGGTTCATGCCGGTGTTCATCTTCAACTGGATATTGACGGGCTTGGACAAACGCGCCATTTCCAGCATGCGCAGCTGTTCGTCCGAGTGCAGCGCTGTGGTCAGACTGTAGCGGTCGATCACATCGACATCGGTCGGACGAAAGAAGCCTTCAAGCAGCAGAATCGGCCCGGCCCAGCCCAATTCACGCAACTTCACGGCTTCTTCGAGGTCGAGTAGACCGAAGCCGTCGGTTGCGCGCAAGCCGGGAAAAGCACGCGCGAGGCCGTGCCCGTAGGCGTTCGCCTTGACCACGGCCCAGATCTTGGATTTTGGCGCGTAACGCCGGGCCACGGCGAGATTATTGGCGAGTGCGGCAGTGTGAATCGTGGCTGAGAGCGGGCGCGGCATAGGTAATTTTCGTAAAGACGCTTGCGAATCAGGAGCTTACAGGGCGTTTTCAGCGCTCGGCAGCCCGCTGGGCGGTGCGATCAAGGATTTTGCTAGTCCGAATCCAGCTATTTTCGTGATATAAAGCCGTGCGCACAACCCATTTCGAACGGCATAAGCCCGGACGCCTTGCACACGGCCGGGGCGGATAGACCCCGCAGCGAGGACAGCATCGCATCAGATGAAAAAAGGTTTTTACACCATCATGGCCGCGCAGTTTTTTTCGTCGCTGGCCGACAATGCGCTTCTGATCGCTGCTATCGCACTGCTGAAAGATCTTCACGCCCCGAACTGGATGACGCCGCTGCTCAAGTTGTTCTTTGTGCTGTCATACGTCGTTCTGGCCGCCTTCGTGGGCGCCTTTGCGGACTCCCGCCCGAAAGGGCACGTGATGTTCATCACCAACACCATCAAAGTAGTCGGTTGCATCACGATGCTGGTGGGCGCGCATCCGTTGCTCGCCTATGGCATCGTCGGCTTTGGCGCAGCGGCCTACTCGCCCGCCAAATACGGCATTCTCACCGAACTGCTGCCGCCTGACCGGCTGGTCGCGGCGAACGGCTGGATCGAAGGCACCACGGTCGGTTCGATCATTCTCGGCACCGTGCTCGGCGGCGCGCTCATCAGCCCGCACATTGCCGCACCGATCCTCAGGCACCACATCCCCACGGTCAACACGCCTGCTGAAGCGGCGATGCTGGTGATCATGGCCATCTACGTGATCGCGGCGCTCTTCAATCTGCGCATTCCCGACACCGGCGCGCGCTATCCGCGACAGGAACGCGGGCCGATCAAGCTGGTCACCGATTTCGCCGACTGCTTTCTCGTGCTGTGGCGCGACAAGCTCGGCCAGATCTCGCTTGCCGTCACCACGCTTTTTTGGGGCGCCGGCGCGACGCTGCAATTCATCGTGCTGAAGTGGGCCGAGGTGTCGCTGAACATGTCGCTTTCGGAAGCCGCGATTCTGCAAGCGGTGGTGGCAGTGGGCGTGGCGGCCGGCGCGATTTTCGCCGCCTCGCGCGTGCCGTTAAAGAAGTCGCTGTCGGTACTTCCGGTCGGCATCATGATGGGCATCGCCGTGATGCTGATGGCCTTTTACACACGCGATCTGTTCCCCGCGCATTGGGGCCTGTATTTCGGCCGTGTGCATGTGCCGGGCTATCTGATCGTCGCGTATATATTCCTAATGATCGTCGGCGGCCTGTCGGGCTTTTTCGTCGTACCGATGAATGCGCTGCTCCAGCATCGCGGCCACGTGCTGCTGTCGGCGGGCCACTCGATCGCCGTGCAGAACTTCAACGAAAACCTCTCAGTGCTCATCATGCTGTGCCTGTACGCCGTGCTGGTCTGGCTCGACGTGCCGGTCGCGGCGGTGATCGTGCTATTCGGCACCTTCGTCTGCCTGATGATGTGGCTGGTGATGCGGCGCCACCAGGCGAACCAACGCGCGTTCGACTCGGTCGCGCTGATTGGCGAAGTCAAGCATTGACGCACGACGGGCCGTGCACTGACTGCCCACGCCTTCCCCCCTTTCCTCGCTTTGCCATGACTCAACCCATTCCCAATGTGCTGACAATCGCCGGTTCCGATTCCGGCGGCGGTGCCGGCATTCAGGCCGATCTGAAGGCTTTCTCGGCGCTCGGCGCCTATGGCGCGAGCGTGATCACCGCGCTCACCGCGCAGAATACGCGCGGCGTCACGGCGATTCATGCGCCGGAGCCCGCCTTCGTTACCGCGCAACTCGATGCGGTGTTCGACGACATCCGTATCGATGCCGTGAAAATCGGCATGCTGGCGAATGCGCCGATCGCGCGCGCGGTCGCCGACGCGCTGCGACGGCACAAGCCGAAGCACGTCGTGCTCGACACGGTGATGATCTCGAAGAGCAATCACGCGCTGCTGCTGCCGGATGCGGTTGCGGCCGTGCGTGACGAGTTGCTGCCGCTGGCCGATCTGCTGACGCCCAATCTGCCGGAAGCCGCCGCTTTGCTAGGCGTGCAAGCTGCCACCGATGAAGCCGGCATGGTCGAACAGGGTGAAGCGCTGCGTGCGCTTGGCGCGCGGGCGGTGCTCATGAAGGGTGGTCATCTGAGCGCGGTGGACAGTCCCGACTGGCTCGTCCAGGATAGCGGCACGCTGCGCCTCTCCGGCCCGCGCGTGCCGGTGAAGAATACGCATGGGACGGGCTGCACGCTGTCGTCGGCAATTGCGGCATTGATTCCGCAGCGCGCCGACCTGGCGAGCGCGGTCGCCGACGCCAAGCTGTATCTGACCGGCGCGTTGCAGGCGAGCGATCGGCTCGACGTCGGCAGCGGCGTGGGGCCGGTGCATCATTTTTATCGGTGGTGGTGAGAGGCCGAAAGAGCTTCGGCATCGTTTTTATCGGCGGTGGCGTGAGGCCCAAAGCGCATCGGCATCGCGGAGGCACTAGCCGCTGCGTTGCACGGCTCTATGCCGCTAGTGCTTGCGTCCCGCTTATTGCTCTTGCGGCCCCCGCGGTTGCCGCGAGTAGGCCTGCGCCAGCTCAGGCCATTCGTTAGGCACGATAAAGCCACGCGAGCGTTCGATGCGGTTACCTGCGCCGTCATCGACGAACGCCGCGACCATCGTCGGTCCGTGCAGATGTGAGGTTTGCCCAGCGAGCGTGCGGGCATCGACAAAGGCGGATCCCACGCCGTCCACCTCACCCCGCGTACCCGCCGCGTCTGACTCGTGCCGTCTCGGCGCAAGCCATTCCAGGCGCGGCAGCACGCGCCACGTCTGCGCATGCGCCGCGGCAAAGTCCGGCCAATCGTTGTGCGTGACCCACCAGCCACGTCCGTGCGACGGATCGAGTTCGACAGGATCGGCAGGTGTTTCGCCCGCACGATAGAACAGCCAGCCCTTGATAAACATCTGCGGCGTCCATGGCCCTGCATAGCCGACCGAGGCGAACTCTTCACGCGCGCTCAACGGCAGTTGATGATTCAGCACATGCGCGAGCTTCAGATCGAAGCGGTCTTTCAGATTCGGGCCAACGTAGTCTGCTAATCGCGCCGCCGACTGCGTTCGGCTTTCGCCGGCATGCAGATAGCACTTCACCGCCAACTCCCAGTGCAGCCGTGCGCCCTGCCGCGTTTGCACCAGAAAATCGCATTCACCGAGCGTGACGCCTTCGCGCCGCAATGGCACGCCGGCCGCGACCAGCCACGCCGTCGGTCCATGCTGCAGGAACCATCCGAGCAGCCATTCGGCGTAGCGGCCAAGACGCGTAATACGCGTTGCGGCAAGATCGCGCTGCAAGTCGGCCGGATCGGCGTCCAGCGCGCGTAACCAGTCGACGGTTGCATCCGCTTCCCGCGGCGAGTCGAAAGGACTGGCGAGCACACCCACCGGTGGTTGCGCGCGCAACAAATCGGCGCTCAGCAGCAACCATGCGAGATCGCGTACTGCGGGTTCGCGCAATGTGTCGAGCAGCTTCCCGAGAAACGCAGCGGACAGGCCGGGCGCGACGGCGAGGCGCGCCGCCGGCCCGCTCGCGTCCGTCACTTTGCCGCGTGGGACGGCACGCCGCCCGCCGCAAGCCACGTATCGCGCGCGAGGCACAGGTCTGCCCAGGCCTTCGCCTTGTCGGGCAGGCTGCGCAACAGATATGCCGGGTGATAGGTGACGATGACCGGCACTCCTTCGTATTCGTGCACACGGCCGCGCAGCGACGAAATGCTCGCATCGGTTTTCAGCAGACTTTGCGCGGCGAAGCGGCCCAACGCGACGATCAGCTTCGGCTTGACCAGCGCGACCTGGCGTTGCAGATAAGGCTCGCAACGCGCGACTTCGTCCGGTTCGGGATTGCGGTTGCCCGGCGGGCGGCACTTGATCACGTTGGCGATATAGACGTTGCTGTCGCGCGCGAGCGTCAGCGAACGGAGCATATTGTCGAGCAGCTTGCCGGCCTGGCCCACGAACGGTTCACCCAGGCGGTCTTCGTTCTCGCCCGGCGCTTCGCCGATCAGCATCCAGTCGGCATGGCGATCGCCGACGCCGAAAACCGTGTTCGTGCGTTTCTCGCACAGTCGGCAGCGTTCGCAAGTCGCGACCTGTTCGCTCAACGCGTCCCAGTCGAGTGTCTGGATCAAAGAGGGCTCGGGCGCCTCGCGGCGCGCTTCAGCGGGAGCGTGGACCGGCTGATCGTCGAACCATGCGAAATCGTCATCGGGCGGAATGTCGAATGCCGGTGGCTCAGAGGCTCGCGACTGCGGCGACGGCGGCGACTGCGGCGACTGCGGCGACTGCGGCGATGGCCGCGATTCCCGCGATTCCTGCGATTCCTGCGATTCCTGCGATTCCTGCGATTCCTGCGATTCCTGCGATTCCTGCGATTCCTGCGATGCCTCCGATGCCTGCCGTGCATCGGCCGGTACCTGCATCCGCGCCTGCTCCTGCGCTGCTGGCGGCGCGCGACGCTCGCCCTGCGCTCGCGCGGCATCAGCTTGCTGCGCTTCGCCCGCACGCGTCGCGGGCCGCGGCGTGCCGGTCACGGGCGCCGCCTGCCGACTATCCTGCGCAAGCTCGGCCGATGATGCTTCACGCGCCGTCACACGCAGATCGTCGCGACGCACCGCCTGATCCGCTAACGCACCAGCGCCCTGCTCGACGCCGGTATCGACTGCGCTCTCCTGAGCCACCGACATGCCTCGACGCACCCACAGCGGCGCCAGTCCGAACTCTTCCAGTACCGATTCATGCAGCGCCATCTGCGCCCTCCGTGGCAAACGAGAAACGCATCACGATGGCGTCCTCCCGGCTGCGATGCCGCGCCGGATAATAGTTTTTGCGCCGGCCAATCGACGCAAAGCCGAAGCGCTCGTAAAGCCGGATAGCCCGATGATTCGACGGCCGCACTTCGAGCAGCAGGCCTTCGAGTTTCTCGGCGCGCGTTATGCGCACCGCTTCGCGCAGCAGCGCGAGCCCGGCGCCGGCGCCTTGCGCGGCAGGTGTCACGCACAAATTGAGCAGATGCATTTCATCGACCACCGGCATCAGCACGCAATAGCCGATCAGCGCGCCGGTTACGTGACGCATGCAGATGCCGAAATAGCCGTTGCGCAGCGAATCGCCGAAATTGCCGCGGCTCCAGGGGAATTCGTAGGCGATCTTTTCGATGGCCGCGACCTCGTCCAGATCGGCTTCGGTCATCGGCGACATATAGCGGTCCGCCAGCAACACGCCGCTCATTGCCGGCCCTCGCCTTGATGCGCGTCGTGCGCCAACCTGGCGGCAGCCTGCTCGGCCTTGGCGACTTTGTCAGCTTTTTCGGCTGCCCGCTCCGCCGTGGTCTGAGCGACCTTGTCGCGAATGTATTCCGGTGCGGCCTGGTCGGCGGGCACGGTGCGGCCGGCGCGAAACGCGCGCAGCGCGGCGTGCGCAAGCGGCACCGCATGCGGCAGCGCTTCGCCGTCGACGATTCGCGCGGTCGCGGCGGCGGGCAGCCGCGCGCCGAAGGCGGCAGCAGCATTGCCTGCCAGCGTGAAGGGGACGTCGGGCAAAACGAGCTGTTCCGGCGCGTCGAGCGAAGCCGGCTGAAGCGTGCGCCATTCGCCCAGGGCTGCATCCCACGCGTAGTCGGCCCAATAGATTTCGTCCATCCGGGCATCGAGCGCGGCGAGCACGCGGGTCGCCGACGGATCGCGCAGCCGTGCGCTTTCCGCGCAGGCCAGCAGCGTGCTAACCGGCACGACCGGCAGGTTCAGGCCGAACGCGAGGCCTTGAGCAACGCCCGTCGCAGTGCGAAGACCAGTGAATGAGCCGGGGCCGGAGCCGAAGGCGATAGCGTGGCAATCCGCCAGTTTCAGACCGGCTTCGTCGAAAAGTTCGCGAATGGCGGGCAAGAGACGCGTGCTGGAGACCGCACCGGTTTGCTCGTGACGCACCCAGATCCGGGGTTCGGCACGGCTTGGGTCCACTGTCTGGCTCACCGCGCCGCCAACGGCGGACAGGAGCGCGACCGAGCAGAATTCGGTCGAGGTATCGAGGGCAAGAAGCACAGTTTGAGTCATGGACCGTATTGTAATCGGCACGGCGCGTGCGGACTTGGTTTTGGGTTTGCCCTCCCGGCGGGCACGGGTGTTTGGAATAAGCCCTCGGCCCCGCGGCAGCATGCAGTTGTTATGATCATCGGCCCAGCCAAAACCAACCCGCCAGCCAGGCAAAACCACAATGACAGACATCAACGCGCAATTCGTCCAGGCCCAGGAAGATGCCAGGCAACTGCCCGAGCGTCCGGGCAACCTTACCCTTCTTCGACTTTACGCCCTCTTCAAGCAGGCCACCGACGGCGACGTCCATGGCGACAAACCAGGCTTCACCGATATCGTCGGCAAATATAAGTACGATGCGTGGGCCGCACTCAAGGGCACCGATCAGGACGCGGCAAAGCAGCAATACGTCGAACTGATCGAGGCCCTCAAGAGCGGCACCGCCGCCTGAATCTGCCCCTGTGGCGAAATCCGCCGCCGGAACCGCAGGCCGCGGCCACCCCGGAATGACCACGGCAAGGAAAGCCGCTTATGGTGGTTCCTAAGGCGGCCCGTGGGCACGCCTCTTCAGGCGGCCCTGCGGGCAGGTTCTTAGGCAGAACCAGTGAGCAGGCTCCTTAAGCCCATTCGGGCCGCCAAACGAAACTTTTCCACTAGGAAACTTCTTAACGGTGGCGCAGTGCAACAAAACCCTATACAATGCTGCCTGCGCTTCACTGCTTTGCCCGGCTTTCCTCTAGCGGCCTTTGCGGCGCAGCGCCTCGTAGCGTTTAGCTCCAATCCAGTTTAGAACCTGTCCCCTCCTGCCTAGCCCCCTACGGGCGATCATGTCCCAGGCTGGCGGCACGCCGTGTTGGCATGTCGCATCCGATACAGCTTCTAACGAAAAGCTCGCCTTCATTGTCGCGAGCTGCCCCCGTTTTTCGATTTGCTCGCTGCTTCATTGCTCGCTGAATCCGACGACTTGGGTATGCCGATTGGCGCCGACGTTTTAATTCCGTGTGTACCAAGGATTTACCAAGGATTCTCATGACTTCGAGCAATACCCCCAGCAGCCCGTTGAACGCCATCGCCGATCAAGCCCTCGGTTTCGCCGACGCTCCCGCTCAAGCCGCAGCCGTTGCTGCTGCTCCGGAAGCTGTCGCCGCAGAAGCCGCAGCGCCGAGCGGCCCGTCGTTCGCGTCGCTCGGTCTCTCCGCGGATGTCGTCTCCGCCCTGACCGCCGCTGGTTATCAAAACCCGACTCCGGTTCAGCAACGCGCAATCCCCGCTGGCATCGCCGGCCGCGATCTGATGGTCTCGAGCCCGACTGGTTCGGGCAAGACCGCCGCGTTCATGCTGCCCGCCATCGAGCGTTTTTCGCAACTGCAAAAGGCACAAGCCAGCCAGCCGCGTGAGCCGCGTCCGGCTGACGGCGCCCGCACGCGCCGTCCGCAACCGGTTGCCCGTCCGACCATGCTGGTTCTGACGCCGACCCGCGAACTCGCGATGCAGGTCACCACCGCCGCTGCCACGTACGGCAAGCACCTCAAGCGTCTGCGCACCGTCAGCATTCTGGGCGGCGTCGCTTACGGTCAACAACTGATGCTGCTGGCAAAGAACCCGGAAATCCTGGTTGCTACGCCGGGCCGTTTGATCGACCACCTGGAACGCGGCCGTATCGATCTGTCGCAACTGCAGATCCTCGTACTCGACGAAGCCGACCGCATGCTCGACATGGGCTTCATCGAAGACATCGACACGATCGTTGCCGCTACGCCGGCTACGCGTCAAACCATGCTGTTCTCGGCCACGCTCGACGGCAAGATCGGTTCGCTGACCGGCCGCCTGCTGAAGGATCCGGAACGCATCGAGATCGTTCAACGCCTCGAACAACGTACCAACATCGCGCAAACCGTCCACTACGTTGACGACCGCGATCACAAGGATCGTCTGCTCGACCATCTGCTGCGTGACGAAGGCCTCGACCAGGCTATCGTCTTCACGGCAACCAAGATGGACGCTGACCAACTGGCTGGCCGTCTGGCCGACGCCGGTTTCGAATCGGCTGCTCTGCACGGCGATCTGCCGCAGGGCGCACGTAATCGCACGATCCGCGCCCTGCGCGAGCGCCGCGTGCGCGTGCTGGTGGCAACGGACGTCGCCGCCCGCGGTATCGACATCCCGGGCATCACGCACGTATTCAACTACGACCTGCCGAAGTTCGCTGAAGACTACGTGCACCGTATCGGCCGCACTGGCCGTGCTGGCCGCTCGGGTATCGCAGTGAGCCTCGTGCACCACGCGGAACAGGGCGCGCTCAAGCGCATCGAGCGTTTCGTGCGCACCCCGCTGCCGGTCAACGTCGTCGAAGGCTTCGAGCCGCGCAAGTCGGCTCCGTCGGGCAATGGCCGTCCTGGCTTTGGCGGCCGTGGCCGTCCGGGCGGTGGCAATGGCGGTGGCCGTCGTTTCGGTAGCGGCAGCGGCGCTGGCAAGCCGGCTGGTAACGGCGGTGGTTCGCGCAGCGGTAGCGGCAATGGCGGCGGCTGGGCAGGCAAGTCGGCCGGCGGCGGTTCGCGTGAAGGCGGCTTCGGCGGCGGTTCGCGCGACGGTGGCTACGGCGCACGCCGCAGCGACGGTCCGCGTACGGCGCGTCGCGGCAGCTAAGCAGCGACTCAACTGCTCACAGGCAAGCGCTATTTACGTAGCTCGTTCAGTACGTAAGGCGGCCTGAAAAGACCCGGACGGCCCCGCGCCGCCCGTCAGTCGAAAGAAACCGGTGCTCATGCGCCGGTTTTTTTTCGCCCGTACTTTGTTGATCGCCTACATTTCACGATGTGGAAAATTTTTTTGCGTCGTAAAAAATCGTGCTGCACGGCACAAGACACTCTATTGCAAGATGGGAAAAGACGTTTCTTAATGCGAAACGTATGACGTAATTAATTGATTTTTAACGAAAATAAATATTTAAAAAACACTCATCGGTAGCTATTGTGCGACGGCCGGCTTGCCTAGACTCTTATATAAGACTTCACGAAACGAAACGCCTCAACGGGCCAAGCGCTTCGGCGAAGACCGCAAGTTTCGTGCATAGGATCAGAGTAAGTGGTCGACAGAGTCACCCGTCCATTACAGGCAACCAAGGAGCACACCATGTCGCGCGAACAACAAGCCAGGCAACTTCAACAGCAATGGGAAACCGATCCGCGCTGGAAAGGCGTGAAGCGTACGTACACCGCTGAAGACGTGATCCGTCTGCGCGGCTCGCTGCAAGTGGAGCACACGCTTGCCAAGCGCGGCGCGGAAAAGCTGTGGGAAAGCGTCAACAACGAGCCGTTCGTGAACTCGCTCGGCGCGTTGACCGGCAACCAGGCGATGCAGCAGGTCAAGGCCGGCCTGAAGGCCATCTACCTGTCGGGCTGGCAAGTGGCGGGCGATGCGAACGTGGCCGGCGAAATGTACCCGGACCAGTCGCTATACCCGGCGAACTCGGTGCCGCTCGTCGTGAAACGTATCAACAACACGCTGACGCGTGCCGACCAGATCCAATGGTCGGAAGGTAAGAACCCCGGCGACGAAGGCTATATCGACTACTTCGCACCGATCGTGGCCGACGCGGAAGCCGGTTTCGGCGGCGTGCTGAACGCATTCGAACTGATGAAGGCGATGATCGAAGCCGGCGCGGCAGGCGTGCACTTCGAAGACCAACTCGCTTCGGTGAAGAAATGCGGCCACATGGGCGGCAAGGTACTCGTGCCGACCCGCGAAAACATCGCCAAGCTGACCGCAGCGCGTCTGGCTGCCGACGTCTCCGGCGCGCCGACCGTGCTGCTGGCGCGCACCGACGCGGAAGCCGCCGACCTGATCACGTCGGACGTGGATGACAACGACAAGCCGTTCCTGACGGGCGAACGCACGGTGGAAGGTTTCTATCGTACGAAGCCGGGTCTGGAACAGGCGATCTCGCGTGGCCTCGCCTACGCGCCGTACGCCGACATGATCTGGTGCGAGACCGGCAAGCCAGACCTCGAGTTCGCGAAGAAATTCGCCGACGCGATCCACAAGGAATTCCCGGACCAGTTGCTGTCGTACAACTGCTCGCCGTCGTTCAACTGGAAGAAGAACCTGGACGACGCAACCATCGCCAAGTTCCAGCGCGAACTCGGCGCGATGGGCTACAAGTTCCAGTTCATCACGCTGGCTGGCTTCCACGCGCTGAACTACTCGATGTTCAACCTGGCGCACGGCTATGCCCGCAACCAGATGACCGCCTTCGTCGAAATGCAGCAGGCTGAATTCGCTGCGGCCGAAAAGGGCTTCACCGCGGTCAAGCACCAGCGCGAAGTCGGCACCGGCTACTTCGACGCCGTGACGCAAACGGTCGAGCGCGACGCGTCGACGACCGCGCTGCACGGTTCGACGGAAGACGAACAGTTCTTCGACAAGAAGGTCGCTTAAGTCACATCGGTCACATCGGTCACATCGAAGTCTGATCGCGAGAACGGCAAGGCAGACGAAAAAGCGGCCCCGTTAGAGGGCCGCCGTCAGGGAGGAGTAGCCATCAGGGCTGAAATACGCCGGCAGCCCTGATGGCTGGAATCTGGGAGTGATGGCAGCAGCAACCATCTTGCATGGGACCGGAGGAACGCGCCGGCCTCAGCGCCGGCGCTTTTTTTGCTACGCCGTACCTGCCCTCGACGCGAATCGCGGGCAGATACCTCAGCGGTACACGATCACTGGAATCTTCGTATGCGTCAGGACCCGCTGCGTCTCGCTGCCGATCAGCAGACTGCCAAGACCGCGCCGCCCATGCGAAGCCATGAAAATCACGTCGCAGCCACCCTGCTCCGCGGCTTCGATGATGCCGAGATACGGCGCCGGATGCACGCTGGTGCGGCTGTCGAACGCGACGCCGACACGGCGTGCCGCCAGCTCCACTTCCCGCAGATGCACGTGCGCTTCGCGCTCGCTGCGCTGCAGAAACTCGACCGGCGGCTCGATCACCACGTCGGAGAACGGCGAGTAGGGATATTGCGGCAGACAGGCGTAGGCGGTAACACGAGCGCCGACAGCCTGCGCGAGATCGATGGCGCCGTCTATCGCCTTGCGTGACAGGTCTGAACCATCGGTCGGAACCAGGATGTGCCTGAACATGATGCCCTCCGTCGCCGGCTGTGCGCAGCGCGGCCTCAGCGTCCCACGAGGCTCGGCATGGAAGCCGCTTCAATCGATTGTAGTGCGCAGAAAATGAGGTCAAGGCCATCGTGCGGGTCTGCCCGCATATCGGAAACCCGCTGCGCGGGTCCGCGCCGCAATTGCGCCGGGTGACATTGCGCCAGATCGCGTGACGTCAGTTGCGCCCGAGTTGCCCTTCGGTGCCCTTCAGGCAGCCTCAGTTCCAGTAATCCGGATGGCCGTATGTATGCTTGAGAAAGTCCAGAAACAGCCGAACCCGCAGCGGCAAATGCCGGCGTTGCGGAAAAACCGCATGGATGCCGATCGGCGGCGCGGCGAACTCGTCGAGCACGCTGACCAGCCGGCCAGCCGCGATATCCGTGCCGACCTCCCACCACGAGCGCCATGCGAGTCCATACCCTTCAAGGCACCACTCATGCAGCACGGCGCCGTCCGAGCATTCCATCGTGCCGGATACCTTGATCGACACGACCTTGTCGCCCTGCTGGAACATCCAGCCGCGCTGCTGATTGGCGCTCGCGCCGAGCGCGAGGCAGTTGTGGTGCGCGAGATCGGCCAGGGTGTGCGGCGATCCGCGCCGGCTCAGATACGACGGCGAAGCCACGCATACGCGGCGGTTCTCACCGAGCTTGAGCGACACCAGCGACGAATCCGGCAGCTCGCCCAGGCGCACGGCGCAGTCGAACCCCTCGTTGACGAGATCGACCAGCCGGTCGGACAGGTCGAGCGTAATCGATACATCCGGATGCGCGACGGTGAAAGCGGGCACCAGCGGCGCAACGTGCCGGCGCCCAAACCCGGCTGGCGCCGACAGCCGCAAATGGCCGCTCGCCTTCACGCCCCCCGCCGACACGCTGGCCTCGGCGTTCTGCATATCGTGGATGACGCGCTGGCAATCCTCGAGAAACGCCGAGCCTTCGAAGGTCAGCGTGATCTTGCGCGTGGTGCGCACCAGCAATTTGACGCCCAGTCGCTCTTCGAGCGCATCGATGCGGCGGCCGATGATGGCGGGCGCGACACCTTCGGCAAGCGCCGCGGCAGACAGGCTGCCCCTGGCCGCGACGGTAACGAATGTCTCGATCTGCTTGAAACGGTCCATGGTTGCGGAGCTGCAGCACCCCGACGGAAGTCCGCTCGGGGCGCTGCGCGGAGATAGTGGTCGGTGCGCGTCAGATTAGGTGCATGAAAGTAAAAGATCAAGTGATCTTTAGCCTCTTTTTTAGCATAGAGCATCACTAATACAATTCGTCCTGACCTCTGATAGGAGCGCACGGCAATGTCGGCCACAACGACACCCTTCCCTAAAGCAGTGATTTTCGACGCGTACGGCACGCTTTTCGACGTGCATTCGGTGATTGCTGCCGCGGAGCAGATGTTCCCGGGCCACGGCAATGCGCTCTCGCAGTTGTGGCGCCAAAAACAGATCGAATACACGCAGTTGCGCACGCTCGCCGATCCGGCCGGCGAACCCGGCGCGCATTACCGGCCGTTCTGGGACATTACGCTCGACGCGTTGCGCTTTGCCGCCAAGAAGCTGCATCTCACGCTCGGCCGCGCGGCAGAGAAGCGCTTGATGGACGAATATGCGTGCCTGTCCGCTTTTCCCGATGCCGTGCCCGCGCTGCGCCAGTTGCGCGACGCGCCGTCGGCGTCGTCCAGGTCCGCACCTGCGCCCGCAAGCAGCAAAGCTGGGGCAGCGTCACGGCCCGGTCTTGCCATCCTCTCGAACGGCAATCCGCAAATGCTCGACATCGCCGTGAAGAGCGCCGGCATGACGGGCCTGTTCGACCATGTTCTATCCGTCGACGCAGTGCGCGCCTACAAACCCTCGCCCGCGGCCTATTCGCTCGGCACACAAGCGTTCGACGCGCACCCGCGCGAGATCGTCTTCGTGTCGTCGAACGGCTGGGACGTGGCAGGCGCGAGCTGGTTCGGCTTCACGACTTTCTGGCTTAACCGGCAAAACGCACCAGCCGAAGAGCTGGGCGTCACGCCGCATGGCACGGGCGGAGGCATGAACGATCTGCTCGCTTTTCTGAAGTCCCTCGCGTCGCCCGGCCGCAATAGCGGCACGGGCAGCACGGGTAATCCAGGTGGCAGCCGCACGCGCCACAGCCCTGGCGCATGACAGCCACCACCTGGATCCCACGACGCAATTCAATCGCATCTCAACATTTGCACCTTTGCAATCTGACCGACCAAGGAGAAACCATGGCGAATCCGCTGTCATCGCAATCATCGCTGCAGCTGCCGCAGGGCATGGAAATCACGGCTGAGATCAAGCCGGGCTATGAAGCGATCCTCACCCGCGAAGCGCTCGAACTCGTCGCCGCGCTGCATCGCACGTTCGAACCGCGCCGTCAGCAGCTGTTGCAGGCGCGTGCCGAGCGCACCAAACGGCTCGACGCCGGCGAGCGGCCCGACTTCCTCGCCGAAACGAAAAGCGTGCGCGAAGGCGACTGGAAGATCGCGCCGCTGCCGCAAGATCTGCAATGCCGCCGCGTGGAAATTACCGGACCGGCCGAGCGCAAGATGATCATCAACGCGCTGAATTCGGGCGCGGATTCGTACATGACCGACTTCGAAGATTCGAATGCGCCGAGCTGGGATAACCAGATTACCGGCCACATCAATCTGAAGGACGCGGTGCGCCGCACGATTTCGCTCGAACAGAACGGCAAGTCGTACCAGCTGAACGACAAGATCGCCACACTGATCGTGCGTCCGCGCGGCTGGCATCTGGACGAAAAGCATGTGACGGTGGACGGCAAGCGCGTCTCTGGTGGCATCTTCGATTTCGCGCTCTTCATGGTTCACAACGCGAAGGAACAGATCGCACGCGGCACGGCGCCCTACTTCTATTTGCCGAAGATGGAGAGCCACCTGGAAGCGCGCCTGTGGAACGACATTTTCCTCGCCGCCCAGGAAGCCGTCGGCGTGCCGCGCGGCACGATTCGCGCGACCGTGCTGATCGAAACGATCGTCGCCGCATTCGAAATGGACGAGATCCTGTACGAGTTGCGCGAACACAGCTCGGGTCTGAACGCCGGCCGTTGGGACTACATCTTCTCGGCGATCAAGAAGTTCAAGAGCGACAAGGACTTCTGTCTCGCCGACCGCTCGCAGATCACGATGACCTCGCCGTTCATGCGTGCGTACGCGCTGCTGCTGCTGAAGACCTGCCATCGCCGCAACGCACCGGCAATCGGCGGTATGAGCGCGCTGATCCCGATCAAGAACGATCCGGCGGCGAACGACAAGGCAATGGGCGGTGTGCGCTCGGACAAGGCACGCGATGCCGGCGACGGTTACGACGGCGGCTGGGTCGCGCATCCGGGCCTCGTGCCGATCGCGATGGAAGAATTCGTCAAGGTGCTCGGCGACAAGCCGAATCAGATCGGCAAGCAACGCGCCGACGTGCTCGTCACCGCCTCCGACCTGATGGACTTCCGCCCGGAAGCGCCGATCACCGAAGGCGGTCTGCGCAACAACATCAACGTCGGCATTCACTATCTGGGTTCGTGGCTCGCGGGCAATGGCTGCGTGCCGATTCACAACCTGATGGAAGACGCCGCCACCGCGGAAATCTCGCGCTCGCAAGTGTGGCAATGGATTCGCTCGCCGAAGGGCAAGCTCGAAGACGGCCGCAAGGTTACGGCCGAGATGGTGCGCGAGTTGTCGGCGCAAGAGCTCGACAAGGTGAAGCAGGCCGTTGGCGGCGATACGAAGCCGTACGACCGCGCTGCACAAATCTTCGAAGCAATGTCGACGTCGGAGCAGTTCACCGACTTCCTGACGCTGCCGTTGTACGAGGAAATCTGAGGCATCTGAGCCGCCTCGGGCATCAGCAATAACGACGTCGTACCAGGCCCGCTTTCACCAGCCACGCAAGATGAAAGAGCGGCCCGGGTCGCAAGGCTGACCGACCGGACGGCCCGACAGGCGCATGCCTGCCGGGCCGTTTTTTTGCTCTCGCGATGAGCTCGTTATGTGGTGGTTACGCTTCCTTTATGTTCCGCCAGGTGCTCGTGGTGCGCTCGCCCTGGGCTAGCCATGCCGCCCCTCAGCGCGTGCTGCGATACTCGACCCAATCGCCTGACCTGATTTCCGGGTGGCCCTTCACCGCATTGGGCGCGACCGGATAGAAGCGGCAGTTCACGACGTTACCGTCTACTTTCACCATCACTTCTCGCGCGAGGAAGCGATCTTCGACACCGGGATATACCGCTTCGATCTCGTCGAGCACCGCAACCAGTCCATCGTCGATTTCGTAGACGTCGCCCGTGACGTCCACGCCCGCTTCGTCGACCACCAGGCCCGGATACAAGCCGAAGTCGAATAGATGGCCTCGCACCGTGGCCGTACCGAGCAGATTCGGCGCGGCGACGTCGTTGCGCACCGCAGCATCTCTGAGGTCGTTCACTTCACCGGCACGCAATGTGCCGTATACAAAAACGGTCTGCATCGTCGTTTGCTCTCCTTGATGATGGGTTCGGCTTGCCTCGGCTGTTGCCGGGGTTCATTTCAGCGACGCGCTCGCCACCAGCACGCCGTCGATATCCGCGTAGATCCATTCGCCCGGACGCACCAGCGCACCCGGCAATTGCACCGGCACGTCGCGCTCGCCCGTGCCGCGCTTCTGGCCACGCCGTGGGCAGGTCGCCAACGCCGCCACGCCAACATCGACTTCATTGAGTTCAAGCGTATCGCGCACGCAGCCGTTCAGCACGATGCCCGCCCAGCCGTTCTGCTCGGCGATTTGCGCGAGGTTGCCGCCTACCAGCGCGCAACGCAGACTGCCACCGCCATCGACCACCAGCACCCGGCCCGCGCCCTTCTCCTCCAGCGTGGCGCGCACGAGTGCGTTGTCTTCGAACACCTTTAGCGTGACCACCTCGCCGCTGAAAGACTCGGCGCGGCTGAAGAGATGAAACACCGGCTCTAGCACACGCAGCGTGCCCGACGCCAGTTGGTCCTCGTGTGCATCGCACAAGTCAGCGGTTGCAAAGCTCATGGGGTTCTCCTCGGGATCCGTGCAATCGGGACATTATGCAACGTTGACTCCGACGTAACACCTACAATGAGAGGCCCGCAGTGGTTTTAGGTCCGCACCTTTGGGTCGCGCTTCCCTGATCCACGCCCGAAGACGCGGGGCTTAGGCGCCCCGTGCTCATGGGTTGCATGTTTACAGGCTTCGCGTCTCTTCGAGTTCCATCCTTTGGATCGATCTTCAACATGAATTCGTCCGCTGACTCAGTCCAGCCGAGCCAGGTTCACTTCGCTGACATCCCTCCCGAATTCCAGCCGACCCCAACGCACCCCATCCGCGTGCGCTCGCGGCCGATACCGTCGGGTTGGCGTATCGCGCGACACACGCACGCGTGGGCACAGGTGGCCTATGCGTCGCGCGGTGTGCTGCGGGTCGCGACGACCGGCACGACATGGATGGTGCCGCCATCCCGTGCGATCTGGGTGCCGCCGCATGTGACACACGAAGTGGTCGCGGTCGAAGACGCGTTTTTGCGCACGCTCTACATTACCGAAAGCACCGTCCCGGCCGGACTGGATACGCCGCGCGTGGTCGAAGTATCGGACCTGCTGCGCGAAGTCATCGCCGCGCTCGATACGCCCGGCATTTCAGCCACACGCGAACAACTGTTAGGCGCGCTCGCGCTCGACGAGCTGACGCGCTCGGAGCCACTGCCGCTGTCCGTGCCGATGCCCAACGAGAAGCGCTTGCGCGCGTTGTGCGAGGCAGTGATCGCGGACCCGACGCACGGCGACTCGCTCGAACAATGGGCATCGAGTGTCGGTGCGAGTACGCGCACGATTGCGCGGCTGTTTCGTCAGGAGTTGGGCGTGAGCTTTTCGCAATGGCGTCAGCAGGCCATTCTTGCGCGCGCCATTCCGCTATTGAGCCAGGGGCGGCCGCTTTCGCATGTCGCGCAAGAACTGGGATATCAGAGCCAGAGTGCGTTCTCGGCGATGTTCCGGCGGGCCTTCGGCAAAAGTCCGCGTGCGTTTATTGAGCGAGGCGCTGAACATCGCGTGGAGAGCGGGGATCGTGATGATACAGAGGCGGACGAAGAGACCGCCCAAAAGTGACGGCGTAACGCGTAACCACTAGCCACCAGCCATTAGCCATTAGCCACGAGCCACGAGCCACGAGCCGCAGAGTGTCAGACGCGCCGCGCCAGATGACGGATCGCCCCGAGTTGCGCCAGACGCGGCCCGGTCGGCTTGTACCCCTTGCGCTGATACAGCCGCGCGGCAGGATTGTCGACGAACACGCGCAACTGCAACTCGCGCAGTCCGCGCTCGCGCGCCCACTGATGCGACATGTCGAGCAGATACGTGCCGGCGCCGAGCCGCCGATGCCCTTCGGCGATCTGCACGTCGCGGATATGCAGCGAATCGCCTTCTTGCGTGATGCGCAGCACGCCGATCGGCTCGCCGTCCACTTCGAGAATGAAATTTTCCGACTCGCGCCAGCTACCGAGAAAGAGATCGCCACGCCAGACCAGATGGTGCCGGTGATAGTAGCCCCCCATGTTATTGCGAGTCAGCGCCTCGGCGAACTCGAAATCGTCCATGCTGGCGCGGCGCAGATGAAACGGTGACGGAGCTTCGGTTGGATCGAACATGGTGGAACGACGAAGGTGGGTCGGGTCAACGGTAAAACAGGCTACGCGCGCTGGCAATGGCTGTTTGTCCCGAGCATACCCGGACGATACCCAGGCAGACCGGCTGCGGAAATAAAAAAAGCCCACTTCTTTCGAAGTGGGCTTCTTAAAATCTGGCGGAGCGGACGGGACTCGAACCCGCGACCCCCGGCGTGACAGGCCGGTATTCTAACCAACTGAACTACCGCTCCAGATTTTTGCACCGTGGCTTGTGAGCCTGGCTCACTTACCAACTGCATCGCTCATACTGCTCACTGATTCTGCTCAATGAGCGACGCCGATGTCCTGGCGTCCCCTAGGGGATTCGAACCCCTGTACTCACCGTGAAAGGGTGATGTCCTAGGCCTCTAGACGAAGGGGACAACGTACTGCTTACACCTTTAATGAAAAAGCCCGTTCAGGTTTGTATGAACGGGCTTTGTCTGGCGGAGTGGACGGGACTCGAACCCGCGACCCCCGGCGTGACAGGCCGGTATTCTAACCGACTGAACTACCACTCCAGTCTTTACACCCTGGCTTGCGAGCGTCGGTTATTTCTCTGCAAGCTGCGCTGCTTTACTCATTCTTATCGAATACTAAAGCGACGCTGATGTTTGGCGTCCCCTAGGGGATTCGAACCCCTGTACTCACCGTGAAAGGGTGATGTCCTAGGCCTCTAGACGAAGGGGACATAATCTTTTCAGATCTGTCTTTATCTTGCTGCTAACTTTCGCTAATTTCGCTTCGTCAGCAGCAAAGACCGATATTCTAACTACGTTACAGCCGTTTGTGAAGTCTTTTTTGCTACAAGCTCCAGACTTCGGAACCACTTCACTCTGCTCTGATGGTGGAGGTAAGCGGGATCGAACCGCTGACCTCTTGCATGCCATGCAAGCGCTCTCCCAGCTGAGCTATACCCCCCTTGCAGAACAGAAACGAGATTCTAGAGGCCAATTTGCGCTTTGTAAATACCCTTTGAGCAATTGCATGCGACTTTTTTCGCAAGCCGCATGCAAACCCTCTCAAGGTAAGCGCGAACGCACTTAGGCCAACGCTTTTTCGATACGGCTGACGACGACGTCGCGCCCGAACAGCATCAGCACGCTGTCGATCGACGGCGTGTGCGTGGTGCCCGCCACCATTAGACGAACCGGCATGGCCAGTTGCGGCATCTTCAGCTTATGCGCGCCGAGCGTTGCCTTCAATGCCGCGGCGATTGCTTCCTTGGTCCACTCCGCCGTCTTGAGCGTGGCAGCCAGATCGGCAAGCGCCGGCCGCACGACGTCCGTGACGTGCTGCGCGAGCGCCTCGGCAGCAGGCGCCGGCACGCGATAGAACATCGCGGCGTTTTCGGCGATTTCCTTCACCGTCGACGCGCGGTCCTTCAGCAAGCCCACCACCGCCGTCAGATCGGCGCCTTGCGCGATGGCGGCTTCGTCGATACCCAACTCGGCGAAGAACGGCTTGGCGAGTTCCGCGAGGCGCGCGTTGTCCGCTTCCTTGATGTAGTGAGCGTTAAGCCAGTTCAGCTTGTCGTGGTCGTACTGAGCCGGCGATTTGCCCAGATGCTCCAGATCGAACCATTCGACAAACTGCTCACGCGTGAAGATTTCCGCGTCGCCATGCGACCAGCCCAGCCGCGCCAGATAGTTGACCACCGCTTCCGGCAGATAGCCGGCGTCGCGATAACCCATTACGCTCATCGCGCCATGACGCTTGCTCATCTTCTCGCCCTGCTCGTTCAGCACGGTCGGCAAGTGTGCATAGACCGGCGGCTCACCGCCGAGCGCACGCAGAATGTTGATCTGGCGCGGCGTGTTGTTCACATGATCGTCGCCGCGAATCACGTGGGTGATGCGCATGTCCAGATCGTCGACCACCACGCAGAAGTTGTAGGTCGGCGTGCCGTCCGGACGCGCGATCACGAGGTCGTCGAGTTCTTCGTTCGAGATTTCGATGCGGCCCTTCACGGCGTCGTCCCATGCGACTACACCGGTGAGCGGATTGCGGAAGCGCAGCACGGGCTGCACGCCCGCCGGCGGCTCCGGCAGGACCTTGCCGGGTTCCGGGCGCCACGTGCCGTCATAGCGCGGCTTTTCGCCGGCCTCGCGCTGACGCTCGCGCAGCGCGTCCAGTTCTTCCGTCGACATGTAGCACGGGTACACGAGCCCCGCGTCCTGCATCTGCCTGAGCACTTCGCGGTAACGGTCCATGCGCTGCATCTGGTAGAACGGGCCTTCGTCGACATCGAGGCCAAGCCACGCCATGCCTTCGAGAATGGCATCGACGGATTCGGAGGTGGAGCGCTCGACGTCGGTGTCCTCGATCCGCAGCACGAAGGTCCCTTTCATCTTGCGCGCGAACGCCCACGGATAAAGCGCGGAGCGAATGTTGCCGAGGTGGATGAAGCCGGTGGGACTCGGTGCGAAACGGGTACGAACGGAGGTGGTCATTAGCGGTTACTCGGAAGACAGGCGCCGGCGCCGAGGCGGACATCGCCAGTGAAGCGCGGCAGCGGACCGCGCCCGTGCAGCAGAAAACACCTTACACGGGCACGAGGGAAATAAATGCAAGAGCCGAATTATACCTTCCGAACCCGCGTTGCCTGCCCTCGTCCGAATGGCCGGGGACCAGCACACAGGACGCGCAGGAAGCGTGCCTCAGGACGCCCGAAGGTTTCCTCTGCAACGTTTCATTACCGGGCCGACGCGCGCCCGGAGCTTTGATTTATGATGTGCGCGCGCTGCGGGTGGAGATAGAACCACAGCGTATGGAATCGCCGCCGGCGGTCCTGTCCGTTTGACTATCCGCCTGATCGCGGTACAGGTTGCGCCGACTACGGCGCCGGTGCCGCTGCTGGAGAACTCGTTGAAACCGTCATCCCCTCGCCTCGCCCGTCGCAACTTCTCATTGGCGGCCGCCTCCGCAGTGCTGGCCGCCTGCACCACGACCGGCGGCAGCAAGACCGATAGCGCGGCGGTTGCCGCCACGCCCGCCGCCAACACGCCACCGCTCGACAAACCGCAGCGGCCGGTCCGCGTCGGGCTCGCGCTAGGCGGCGGCGCAGCACGCGGCTTCGCGCACATCGGCGTGATCAAGGCACTGGAGGCGCGCAATATTCAGGTCGACCTCGTGGCCGGCACCAGTGCAGGTTCGGTAGTCGGTGCGCTGTACGCCTCGGGGATGAACGGCTTTGCGCTGAACAAGCTCGCGCTGACCATGGACGAAGCGTCGATCAGCGACTGGGCCATGCCGTTTCGCACGCGCGGCTTTCTACAAGGCGTCGCGCTGCAGAACTACCTGAATACGACCCTCAACAACCGTCCGATCGAGAAGATGGTCAAGCCGCTGGGCGTAGTCGCCACCGATCTGAAAACCGGCCAGCCGATCCTGTTCCAGCGCGGCAACACCGGCATTGCGGTGCGCGCATCGTGCAGCGTGCCGTCGATTTTCGAGCCAGTGAAGATCGGCGGGCACGAATATGTGGACGGCGGTCTGGTGAGCCCGGTGCCCGCCTCGTTTGCGCGCAAGATGGGCGCGGATTTCGTGATCGCCGTAGACATCTCGCAGCGCCCGGAAAGCGGCCTTACCGCCAGTTCGTTCGACGTGCTGATGCAGACTTTCACGATCATGGGCCAGACGATCAAGGCCTATGAACTCGACAAATACGCCGACATCGTGATCCGGCCGAATCTGGCCGCGATGAGCGGCAGCGATTTCTCGCAGCGCAACGCAGCGATCCTGGCTGGAGAGGAAGCGGTGGCGAAGATGATGCCGGAGTTGCAACGCAAGTTAACCGCAAGCCGCGCTGCGGTTTAACCCCCCGGGGTAACGCCGGTTACACCGGCCGGCGCGCTCCGGCTGCCGTCACCCATGCGGCACCGGCACCGGCACAGGCACAGGCTGGGATAGGGCACGGAAGATTCGCCGATATATCGGCAAGCACCCAAACGCAAAAAGCCTGCTTCGTTCGAAGCAGGCTTTTTTCACACCAGAACGGCCAGTGCGGGCTGAACCCGTTACTGATCACCGCCGATCGAAGCATTCACGCGCTTGCGCAGATCTTCGCCGTCCTGATAGGACGTCTCGATCCGGCGTGCACCCGTGAAACGCTTTTCCCAATAGCCGCTATCCAGATCGTCGACGCGGATCGTGCTGCCCGTGGAAGGCGAATGCACGAACTTGTTGTCGCCGATGTAGATGCCGACGTGCGAGAACGTACGGCGCATCGTGTTGAAGAACACCAGATCGCCCGGCTTCAGGTCGCTGACGCGCACCTTCTCGCCGACGCGGCTCATTTCCTCGGCGCGGCGCGGCAGCGCCATACCGAGCGTGTCCTGGAACACGTAGCGAACGAAGCCGCTGCAATCGAGCCCCGAATCGGGCGTGTTACCACCCCAACGATAGCGAACGCCGATCATGTTCAGCGCGCCGACCACCACGTCGCCCGCTTTGCCGGCCATGCCGGACAGGAACGATTTGGCGCCGCCGTCGCTGTCGGGAGCGGCTGATTGCGAATTGAGGGGGGACAAAGAATTCGACCCGCCAGGGGTCGAATATGAGGCATTCTGATTAAAACTGCTGACTTCGTCGGCGAACGCGCCGGGAGCTGCTGCCATCAAGACGCCAATGAACATCCCGGCGACGACGCGCGTGCAAGCCTGGGTTAGGTTTCTGTGCTGCATTGGTCGGTATTTTTTGCCTAAAAATCAGTGGGCTACGGAAAAAAGTTTGGTCGATACTAGCCAGTAAGTATTCGTGTGTCAAAACAAATAGAAAAATACAATCGAGACACGCACCCAATTGGTGAAAGAGTACAAAATCAGTCGTCAAGCACTGCTTTCAGCAGCTTTCGGGTGTAAGGGTGCGCCGGTGTCGCAAAAATCTGCTCAACGCCCCCGCTTTCGACGATTGAACCGTTTTGCATAACCGCGACACGATGCGCCATCGCCCCAATCACGGCCAGATCGTGGCTGATGAAAACGAAGCCGAGGTTGTACTTCTGTTGCAACCCGGCAAGCAATTTCAGCACCTGCTGCTGGATCGACACGTCGAGTGCACTGGTCGGTTCGTCGAGGATCAGGATGCGTGGCTCCAGCACCAGAGCGCGCGCGATCGCAATCCGCTGACGCTGACCGCCGGAGAACTCATGCGGATAGCGGTACATCACCGTGCGGTCCAAACCGACTTCGCGCAGGACCGACACCACCTTGTCGCGCCGCGCCTCCAGACTCATCTGCGGCCGATGCAGCGCGAGCCCTTCGCCGACAATCCGCTCGATGGTCTGGCGCGGCGAAAGCGAACTAAATGGATCCTGAAAGACGATTTGCATATTCGAGCGTAAGGCGGTCTGTTCGGCGCCGCGATAGCTGCCGAGCGCCCGGCCCTGAAACTCGATCTCGCCGTGCGCGGTGCGTTGCAGACCGAGCAAGGCCATCGCCAGCGTCGATTTGCCCGAACCCGATTCGCCGACGATCCCCAGCGTCTCGCCCTGGCGCACCGACACGCTCGCATCGGCGACCGCGCGGAAATGCCCCGAGCGAAACCAGCCGCTCCAGCCCGGCAGTTTCGTTTTGAAATCGACTGAGACATCGCGCGCTTCGAGCAGCACGGGTGAAATCGGCAGCACCGGGACCACCGTGCGCTGCGGACGGCTCTCCAGCAGACGTTGCGTGTACGGATGCTGCGGCGACTCGAACACCTGCTCGACCGGCCCGCTCTCAACGAGTACGCCCTTCTCCATCACCGCGATGCGTTGTGCGAAATGGCGCACCAGATTCAGGTCGTGCGTGATCAGCAGCACAGCCATGCCGCGCTTCTCGGCTTCGTCGCGTTGCAGTTCCAGCAGCAGTTCGACGATCTGCGCGCGGATCGTCACGTCGAGCGCCGTGGTCGGCTCATCGGCCAGCAACAGGCGCGGGCGGCACGCGAGCGCCATCGCGATCATCGCGCGCTGCCGCTGACCGCCCGAGAGCTGATGCGGATAGCTATTCACACGCTTGCCGGGCTCGGCGATGCCCGTGCGCCCCAGCAACGCGACGGCGCGCTTACGCGCTTCGTTCGCCGTTACGCCGTCGTGCACGACGATCGTCTCCGCAATCTGGTCACCGACCGTATAGAGCGGATTGAGGGCCGTCATCGGCTCCTGGAAGATCATCGCGATGTCCGAGCCGCGCATGCCGCGCATCTCGCGCTCGCTTTTGGCGAGCAGATCCTGGCCGTCGAAACGGATCGCCCCGCTGACCTGCGCGTCGCTCAACAGACGCAGGATCGACAGCGCGGTCACGCTCTTGCCCGAGCCCGATTCGCCGACCAGCGCGACCCGCTCGCCGCGTTGGATCGCGAGCGTCACGTCGTTCACCGCGACCGTATCGCCAAAGGTCACATGCAGACGATCGAGTTCAAGCAGCGGCGGCAGTGTGCCTTGTTTTGCGTCGTTCTCCACCATGGCGCTCACTGGTTGCCTCCCGCTCGCATGGCATCGGAGATGCGGGTGTCCAGCGCATTACGCAGCGCATCGCCCATGAACGTCAGCAGCAACAGCATCGCGACCAGCACGCCGAAAGTGGACAACGAGATCCACCAAGCGTCGAGATTCGCCTTGCCTTGCGCAAGCAGTTCGCCGAGGCTCGGCGTCGGCGATGGCACGCCAAGGCCGAGAAAGTCGAGGCTGGTGAGCGCGAGAATCGCGCCGCTCATGCGGAACGGCAAAAACGTGATCACCGGCGTCAAACTGTTGGGCAATACGTGCCGCCACATGATCTGCCCGTTCGAGAGCCCCATCGCCCGCGCCGCACGCACATAGTCCTGCTGACGGTTGCGCAGAAACTCCGCGCGCACGTAATCGGACAAGCCGATCCAGCCGAACAACGACAGCAGCACGATCAGCAGAATGAACCCCGGCTCGAAGATCGACGAGAAAATGATCAACAGGTAAAGCTCCGGCATGGCGCTCCAGATTTCTATCAGACGCTGCCCGATGATATCCGTACGCCCTCCGAAGTAACCCTGCACAGCGCCCGCGGCAATCCCGAGTACGGTGCCAATCAAGGTCAGCACCAGCCCGAATTCCACCGACACGCGAAAACCGTACAGAAGACGCGCGAAGAGATCGCGGCCCCGGTCGTCGGTGCCGAGCCAGTTATCGCGCGACGGCGGCGCCGGGTTCGGCGCCTTCGAGAAATAATTCAGCGTGTCGTAGTAATACCGGTTCGGCGGATACACCGCGAAGTTACCCGGCGTATCGAAACGATGCTTGATATACGGATCGAGATAATCGGCGGGCGTCGGGAAGTCGCCGCCGAAGGTGGTCTCCGCGTAGGTCTTGAACATTGGAAAATACAACTGCCCTTCGTAGCGCACCACGAGCGGCTTGTCGTTCGACCACAACGGCCCGGCGAGGCTCACCGCAAACGCGACGACGAAGATGATCAGACTCCAGTAGCCCAGTCGCTGCTGGCGAAAACGCTGCCAGACGCGGCGCGCCGGCGTTGGCGACACGAACGCGCGAACCGGTTCGGTGCGCACCGCCGCATCGGCTGAAAGGCGGGCTCGATTCATCAGCGCTCCAGTTGTTCGAATTGGATGCGGGGATCGACCCACACATAGCAAAGATCGGAGATCAGCTTGGTCGCAAGACCGATCAGCGTGAACAGATACAGCGTGCCGAGCACGACCGGATAATCGCGCCGCACCACGGATTCGTACGACAACAGGCCGAGTCCGTCGAGCGAAAACAGCGTCTCGATCAGCAGACTGCCGGTGAAAAATGCACCGATAAACGCCGCCGGAAAACCGACGATCAACGGCAGCAACGCGTTGCGAAACACGTGCTTCCACAGCACGCGCTTTTCCGACAAACCTTTGGCGCGCGCGGTCAGCACGTATTGCTTGCGGATTTCGTCGAGGAAGGCGTTTTTCGTCAGCATCGTGACGACGGCGAAGCTGCCTACCACCGAGGCCGTGATCGGCAACGCGATATGCCACAGGTAGTCGACGATCTTGCCGCCAACACTCAGCTGCGCCCAGTTGTCCGAGGTGAGATTGCGCAGCGGGAAGAGCTGCAGGAAGCTGCCGCCGCCGAACAGCACCAGCAACAGCACACCCAATACAAAGCCCGGAATCGCGTAACCGACCAACACGACCAGGCTCGTCGCGATATCAAAGCGCGAACCGTTGCGCACCGCCTTGGCGATGCCCAAGGGCACCGATATCAGGTAAGTCAGAAAGAACGTCCATAAGCCGATGCTGATCGACACCGGCAACTTCGAAACGATTAGCGACCACACGCTTTGGTGGCGGAAATAGCTCTGGCCAAGGTCGAACGTCGAGAAGCGCTTTAGCATCAGGACATAGCGTTCGAGCGGCGGTTTGTCGAAGCCATACAGCGCTTTCAATTGCGCGATCTGCTGCGCGTCGACGCCGGTATGCGAGCGCAGACCGAACGGCGCGCCGTTCTCCGCACCTTTGCGCAGCTCGTGCTGCATCTGTTCGACCGGGCCGCCCGGGACGAACTGGATCACGGCGAAGGTCAGCGTCAGCACGCCGAGCAAGGTCGGGATCATCAACAACAGGCGTTTGAGGATGTAGCTCCACATGGCGGCGTTTCCGGTGCGAAGGCGGTGAATGAATGACGCTTTAGCGCGCCTGAGCTTGCGGCTGCGGCGGTTGCGGCGGTTGCGGCGGGTGCGGCGGGTGCGGCGGGTGCGGCTGGGCATACCACCACATCGACGTGATCCAGCCTTCCGCTCCATAGTACAAAGGCAAGGTCTTAGGCCACGCAAGCCCGCGCTTGAACGCCACCCGATGCGTCGCGCTGTACCAGTGCGGCACCACATAGTAGCCATGCATCAGCACGCGGTCGAGCGCGTGTGTCGCGTCGACCAGTTGCTCGCGCGTCTGCGCATGCACGAGCGCGTTCAGGATCGCGTCGACGGCCGGCGACTTCAACCCGATCATGTTGTCCGAGCCCGGGGTGTCCGCGGCTTTGCTGCCGAAGCGGTCGATCTGCTCCGATCCTGGCACCTGCACGTCCGGCATGCGGATCGTGGTCGTGTCGAAATCGAATGCGTCGAGACGCTTCTGATAGACAGCGAAATCGGACACCCGAAACGTGGCGGTAATGCCGAGCTTCTGCAGATTGCGGATGAACGTCGCGACGATCGGCTCCATTTGCGCGGCCGACCCGGAATCGTCGAGGATCTCGAACTGGAACGGCTCGCCTTTGGCGTTACGCAGCGCGTTGTCGCGATAAGTCCACCCTGCCTGCTGCAACAAGGCACGCGCCTGCAGGAGATTGGCGCGCAGCGAACCCGGCGGATCCGTGTCCGGCTGCTTCGGCGGCGGACCGAACACCGCAGGATCGAGTTTTGCGCGCCATGGTTCGAGCAGCGCGAGTTCGCCCGGCGCAGGCAGACCCTTCGCCTGCAAATCCGTATTGGCGAAGAAGCTGTCGATGCGCGTGTACTGATTGAAGAACAGCTGGCGGTCCAGCCACTGAAAATCGAGCGCGAGATCGAGCGCCTTGCGCACCCGCACGTCTTGAAACAACGGCCGGCGCAGATTGAGCATGAAGCCCTGCATGCCGGTGCCGTTGTGCTGCGGAAATTCGCGCTTGATCAACTCGCCGCTATCGAACTTCTTGCCGACGTCGCGCCGCACCCAATTGCGCGCGACGTATTCGACCATCGCATCGTATTCGCCCGCCTTGAACGCTTCCAGCCGCGCGACGTTATCCGAATACAGCTTATAAACAATGCGATCGAAATTGTTCATGCCGACGCGCACCGGCAGCGCCGCGCCCCAGTAGTTCGGGTCGCGCCGGTAGGTGATCGTGCGGCCGTTGTCGTACTGTTCGATCAGGTACGGCCCACTTCCGATCGGCTTCTCGAACGCCAGCTGGTCGAATGCGATCCGGCTGCCATCCGGCTTCATCCCCCACTTGCGCGAGAAGACCGGCATGCTGCCCGCGAGCAACGGCAACTCCCGATTGCGTTGATGAAACTCGAAGCGGATCGTACGCGGATCCACCACTACCGCACGCGTGATCTCACCGAAAATCGATGCGAATTGCGGCGCAGCTTGCGGGCTTTTCAGCGTGTCGAGCGAAAACTTGACGTCGTCGGCAGTGACCGGATCGCCATTCGAAAACCGGGCGCGCGGATTGATGTGGAACGTGGTCGACAGGCCGTCGGGCGCGATATCGATGTCGTCGGCGAGCAGGCCATAGGCGGAGGCCACTTCGTCGCTGCTGCCGATGGTCAGGCTTTCGAACAGCAGATCGACGCCCGGTGCGGTATTGCCGCGCAGTGTGAACGGATTGAATTTATCGAAACTGGTAAGCCGACTCGGATTGGCCAGCACCAGCGTGCCGCCTTTTGGCGCATCCGGGTTGACGTAGTCGAAGTGCTTGAAACCGGCCGGATATTTCGGCTCGCCGTATTGCGCGATCGCATAGGCCGCATGGGCCTCGGGCGCCGCGAGCAAACCAGCCAGGGCAGACACGCTGCACAGTGCGGCGGCGCACGCCGAGCGCCAGGAACGTGGCACAACCCGCGGCACAACCGGTAGACCGACACGCGATAGCCTGTGAATCACGCTGCACCAAGGTGCTTGAGGCGTTTGAACCCATCGCGAGCCAGTTGTCATAGGGGCCTTGTTGGTCAGTGGGCAATTGCAATGCGAGAGAATTCTACCCAATAAACCCGCGCTGTCCGCGCATCGGATCTGCCCGACCTTCACGCGCGTGGTGAGCAAACCTCATTGGAAGAATTCATGGGCTTCCTCGCTGGTAAACGTATCCTGCTGACGGGCCTGCTGGTTTCGCGAGCGCAATAAAAAAACCGCCCAACCGGCGGTTTTTTTCGACTCCATTGCGGGTTCAACCTTGGCTTAGCGGCTTAGTGCCAGCCGCGACGATTGTCGTAGTGGTCGCGGCCGTAATCGTAGCGGCCCGGAGGATGATGACGATACCAGTCGTCACGCGCCCAGTAGCGGCGGCCGTCCCAGTAGCGGTCGCCGTGCCAGCCGATCACGATCGTCGGGCCACCGTAGTACACGGGAGCAGGCTGGTAGACGACGGGCGGCGGAGGCGGCGGAGGCGGTGCATAGACCGGAGCCGGGGCCACGTAGACCGGCGCGGGAATGCCGATGTTGACACCAATGTTGACCCCGCCGGCCATTGCAGCACCCGACGCAGCCAACCCGAGAACCCCGATCAGAAGTGGAACAAGACGCGCGGACTTCATTGATCACCCCTTTTGACGAATGTGTTGTTGGCCGAAATATAGCGCAAGGCAGCCATCCGCGTATTTCAACTTTGTAATAACTGATGCATAACATCGCGCTGCTGACCGCCCGGTTACGTCTCGTTACATTGGACAAAGTTCTGGTGAAAAAGTAGTGCCAGTGCAATCAGGCCGCCTTGCCGTTAGTCGCCCATCCGCCGGCCAATTACCCATCTTTCACCGCCCTCGCCGCTGCGAGGCAATTCTAGCCGCTGCTCGCGCACGCGCCGGGAATCCGGTCGCCGCCTCCTCGATCGGTCTTGTGACCGCGGTATTGGCGTCCCGCATATCAGTAGGATATCGAAGCATTCTTGCGGCACGCAGCGCGCAGTTGTTCGCCGCAGCGGCTCGCTACATCCACCAGGACCTGATGGTCGGCGTAAACCAATTCGAACGTGCAGTACGCGCCGGGCTCCGGTTCGCTGTTCACCGACGAAGGCGTGTTCAATACGTACGGCGTGATTTCCACGTACCGGATCACGCCAGCCGTCACTGTCGGTGCCGGCTACAGCTACACGCAAGCCAGCAATGCGAATGGCATCAGCGATGCTGCACGCTATCAGCAGATTTCGCTCGAGCAGACGTACTCCCTCTCCACACGCACGACGTTATACGCATTGGAGGCGTATCAGCATGCGCGGGGCAAGACGTTGGTTGCTGCGGGCAGCACGGGGACGAGCATGACTGACGCAGTGGCTGTGGTCGGCGACTCGCAGAATACGACGCCATCGTCAGGGCCATCGCAATTCGTCGGCATGATCGGGTTGCGCCACGCGTTTTGATGCTGAGTGCGAGCGGCACAAAAACAAAACCCCGCAGAGCCTAAACTCTGCGGGGCTTGCCGCCATTGCTGGCGGAGACGGAGGGATTCGAACCCTCGATCCAGGTTTTGGCCCAGATGCTCCCTTAGCAGGGGAGTGCCTTCGACCTCTCGGCCACGTCTCCCAAACTTTCGGTTGCGCAGGGAGTCAGCGCAACGAAGCCAAGATAATAGCGGGCCGAACCGCGAAGGTCAATGTCTACCGAACATTTTTTGTGCCAGTTTTGTCATCGACGACGCAATTTATTCACGTTGCCCTGGCATGCAGTCATGCATTCGGAGACGCGGTGCGCCTGCTCACATCACCTCGCTCCGCCCCGCGTGCAGCAAATTACACCTGATCCAGTTCGAACGCCTTATGCAGCGCGCGCACGGCGAGCTCCATGTACTTCTCGTCGATCAGCACCGAAATCTTGATTTCGGAGGTGGAGATCATCTGGATATTGATGCCCTCTTCCGACAGCGTGCGGAACATCGTGCTCGCGATACCCACGTGCGAGCGCATGCCGACGCCGACCACCGACACCTTCGACACCTTCGGATCGCCCAAGACCTGCTCAGCCTGCACATGCCCCTTCACCTGGGTAGTGAGGATCTCCATGGCGCGCTGATAGTCGCCGCGGCCGACCGTGAACGTGAAGGCGGTTTTACCTTCGACGCTCTGGTTCTGGATGATCATGTCGACGTCGATATTCGCGTCCGCCACCGGGCCGAGAATCTGATATGCGATGCCCGGCCTGTCGGGCACCCCCATCACGGCGATACGAGCTTCGTCTCGCTGGAACGCGATGCCCGAGATGACTGCTTTTTCCATGGTCTCGTCTTCTTCAAAAGTAATCAGGGTGCCCGACTTCATTTCAGTGTCGAGCGGGATGAGCGGATCGGTCAGGCTCGACAGCACACGCGTCTTCACCTGATATTTGCCGGCGAATTCCACCGAGCGGATCTGCAGCACCTTGGAACCCAGGCTTGCCATTTCCAGCATCTCTTCGAACGTCACGCGATCGAGGCGGCGCGCTTCTTCCACCACGCGCGGGTCGGTCGTGTAGACGCCGTCGACGTCCGTGTAAATCAGGCACTCGTCGGCTTTCAATGCGGCAGCGACCGCGACAGCGGACGTATCCGAACCGCCGCGCCCGAGCGTGGTGATGTGGCCGTCAGGATCGATACCCTGGAAGCCGGTGATCACCACCACTTTGCCCGCGTCGAGATCGCGCAGCACGCGCTCGCCGTCGATTTCGCTTATGCGTGCTTTCGTGAACGCGCTATCCGTTTTGACCGGCACTTGCCAGCCGGCATAGCTGACCGCGTCGATGCCGGCTTCCTGCAGCGCGATGGCCAGCAGTCCCGAGCTGACCTGCTCGCCGGTAGCGGCAATCATGTCGAGTTCGCGCGGGCTCGGCTGACTCGTGATTTCTTTCGCAAGACCGAGCAAGCGGTTGGTTTCGCCGGACATTGCCGACGGCACGACGACCATCTTGTGGCCAGCCTTGTGCCATTTCGCGACGCGCTTGGCGACGTTCTTGATGCGCTCGACCGAGCCCATCGAGGTGCCGCCGTATTTATGTACGATGAGTGCCATTGTCGTTCTGAACTGGAGGATAAACCGCGCTGGCGCGCTGGAGACGACCGCACAAAAGCACAGGAGCGCAACGTCTTGTGAACGACGGCAAAGTGTGTGGCGGCGCAGATGCAGCGCGCGTGCAGCACGCGCGGATTTGCCCGGGAATGGTCGCTAGTGGCTTACCGGAAACGACGGATCACGATCGCAAACCGACGACAGCGACCGCGAAATCGGGTCGGGCAAACAAGTTAAATTACCCGATCGAGCGCAAAAAGACAAGCCGAAATGCCCGTCGAATGGCCCATATTACGGCCTGAAAAAGCTTATCCGGTGCGGTTTTGCGCCCTGGTTCGGCGATTCACCGGATAGATAGTCCGCCTGTCCGACTGGTCGGTCAGGCGGTCAGGCGGTCAGGCGGTCAGGCGGTCAGGCGGTCAGGCGGTCAGGCGGTCAGGCGGTCAGGCGGTCAGGCGGTCAGGCGGTCAGGCAATCAGGCAATCAGGCAATCAGGCAATCAGGCAATCAGGCAATCAGGCAATCAGCAGATCGTCGCGCCAAATGATCCTGACACGCGGCTCGGCCGCATTGACCTGTTCGGGCAACGCTGCGCGGTTCAGCCCGAGCAAGGGCACGAATAGCAGATCGCCGCCCACGTAAAGCAGCGGCACGTCACGCTTCCATGCGGGAATGCCTCGCTCCTGGAACAGGTTTTTCAGCGTGCGGCTCGGGCTGCCGGGTGCGGCGCTCGTGCGCATCCGTTCGCCGCCGCTGCGCGATCGCGCGCTCAACAATGCCCCGCGTAGAACGCTGACGGGAAACGTATCCGGATCGCCCCGCGCTGCATCGGCATTGCCGCACGCGTCGGCGTCGCCATCGCAATCGGCATCTGCACCACCATCGCCATCGGAAACAGCGCCGGCCTCGCCGTCCAGATTCGCCGCGACAGCGACAAACACAAACGTGCCTCGCCATTGCGGCAAACGCCAGATCGCTTCACCCTGCCATGCGAGTTCACTGACTGCGCGCTCGGTGAGCGCGGTTTCGTCGGCGGCTTCGCTGCTTTCGCCCGCTTCCCAGTAGACGAGACCGCGATAGCTGCGCAACGCCTGCCCCGCATGATCGATACGCAGGTTATGGCCCTCGCCGGCTTCCCCGACTTCGCGCAACTGGCGCAAAGCGTCGGTCAGACGCGCGGTCGATGCAGCGACGAGACCCAGCGTGCGCATCCAGTAGCGCAGCAGGTTGAGCGCGCGATCGTCGCCGAGGGTGAGCAGCGCGTCATGCGATAGCGCACGGCCTTCATCGCGCACGGCTGCGTCCAGATCGATGCGCGCCAGATCGTCGAGCAGACGTTGCGCCGATGCCGCATGCGCCGCCGTGCGCGCGAGTGCGTCGCGAAAACCAGGAAAGTGGACGGCCAGCGCCGGTGTCACCTCGTGGCGCAATGCGTTGCGCGCGTAACGTGTGTCGGCGTTCGATTCGTCGTCGATCCAGCGCAGATCGCGGGCGTTCGCATACTGTTCGAGTTGCGCTCGCAGCAGGTGCAGCAAAGGTCTCACGCGCACCGCAGAGGCGCCCGCCGGCCAATACTCGGGCGCCATTGCAGCCAGACCCGCCAGGCCCGCGCCGCGCAGCAGTTGCAACAGCACCGTCTCCGCCTGGTCGTCAGCGTGTTGCGCGAGCCATAGCGTGTGCACGGCGCGTGTTGCGCACATTGCGTCCAGCGCGCGGTAACGCGCATCGCGCGCCGCGGCCTCGACACTCACGCCCGCGTCACGCGGCACTTCGACGCGCTGCGCCGCGAATTCGACGCCACGTTCCTGTGCAAACGCCTCGCAGTGTGCAAGCCACGCGTCGGCGTGAGCGCTGAGGCCATGATGCACATGCAGCGCGACACAACGCGACGCGCCCGCGACACGCGCCGCCGCATCGAGCAGCACGCTCGAATCGACGCCGCCACTGAACGCCACCGCAATGCGCCCATCCGCAGGCAGCGCGGACAGCGCCGCGCCGACCGCCTCAAGAACGAGGCGGTCGGCGGGCGAATCGGTGGTGGGAGTCACGTCGCTAGCGCGTGAAGCGCCGAAGGACGAAAGAAAACGCGCGCGGGCTTACGCACCCGGCGTCGTTTCCTTGAACTTGCCGTACGACATCAACCGTTCGAAACGGCGTTGACGCAGGTCGTTGATGCTCATGCCCTGGAACTGGCGCAGCGAATCGGCGAGCGCACGGCGCAACATGGCGGCCATGCCCTTCGGATCGCGATGCGCGCCGCCGAGCGGCTCGTTGACGATCTTGTCGATCAGACCGAGCGCTTTCAGACGATGCGCGGTCAGGCCGAGCGCTTCCGCGGCCTCCGGCGCTTTCGCGGCGCTCTTCCACAAGATCGACGCGCAACCTTCCGGCGAAATCACCGAATAGGTCGAGAACTGCAGCATCAGCACGCTGTCGCCGACGGCAATCGCGAGCGCGCCGCCCGAACCGCCTTCGCCGATGATCGTGGCGATCAGCGGCGTCTTCAGTTCAGCCATCACGTACAGATTGCGGCCGATCGCTTCGGACTGGCCGCGCTCTTCCGCGCCGATCCCCGGGTAGGCGCCCGGCGTATCGATGAACGTGAAGATCGGCAAGCCGAACTTCTCGGCGAGACGCATCAGGCGTTCAGCCTTGCGATAACCTTCCGGACGCGGCATACCGAAGTTGCGCAGCGCGCGCTCCTTGGTGTCGCGGCCCTTCTGATGGCCGATCACCATGCAGGCCTGGCCGTTGAAACGCGCGAGGCCGCCGACGATCGACAGATCGTCCGCATAGTTGCGGTCACCGTGCAGCTCGTGGAAATCGGTGAACAGCTCGTTCACGTAGTCGAACGTGTACGGGCGCTGGGGGTGTCGGGCGATTTGCGAAACCTGCCATGGGGTGAGGTTCGCGTACAGATCTTTAGTGAGCTGTTGACTCTTCTTGGACAGCCGCTCGATCTCTTCCGAAATATCGACGGCCGAATCGTCCTGCACGAAGCGCAATTCTTCGATCTTCGCTTCGAGTTCAGCGATCGGCTGTTCGAAATCCAGAAAGGTGGTCTTCATTGGTTGTAATCCTTGGACTTACCGGCAGCGCGTATTCTAACCGCGCGCGCCGATGTCAAAACCCTCTCGCAACTATCAATTTTTAACAATTGATAGTTTTTTAAACGGTCCGCTTCTTGTTCTCTTCTTAGTAGTCAACCGGCAACGGATCGAGACTACGCCACATATACCACGTGGCGACCGTGCGCCACGGCTCCCAGTTTGCCGCAACCTCACGCGCCTCGCTGCGCGTAACTGGCTCGCCGCTAAAGTAATTGACGCTGATCGCGCGGATCAGGCCGAGGTCGTCGAGCGGCAGCACGTCCGGGCGCGACAGATTGAAGATCAGGAACATTTCCGCGGTCCAGCGGCCGATGCCGCGGATCTGCGTGAGTTCGGCGATCACCGCCTCGTCGTCCATCGACGTCCATTTGCCGACATGCAACGCGCCCGACACGAAGTGTTGCGCGAGATCGAGCACGTATTCGGCCTTGCGCCTGGAAAGGCCGCACGCGGTCAGCTTGTCCTGACCGAGCTTGATGAACTGCTGCGGCACGAGCTTCGGACATGCCGCCTCGACTTTCGCCCAGACGGCTTGCGCGGACGCCACCGAAATCTGCTGCCCGACCACCGAACGCGCGAGCGTGACGAACGGATCGCCACGGCTCAGCAGATGCACCGGGCCGAACTTCGGAATCAGCTTCTTCAGAATACGGTCGCGCTTGACGAGGTCCGCACACGCCTTGTCCCAATACGCCGGACGGGTGACTTCAGGCGTGAGGCCGCCGATCTGCACCGGCACCGCAAGTTCAGCGCCCCCCCCTGCTTCGCCGCCCGCACTCGATGACGCGCGCGTCTTGCGCACGACTTCGCCTTCGCGCCCTTCGTGCGTAATGCGCGCAAGTTCCTGCACGTCGCCGGCGAGTTCGGCAGGCAACGCGCCATTGCTTTTTGCACGCGGTGCCTTGGCGCGCTTCGCAGCGGGCGCGGACGCCGACGCGCCGTTCAGCACGCGCTTGGCCGCAGCCTTCTTCACTGCGCCCGCCGCTGCGCCCGCACCTGTCTTCGCCGCCACCCCGGCGGCTTTCGACGACGCTTTCTTTACCGCGCCGCTATCCGCACGAGCCGACGTTCGTGTCGACTTTGCTGCGGCTGCCGCGTTTGTTTGAGACGTGGCTCGTTTAGCCGGCGTCTTCGTGGCCGTTGCCATCCTGCCTCCTGCCTGGCGAGTCGATCAAAGGGAAGGTCGAGGTGCGCTCACACGCGCCGCCACTCGGTCAACCCGCCGGGTTTGTCTTCAAGTGCAACGCCGGACTCGAGCAATTCGGCCCGGATCCGGTCTGCTGCCGTATAGTCTTTTGCCTGCTTGGCGGCCACGCGCGCGGCGATCTTCGCTTCGATCGCGGCGGCGTCGAGCGCGCCTTCCGCGGCGGCGCCCGCAGCCTGCTGCAGATAGGCACGCGGCTCTCGGCCGAGCAACCCGAGCAAAGCGCCGAGCGAGCGCAATTGACGGGCCAGCGCGGGGTCGCGCGTGCGGTTCACTTCAGTTGCCAACTCGAACAACACCGACACCGCAACCGGCGTGTTGAAGTCGTCGTTCATTGCTGCCTGGAAACGCTGCGCATGCGCCTCGTTCCAGTCGAGCTCCGCGCCGTCCGGTGTGACGTCTTTCAGCGCCGTATACAACCGCGCGAGGGCATTGCGCGCGTCGTCGATATGAACGTCGCTGTAATTCAACGGCGACCGGTAATGCGCACGCGCGATGAAAAACCGCACGACCTCGGCATCGTACTGCGCCAATACTTCGCGGATCGTAAAGAAGTTATTCAACGACTTCGACATCTTCTCATTGTCGATCTGTACGTAGCCGTTGTGCATCCAGTAATTGACGAAGGTTTGTCCGGTCGCAGCTTCGCTCTGTGCAATTTCGTTCTCGTGGTGCGGAAACTGCAGGTCCTGACCGCCGCCATGAATGTCGAAATGTTCGCCGAGCAACGCGCAGCCCATGGCCGAGCATTCGATGTGCCAGCCCGGCCGGCCGCGCCCGTACTTCGACTCCCAGCCGGTGTCCGCCGGTTCGCCCGGCTTCGCCGGCTTCCACAGCACGAAGTCGAGCGGGTCCTGCTTCGCGTCGTTCGCGGCGACGCGTTCGCCGGCGCGCAGATCTTCGAGCGATTTGCCCGACAGCTTGCCGTAGCCCGCGAACTTGCGCACCGCGTAGTTCACGTCGCCGTCGGCCGCCTGATACGCGTAGCCGTTCGCCTCGAGTTTCTCGATCATGCCGAGCATCTGCGGAATGAAATCGGTGGCGCGCGGCTCCAGATCGGGCCGCTCGATGCCGAGCGCGTCCGCGTCTTCGTGCAACGCCTCGATGAAGCGATCAGTCAGCGATTTGATCGTTTCGCCGTTCTCGACCGCACGCCGGATGATCTTGTCATCGATATCCGTAATATTGCGCACGTAGGTCACGTCGTAACCGAGCGTGCGCAACCACCGCTGCACGATGTCGAACACGACCATCACGCGCGCATGACCGACGTGACAATAGTCGTACACGGTCATCCCGCAGACGTACATCCGCACGACGCCATTTTGCATCGGCACGAAAGTTTGCTTGTCACGCGCGAGCGTGTTGTAGATGCGCAGTGATTCCATAGAGAACGGTGCGTGGGCCGAAAGAAATCCGCAATGTGTTTCGTGTTGTTTCGGGCATAGGGCGCCCCCGCGAGAAAACGGCGGGTGCGTTCCATGCTGCAACACGCACAGCAGCAAACCGGTGCACCTGGTGCGGCGGTCAGGCTGCGATCAAGGCGGAGACGACCACGAGTGACGAAAAGAGAGTTTGCGGTTCGACGGAACGCGCAGACCTTTTGTTAGAATGGGTCGGAGTATAACATCCAGACCTGAGCCTATGAAACCTTCCAGCGGCCGCGCGCGCAGTGCTGCGACCCTCGCCGCGACGGCATTCTGCGCCGTCGCCCTCACGGTCTTGCCGGGTGCTGCCGCGTACGCGCAGAAAGCCGCCACGATGCCGCAGGGGCCCGCCGTGCGTGACAACACGCCGGAGATCGACGCGTCGATTGCGCAGAAAGACTGGCAAGCCTCGCTCACCCAACTCGACGCGCGCATCGCCTCGAATCCGCGCGACGCGCAAGCCAGGTTCAAGCGCGGCACGGTGCTGGCCCATCTGAATCGCGACGACGAGGCGATCACCGCGTTCACCGAACTCACGGAAATGTATCCCGAGCTGCCCGAGCCGTATAACAACCTGGCGGCGCTCTACGCGAAGCACGGCCGTTATGCGGAAGCACGCGCCGCGCTCGAAACGGCGACCAAGGTGAATCCGGGCTACGGCCTCGCGTACGAGAATCTCGGCGATCTGTATCTGCGCATGGCCAACGAAGCGTACCGCCGCGCGCAGAGCCTCGGCAAAGCCAGCGCCACGACCTCGCAGCGCCTCGCCGACATCCAGAACGTCATCTCGCCGCCCAAGAGCAAAACGCCGGTGAAAAAAGCCGCCGCCGCGCCCGCCGAGGCGAGCGCCCCGCGCGCTACCTCAGACATGACGCAGACACCGAGTTTCCAGTACGGCGGCGCAAATGGCTCGCTCGCCATGCCGCCCTACATGGCGCCGTCGCGCTAACACTGTCATCGTTTTCGGCAACACGTTTATCCAACCCTGAGGATCTTCATGAAATGGTTGATGTTGGCGCTCGGCAGCGCCGCCCTGATCGCAAATGCCCCCGCCTTTGCCCAGTCCGGTTCGCAGGCCGCGCATCCGTCCGTCCTCTTCAAGACCACGGAAGGCGACATCCGCGTCGAGTTGTATCCTGAGAAGGCGCCGAAAACCGTCGCCAACTTCCTCGACTACGTGAAGTCCGGCCAGTACAGCGGCACGATTTTCCATCGGGTGATTCGCGGCTTCATGATTCAGGGCGGCGGCTATACGCAGAGCTTCGCCGAGAAGCCCACGCGCGCGCCGATTCCACTCGAAAGCCGTAACGGTCTGAAGAACGCCGCCGGCACGCTCGCCATGGCGCGCACCAGCGATCCGGATTCGGCCACCGCGCAATTCTTCATCAACACGGTGGACAACGCCGGCCTCGACTATCCGAATCCGGACGGCAACGGCTACGCGGTGTTCGGCAAGGTCACGAGCGGCATGGACGTTGTGAAGAAGATCGAAGGCACACCCACCACCACGCGTGGCCCGATGAGCGACGTGCCGCAAAAGCCGGTCGTGATCGAATCGGCCACGGTTGTCGGCAAGTAACAGACCCAGGCAGGACAACGCAGAACAAAAGCAGCACTGAAACAGCACGGACAGCACCAGGCACGCTGCACGGGAAGTCAACGCTAAATCTATACACCCGGCGCGGCCCGTCGTCATCGCATCTCACGTGACGGGCGGCCGCGCCTTTTAACCCACCCGTTCATCAAAGGATTCCATCATGGTTGAACTGCACACGAACCACGGCGTCATCAAACTCGAACTGGACGCTGAAAAGGCGCCGAAGTCGGTTGAGAACTTCCTCAACTACGTGAAGGCCGGTCACTACGACAACACGGTGTTCCACCGCGTGATCGACGGCTTCATGATCCAGGGCGGCGGTTTCGAACCCGGCATGAAGCAGAAGCCGACGGCTGAGCCGATCACCAACGAAGCGAACAACGGCCTGAAGAACGTCAACGGCTCGGTCGCGATGGCTCGTACCAACGACCCGCATTCGGCGACCGCGCAATTCTTCATCAACGTCAACGATAACGACTTCCTGAACCACTCGTCGCCGACGCCGCAGGGCTGGGGCTACGCCGTGTTCGGCAAGGTCGTCGAAGGCATGGACATCGTCGAAAAGATCAAGAAGGTCAAGACGGGTTCGAAGGGCTTCCATCAGGACGTGCCGGCCGACGACGTCGTGATCGAAAAAGCGGTGATCGTCGACTAAGCGTCCGATCAGGGCCAACCCGTTTGAACTGAAATCAGGCACCTTCAATGCTGCAAGAAACGCCGCTGCGAAGCGTCGCCGCGGGCGTGCCTGGCGAGGGCAAACGCCCGCACGCCGCACGCCCGTTTTTTTTCCTCTCCGATATTCATCTGAGCGAGGCGATTCCGCACACGGTCGCCGCATTCGAGCACTTCATTCGCGTCACGGCCGAGCAGGCGGATTCGGTTTTCATTCTCGGCGATCTGTTCGAGTACTGGGTCGGCGACGACATGCTCGTCGAGCCGTTCGTCGCGCGGCTGGCGGCGTTGCTGCACACGTTGTCGGAGCGCGGCATCGCGCTCTACATCATGCACGGCAATCGCGATTTTCTGCTCGGCAAGCGCTTCATGAAAGCGGCCGGCGCGATCTGGTTGCCCGATCCGTTCGTGATCACCGCATTCGGCACACGTATCACCCTCGCGCATGGCGACGGCCTGTGCACCGCGGATCGCGGCTATCAATTTTTCCGCCGCTTTGCGCGTATCCGTGTCGCGCAGATGCTGTTTCTCGCGTGGCCGTTTCGCTGGCGTCAGGCGCTTGCGGAAAATATGCGTTCGAAAAGCGAGCTAGGCCGCTCGCGCCCGATTTCGCCGAAGTATGACGTGACGGAGAAGGCCGTCGCTGCATTATTCAAGTCGTCGAAAACGGCCACGATCATTCATGGGCACACGCACCGGCCGGCGCGGCATCGCGAGCCGGGCGGCATGCGCTGGGTTTTGCCGGACTGGGATCTCGACCACGGCAAGCGCCGTGGCGGTTATCTGCGGATCGATGCGGAGGGGATTCGGGCGTTGCCGCTGGATTGATCAGCGCACGCCGGTTGCCGGTTGCCGGTTGCCGGTTGCCGGTTGCCGGTTGCCGGTTGCCGGTTGCCGGTTTGCCGGTTTGCCGGTTTGCCGGTTTGCCGGTTGCCGGTTTGCCGGTTGCCAGCGCGCGCGCATGGGCATGGGCATGATTCGCCGGCGTCTCGCGACAAGCGCTCCCGCGCAATTGGCGGAGGATTAGCGCTCCGCCGCGACGCCTTCCACCTTTCCTGCAATAGCAGCGGACAGGCGCCGCAAATCGAGCAGCGCCGCATCGGCGCCTTGCAGTCCTGCCAGACTTGTTCCCAGCCGCTCCAGCGCGTCGACGATTTCGTCGATACGCTTCGATTGCGTGGCGGCGTGATCGATCAGGCCGTGAATCGCGAGCGAGACCGGATCGTCCGCATTCGGCGTGATGCCGTACGCGCAGAATGCGCTGCTTTTGGACGCGCGTTTGGCGTCGCGTGCGGCGCCGCCAGACTCCGCATCGGACGCAGCGGCTGACGCCATGGCAGCCGCCGCCGGGACGATGATCCGGGCCGGATTGCCCACCGCCGTGCCGCCTGCCGGCACTGGCTTCGTGACCACCGCATTCGAGCCGATTTTCGCGTCTGCGCCAATCGTAAAGCCGCCGAGCACCTTCGCCCCCGCCCCGACGATCACGCCGCGCTCGAGCGTCGGATGGCGCTTCGCACCCCGTGTAAGCGACGTGCCGCCGAGCGTCACCCCCTGGTAGATCGTGCAGTCGTCGCCGACTTGCGCTGTCTCGCCAATCACGACGCCCATGCCATGATCGATGAACACGCGGCGGCCCAGCGTCGCGCCTGGATGGATTTCGATACCGGTCATGAAACGCGCCATCTGCGAGACGAACCGCGCGAGCCAGCGGCGTCTGGCCTGCCAGCATGCGTGCGCGAGCCGGTGCAGCACGAGCGCGTGCAGCCCCGGGTAACACGTGAGGACTTCCCAGGCGCTGCGGGCGGCGGGATCGCGCTCGCGGATCGTGGCAATGTCTTCGCGAAGTCTCGTGAACATGGCAGGGACTGTGTCGTGGGGGAAAAGGCCGCATGCGTGAAACACCACGCACCGCGGATGCTTGCCGCATAGCAGATCGGCAGCTTTGCTTAGAACGTTTCGAGCGATTGTAGGACGATTGCGCAAAACCTGCCGGAAGCCCACGCTGCCGGCAAGGTCGTCGATGGCGGGGGCGGTTGGTGCGCCGGAGGGTTGAAGCTGGGGGGCCACCGGGTCGCCGTTAAGGCCCACGCCCCTTAAGAAGCGTCGCCCCCCGGCGGCTTGGTCTTCAGCAGAATATGCTTGGCGATGCCGCGCACGATATTCACTTCCTCCCGCTCCAGACCGGAACGCGCGAACAGGCGCCGCAAACGCGACATCAGCTTTTTCGGATTGGCCGGATCGAGAAACTCGAGCGCAACCAGCGCGCTTTCCAGATGCGCATACATGCTTTCGATTTCGTCGCTCGCCGCCCGTGCGCCGGCCGGCTCGCCCTGCCCTGCGGACGCTTGAGCCGCGGCAGGCGCCGCGGGCTTTGCCTCGCCGTCCGACAAATACGCCGTGCGCAATTCATACGCCAATACCTGCACGGCCTGCGCAAGATTGAGCGAGCTATAGGCCGGATTGGCCGGAATATGCGCGAGTGCGCTACAACGCTCGACGTCCTCATTCGACAAACCCGTGCGTTCATTGCCGAACACCAGCGCGATCTCTCCATGCATCGCCTGTTCATGCGCGGCACCGGCCGCGGCACGCGGCGTCCATTGCGGCGGCCCGTACTCGCGCAGCCGCGCGGTCAGCGCGACCGACCAATGCACGCCGCTCAACGCGTCGGCCAGCGTCGGCACGACGTGCGCGGATGCCAGCACGTCGTCGGCGCCGCTCGCCATGGCAATGGCTTCCGGATCGCTTTGCACGTGCGGCATGCGTGGCGACACCAGCACGAGGCGCGAGAATCCCATGGTTTTCAGCGCGCGCGCCGCGGCGCCGACGTTGCCGGGATGGCTGGGCTCGACGAGCACGAAGCGCGTCGACGTAAAACCGCCACGCAGGTCCGCGACGGCGGGATCGGAAGAATGGTGGGTGTGGTCCACGATGAAACTCGGCAGGCTAGAGAACGCGTATGGTAGCGCCAACCCCGCATCGGCTCCGAATTGCGCGTGAATTGCATGTGATGGCCGCACAAAACGCGCGCTCACCGACCAACATACCGCGTGCCGGACCGCAACCGCTGCCGCGGCGCCCGGACTCAGGTAAAATACCAATATTCGCGCCCGGCTTTCGCCTACGAAAAATCCGGCGCCTCGTTCTTATTCAATTCGTCTCCGTCGGCGGAATGCGCACCGGTCCTTTACCGGACGTGCGTTCCGTGCTGTTTCCGCGCCCCTCGATGGCGCTCAATTAGCGCTCATCCCGCGCTCATTTACCGGTAAGCAGCCGTGCTGCCCCGGCACAAGGATCCAGTCTCATGCATCCCATGCTCAATATTGCTGTGAAGGCCGCGCGCCGCGCAGCCCAGATCATCAACCGCGCGTCGCTCGACCTCGATCTCCTCCAGGTCAGCAAGAAACAGCACAACGATTTCGTCACGGAGGTCGACAAAGCGTCTGAAGCTGCGATCATCGACACGCTCAAGACCGCCTACCCCGATCACGCCATCCTCGCCGAAGAATCCGGCAAGTCGGACAACGAGTCCGAATATCAGTGGATCATCGATCCGCTCGACGGCACCACCAATTTCATCCACGGCTTCCCGTACTACTGCGTGTCGATCGCGCTCGCCCACAAGGGCATCGTGACGCAGTCCGTGGTCTACGATCCGACCCGCAACGACCTGTTCACCGCTTCGCGCGGCCGCGGCGCGTTCCTGAACGACCGCCGCATTCGTGTCGCCAAGCGCGACCGCCTCGCTGATGGCCTGATCGGCACCGGCTTCCCGTTCCGCGAAAAGGACGGTCTCGAAGCGTACGGCCGCCAGTTCGCCGAAATGACCGAAGCCTGCGCCGGCCTGCGCCGTCCGGGCGCCGCCGCGCTCGATCTGGCCAACGTCGCCGCGGGCCGGATGGACGGCTTCTTCGAGCAAGGCCTGAATCCGTGGGACGTCGCCGCGGGCAGCCTGCTGATCACTGAAGCCGGCGGTCTGGTCGGCAATTTCACGGGGGACTCGGATTTCCTGCACGTTGGCGAAATTGTCGCGGGCAATCCGAAGGTCTACGCGCAGATGATCCCGATCCTGTCGCGCTACAGCCGTACGCGTCAGCAATCGGCTTAAGGTCTCGGGTTTCTGAGGTCTGTGGTCTCAGGTCTGGAGCCAAAACCCGTTATCCGGCCCGCTCTGCGCCGGCATCGGCAACACGAAAAGCGGCTGCGGCCGCTTTTCGTTGGCGCGCCTGCATCCGGCAGGCGTTCGTGCTACAAAGCGGGAGGCCGCGCCGGCATGCTCGATCGCCGGCTGCGTTTCGCGCGTTTTTTTGCAGCGCCCTGCTTCGCGCCAGACTTCCGCGCAGTTTCCGATCCGCTTCATGAAAAAAGGCTTCTACACAATCATCGCGGCGCAGTTCATTTCGTCGCTCGCGGACAATGCACTGCTGATCGCCGCCATCGCCTTGCTGTCGGTGATCCGTTCGGCCGCCTGGGTCACGCCGCTGCTGCAGATTTTCTTTACCATCTCTTACGTGTTGCTCGCTCCCTTCGTCGGCGCGTTCGCCGACGCGATGCAAAAGCGGCACGTCATGTTCATCTCCAACGCGCTAAAGGCGAGCGGCTGCCTGATGATGATCGCCGGCGTTCATCCGATGATCGCGTACGGCGTGGTCGGCTTTGGCGCGGCCGCATATTCACCGGCCAAATACGGCATTCTCACCGAGCTCCTGCCCGCGGCAAAACTCGTCAAGGCGAACGCGTGGCTCGAATCGGCCACCGTCCTGTCGACCATTGTCGGCACGATGGTCGGCGGCGCGCTGATCAGCACCGTTGCCGATAAATTCGTCGCCCATGCGCATTTGCCTCTGATCCGCTCCTCCGCCGATCTGGCCATGTTCGCGGTGATGCTCACCTATGCCATTGCAGCGGGAATCAACGTCTTCATTCCCGACACTGGCGCGCGCTATCCGAACCGTTTGACCGAACCGAAGAAACTGGTCGGCGACTTCTATCATTGCTTCAACGTGCTGTGGGCCGACAAGCTCGCACAGATCGCGCTGTGGGTCACGACGCTGATGTGGGGTGGCGCGGTCACACTGCAATTGCTAGTGCTCAAATGGGCGAACGTGAACCTCGGCTTGTCGCTGTCGAAGGCCGCCGTGATGCAAGGCGTCACGGGTCTCGGCATCGCCGTCGGTGCGGCTGCCGCGGCCGCGCTGATTCCGTTGCGCCGTTCGCTGCGCGTGCTGCCGATCGGCATCCTCACCGGCGCGGTCGCGATCGCCGTGGCGTTCTATAACAAGGACATGTTTCCGGCCGGCGCCGGCATTCGTATCGGCTCGTATGTCCTGCCGATCTATATCCTGCTCGCCTATCCTGTGATGATTCTGCTCGGCGCGCTGTCCGGATTTTTTATCGTGCCGATGAACGCGATACTTCAGCATCGCGGCGCGACGCTGCTCTCCGCGGGCCATTCGATCGCGGTGCAGAATTTCAACCAGAACCTGGCCGTGCTGCTGATGCTCGGCGCCTACGCGCTGCTGCTCATCGCCAAGATGCCGGCGCAATGGATCATCGTCGTGTTCGGCAGCTTCATCACGTTCATGATGTGGCTCGCAAAACGGCGCAGTGCCGTGAATGAGCGCACGGTGGATATGCGGGCGCTGGTGGAAGAGTGACGGCATGGCGAGCGCCGCCCAGTTGGCACGAGAATTCGCCTCGCGGTCTGAAATGCTTCGCGGATTGGCCGTCCGGCCAGGGTCCGCTCGCCGCGCCGGCAGGTTAAACTCACGCCCTGAACAGCTTACGCAAGAAGACACCAAGGATGGGCATTCAAACCGCAGCGGCCAATGACGTCGCACAACACACGCCGATGATGCAGCAGTACCTGCGCATCAAGGCGGATCATCCCGGCACGCTGGTGTTTTACCGGATGGGCGACTTCTACGAGCTCTTTTTCGAAGATGCGGAAAAGGCTGCGCGTTTGCTCGATTTAACACTTACGCAGCGCGGCGCGTCGGCGGGCAACCCGATCAAGATGGCGGGCGTGCCGCATCACGCGGTCGAACAGTATCTGGCCAAGCTGGTGAAGCTCGGCGAATCCGTCGCGATTTGCGAGCAGATCGGCGATCCGGCTACGTCGAAGGGGCCCGTGGAGCGCAAAGTCGTGCGCGTGGTCACGCCGGGCACACTGACAGACGCGGCACTTCTGTCCGACAAGAGCGACGTCTATCTGATGGCGCTGTGCGTCGCGCATAACCGCCGCGGCGTCGCAACGAGCATCGGGCTCGCGTGGCTGAATCTGGCGAGCGGCGCATTGCGCCTCGCCGAAGTCGCGCCCGACCAGGTAGCCGCCGCGCTCGAACGGATTCGTCCCGCAGAAATTCTGGTGGCCGACACCCTCGCGGACTCTGCGAGCTGGACGCCGCCCGTCAACGCCGGCGCCCTCACCCGCGTGCCGGTCTGGCACTTCGATATCACCTCGGGCACACAGCGTCTGTGCGATCAACTGGAGGTGGCCGGCCTCGATGGCTTCGGAGCGCATTCGCTGACGGCGGCATGCGGCGCGGCGGGCGCGCTGCTGCTGTATGCGGCGGCCACGCAAGGCCAGCAATTGCGTCACGTGCGCAGCCTGAAGGTCGAGTACGAGTCCGAATATATCGGGCTCGACCCTGCCACGCGCCGCAATCTTGAACTCACGGAAACGCTGCGCGGCACCGAATCGCCCACACTGTGCTCGCTGCTCGACACCTGCTGCACGACGATGGGCAGCCGTCTGCTGCGTCACTGGCTGCACCATCCCCCACGCGAAGCCGCTGTGGCGCAAGCACGTCAGCAGGCCATCGGCGCATTGCTCGACGCGCCGCCGGGCGCAGGCGTCGAAACGCTGCGCGGCGCGTTGCGGCAGATCTCCGACATCGAGCGGATTACCGGGCGTCTCGCGCTGCTGTCGGCGCGGCCTCGCGATCTGTCGAGCCTGCGCGATACATTCATCGCCTTGCCCGAGTTGCGCACACAACTCGCGGCCGTTTCGTCCAATGCGGATTCGCTGGCGCGTATCGACGCGTCGCTGGAACCGCCGCAAGCGTGTGTCGAACTGCTCAAGCGCGCGGTCGCGCAAGAACCCTCCGCCATGGTGCGCGACGGCGGCGTGATCGCCCGCGGCTACGATGCGGAACTCGATGAGTTGCGAGATATTTCGGAGAACTGCGGACAGTTCCTGATCGACCTCGAAACGCGCGAACGGGCGCGCACCGGCATCGGCAATCTGCGGGTCGAGTACAACAAGGTGCACGGCTTCTATATCGAAGTCACGCGCGGTCAGACCGACAAGGTGCCGGACGACTACCGCCGCCGGCAGACGCTGAAAAACGCCGAGCGTTACATCACGCCGGAACTGAAAACGTTCGAAGACAAGGCGCTGTCCGCGCAGGAGCGCGCACTGGCCCGCGAACGCTCGCTGTACGACGCGTTGCTGCAAGCGCTGCTGCCTTTCATCCCGGATTGCCAGCGGGTCGCCGCAGCACTCGCCGAACTCGATCTGCTGACTGCCTTCGCCGAGCGCGCCCGCGCCCTCGATTGGGTCGCGCCGACGTTTTCGCCGGATACCGGCATCGAAATCGAACAGGGCCGGCATCCGGTTGTGGAGGCGCAGGTCGAGCAGTTCATCGCCAACGACTGCACGCTCACACCGGAGCGCAAACTGCTGCTGATCACCGGCCCGAACATGGGCGGTAAGTCGACCTTCATGCGGCAGACTGCGCTGATCGCGTTGCTCGCGTACGTCGGCAGCTATGTGCCGGCACGACGCGCGGCATTCGGTCCGATCGATCGCATCTTCACGCGGATCGGCGCGGCGGACGATCTGGCCGGCGGCCGTTCGACCTTCATGGTGGAGATGACAGAAGCGGCGGCGATCCTGAACGACGCGACCCCGCAAAGTCTCGTGCTGATGGACGAGATTGGGCGCGGCACGTCGACGTTCGACGGCTTGGCGCTAGCGTGGGCCATCGCGCGGCACCTGCTCTCGCACAACGGCTGTCATACGCTGTTCGCCACGCACTACTTCGAATTGACGCAATTGCCCGCCGAGTTTCCACAGGCGGCCAATGTGCACCTGTCGGCAGTCGAGCATGGGCACGGCATTGTGTTCCTGCACGCGGTCAGTGAAGGTCCGGCGAATCAGAGTTACGGGTTGCAGGTCGCGCAACTGGCCGGTGTGCCGAACGCAGTGATCCGCGCGGCCCGCAAGCATCTCGCGCATCTCGAACAGCAATCGGCGGCGCAACCCGCACCGCAACTCGATCTGTTCGCCGCACCCATGCCCATGCTGGTCGAAGACGCCGACGACGAACGCGATCAACGCCATGACACGCCGGCATCGGCGGCGGCATCGCCGGCCATGCAGTTACTCGTCGAGCGTTTGCGCGCAATCGACCCGAACGATCTGCGCCCGCGCGAAGCGCTCGATCTGCTGTACGAACTGCACGAGCTGGCCGCCGCGCCGGATGCAGATCATTGACGCACACAGGCCTCAGCAGCGTCCGCGCAAACTTTGCTCGGCGCTGACCCTCGCCTTCACGCTCACGAGCGGCTTCGCGTCGCTGGTGGGGCTCGTCGCGTTTGCCCCGCTGGCGCACGCCGAAGCGCCGCGCTATGCCTTCGCGGTCGTCGCCAGCACGATGCAAAACCCCGCCGACGAAGCGCCCACGCAACGCCTGATCGAGGCGATCGGCCGCGACCGCGACGTATCGTTCATCGTCTATGACGGCAATCTGAAGGGCGCGAAAGAAGCCTGCCGCGATGCGTTATACGAACGGCGCCACGCGTTGCTCGAAACGTCGCGGCCCGCCCTCTTCTTCATTCCGGGCCAGCACGACTGGGCCAACTGCGGCACGGCTGAGGCCGGCGGCTTCGACCCGGTCGAGCGGCTCGATCAATTGCGCCAGACCCTGTTCACGGACTCCACGTCGATGGGTCAAAACCCGATTGCATTGACGCGCGAGAGCGAAGTGTCACGCTTTCGTCCGTTCCGGGAGAACGTGCGCTGGCAAGTCGGCGATACCGTGTTTGTCGGCCTGAACGCGCCGGGTCCGAACAATCACTACCTGACTGCGGGCGGCCGCAACGGCGAGTTCGAAGACCGCGTGATCGCCAACGCATTCTGGCTCGAGCACGCCGCCGAATACGCCAAACGCCGCGAAGCGCGCGCGATTGTCGTCTTCATTCAGGGTGACCCTGATCCGGAACGTTACGAACGGCCCGACCGTTTTGCGTGGCTGCGCTTTGCGCGCAACACGCGCCGCGACGGTTTTCTGGAATTCAAACGCAGCCTCGTCAAACTCGCACAGACTTTCCGCGGACCCGTGCTGGTGATTCATTGTGACGATGAACGTGCGAGCGCCGGCTTCGTGATCGATCAGCCGCTACGCAACGACAAGGGGATGCTGGTAACGAATCTCACGCGTGTCGCGTTTGCGCCGCGTGATCGTCTTAACCAGTGGATTCAGATTGAAGCGGATTTCGGCAGGAAACCGCCGTTCCGCGTGAGTGTGCGCGAGGTGCCGAGGCAAATGCCGATGCCTGCGGCGCCGCCTGCGCCGCCGCGTGAAGAACCGTCAGCTTCGATGCCGGCTGTGCCTGCGTTAGGCCCCGCTTCCGAATTGCCGCCGTTGTTGCCGACGCCCGGGCAGCCACAACCGGTTCAACCCGACCAGCCGCAGCGCAGACCGGCGGACGACGGCAGCGGCGATTATGGGCCCGCCATGTCCGCCCCGCCCGATGCGGCGGTTTTGCCGCGTGCACCGGGTGCGCCTTCAGGCGCTCCCGGGACGCCCGCAAGCTCAGTGCAGCGTGGGCCCTGACTTGTCGTCTTCGGCTTCGTCGTCATCGTCATCGAGTACTTCGAGGCCGTCTGCGCCATGCGCGTGTTCGTGCTGGATTTCGTCCTCAGTAGCCGGACGCACGTCCTTGACGGTCAGCGCGAAGCGCAGCGCCATGCCGGCGAGCGGATGGTTGCCGTCGAGCACGACTTTATCTTCTGCCACGTCGGTCACCACGTAGACGAGCGAATCGAGATCCTCATCGCCCTCTTCCGGCGTGCCTTCGAATTGCATGCCGACTTCAAGCGGTTCCGGGAAGCGATCGCGCGGCTCGATCTTCACGAGATCGGGGTCGTACTCACCGAACGCGTCTTGCGGCTCGAGCTGAATCTGGGTCTCGAAGCCGGCCTCGTGGCCGTCGAGCTCTTCCTCGATCTTGGGGAACGTGCCATCATAGCCGCCGTGCAGATAGACCATCGGCTCGTCGCTTTCTTCAATCAGATTGCCCTGCGCATCCGATAGCTTGTAAGCGACCGACACGACGGTGTTCTTTACGATTTTCATTCGATTCTCCAGAATACAACTCACATTATACGATGCCCAAGCGGCCCACTGACCACCCGGCCGATGCAGCTTCGGCACGGAAATCTTCGTCGGCTTCGAAGCCGGCGCTCCCTGGCCTCCCGCCCTCGCCCGACACGCCCACGCCGCTGCTCGGCAATCTGACACCGTCGCAATTCATGCGCCGGTACTGGCAGAAGAAGCCGCTGCTGATCCGCCAGGCGATCCCGAACGTGGAGGCGCCGCTGTCGCGCGAAGCGTTTTTCGAGCTGGCCGATCAGGACGAAGTCGAAGCGCGGCTGATCACGCACTTTCGCAACAAATGGCAACTCGAGCACGGCCCGTTCGCGCCTGACGAACTGCCGTCGGTGAAGCAGCGCGCCTGGACCTTGCTCGTGCAAGGTGTGGACCTGTACGACGATCGCGCGCGTGCCTTGCTCGACCGCTTCCGCTTCGTGCCGGACGCGCGTCTGGACGATCTGATGATTTCGTATGCGAGCGATGGCGGCGGCGTCGGCCCTCACTTCGATTCCTACGATGTGTTTCTTTTGCAAGTAAAAGGCAAGCGCCGGTGGCGGATCAGTGCGCAGAAGGATCTGACGCTCCAGCCGGATTTGCCGTTGAAAGTTTTACAGCATTTCGAGCCGGAACAGGAATGGCTGCTCGAACCGGGCGACATGCTGTATCTGCCGCCGCATATCGCGCATGACGGTGTCGCCGAAGGCGAATGCATGACCTGCTCGATCGGTTTTCGCGCCCCGTCAGCGGGAGAATTGACCGCGCAGTTCCTCTACCATCTGGCCGAGCGCGGCGAGTCGGCGGCGCGGCCTGATGCGCTCTATCGCGACCCGCAACAACCCGCCGTGGACCGCCCGGCCGAACTGCCCGCCGCCTTGATCGAACGCGTTGGCGCAATCCTTGCGGGAGTCAAGTGGAGTGAACAGGACATAGCGTCGTTCCTCGGCACTTACCTCAGCGAACCGAAGCCGAGCGTCGTCTTTGATCCCCCGCAACGACCGCTTAATGAAGCCCGTTTTATCAGTCAGGCAACGAAGTCCGGTATTCGACTGGACCGCAAGACTAATTTGTTGTACAACCGCCGTTTTTTCTTCGTAAATGGAGAAAAAATGCCGTTTGACGGCGCAAAAAAGTGGCTGTTTGACCTCGCCGACCACCGGTGTATGAGTGCGAAACGCTTTGTAACACTCTCACACGATTCGTCGGTGACAGCACTGCTTCACGAGTGGTATTGTGCGGGCTGGATACAAGTGGGCGAGCTTGCGTAACTCTGCCCGCCTGTTATACCGTACTGTGAAATTTTGTATGAGAAAGACAACGTATTGACCCCGGATTTATGGATTGTCAGTACGAAAGTGCATATAATTTCCGCCCAAGCCGTAGGGAAGATTCTAGCTCGTCAAAAGAGCGTCTCCACCAGCGGCCCAGGTCGGTGTTGGAGCACATTACCGGTATTATTTTGCGCTGTTGCTTACCTTTAACCATAAAAGGACGTGATCATGAAGAAATCCCTCCTCGTAGCATCCCTGTTGGCAGCTGTTGCACTGGCTGCATGCAACAAGAGCAACGATCAGGCCGCTGCACCGGCTGCTAGCGACGCTGCTGCCGCTTCGGCACCGGCTGCTGCTGCTTCGGACGCTGCTGCTGCTGCGTCGGGTGCTGCTGCTGCTGCTGCTGCGAGCGATGCTGCTGCTTCGGCTACGGCCGCTGCTTCGGACGCAGGCGCTGCTGCTTCGGCTGCTGCTCCGGCTTCGGGCGCAAGCCAGTAAGCTGTCGCATAGGGTTCGCCTCTGGGCGAAAACCGCATCGGGAAATCACCTCGATTTCCCGGGCGGTAAAGCAAAAAGCCACGGATTCACATCCGTGGCTTTTTGTCATTTAAACGCCGTTTTTTCAGAACGGCATCACTTAATCGCCTATTGAGCCGGCGCTGCGTTCTCTTCAAAGAACTCGCGCACGACTTCGATCTCACGTGTGCGCTTGAACGGCGGCAGGCTCTGCCATATGCGGCGCCCATACGGCTTGTCGACGAGACGCGTGTCGCAGATCATCAGCACGCCGCGATCGGTCTCAGCGCGGATCAGACGGCCTGCGCCCTGTTTGAGCGTAATCACGGCCTGCGGCAACTGGTGGACCGCAAACGGGCTCAAGCCTTTCTTCGTCAGCGCATCCAGACGCGCCGACAAAACCGGGTCATCGGGCGGCGCAAACGGCAGCTTGTCGATCACGACCAGCGAGAGCGCATCGCCACGCACGTCCACGCCTTCCCAGAAACTCTGACTGCCCACCAGAATCGCATTGCCGTACGCACGGAAGCGATCGAGCAACTCGGTACGGCTCGCATCACCCTGCACGAGCAGCGGATAGTCCCAGCCGCGCGCCTCGATGGTGTCGCGTAGCTTGGTCGAGATGCGGTCCACAGCACGCAACGTCGTGCATAACATGAATACGCCACCGCCCGATGCTTCGATCGCCGGCAATGCAGCGTCGAACACGGCGTCGGTAAACATCGGCGACGAAGGCTGCGGCAAATTGCGCGGCACGTACAGAAGCCCTTGCGTCGGATAGTCGAAGGGACTCGGCAGCGTCATCGAACGTTTTGCGTTCAGGCCCATCTGCGCCGCATAGTGCGTGAAGTCGCCCCGCACCGACAATGTCGCCGACGTGAAGATCCACGCGCGCGGCACGCCGGCGCGCTGCTTCGCGAAGATCGGCGCGACCGACAGCGGCGTTTCGTGCAACTGCACCGTATGCGCAAAGACTTCGATCCAGCGCACCTTTTCATTCGGATCGGCGCGTTCGGTCTTGGCGTCTGCCGGGGCAGCGTCAGCGGCTGCGCGTTCGGTCTCGGTGGGCGGTGTCGTCCAGCCCGCAAGCACGCCTTGCAACTCGCGTGCGCGCCGCAAACACGCGCCGATCGATTCGGCGCGCTCGGCCTGACCGGCCAACGCAGCGGTCAATGCGTCGAGCTCGGCTTCAAGCGTTTCGAGCGCGGGGAATAACGGATGATCGTCGGGCAACTGGCCGATCGACAAGCGCACCGAGTCTTCCTTGAAGGCGAGCCGCACGTCACGCGCCGCGCGTTCGAGCGTCGAGCCGAGCTTCACCCAGTCAACCGACTCGCGCGCATGACCTAGCCCCTCCGCCACGGAATCGCGCGCGAGTTCGAGAAATTGCGTGGTGGAAAGCGTCTCGCCGAAAAACAGCGTCGCGGTTTCCGGCAGTTGATGCGCTTCGTCGAAGATGATGGTGTTCGCCGTAGGCAGCAATTCAGCCATGCCCGTATCGCGCAACATGATGTCGGCGAAAAACAGATGGTGATTGACCACCACGATGTCGGCCTGCTGCGCCTCGCGGCGCGCCTGCATGACGAAGCAATCCTTGTAGTGCGCGCACTCCTGGCCGAGACAGTTTTCACGTGTGGACGTGACCATCGGCCACACCGCCGCCGTTTCCGGCACGCTCGCGAGTTCGGCCTTGTCGCCGGTGCGCGTGATCTTGGCGAAGCGAATGATGTCCTGCAGATACGAGGTTTCCTGGCGCGACGGCAGACGGCCGTTATCCGCAGTACGCTGCAGATAGTAATGACACAGGTAGTTCGCGCGGCCCTTGAGCATCGCCACCGAGACCGGCACGGCGAGCGCATCGCGCACCGTCGGGATGTCGCGCTGAAAGAGCTGATCCTGCAAATGCTTGGTGCCGGTGGAGACGATCACCTTGCCGCCCCACAGCATGGCCGGCACCAGATACGCGTAGGTCTTGCCGGTACCTGTGCCCGCTTCAACGATCAGCGTGTTTTCGCTGCCGTCGAGACCGTTCGACTCGTCGGTTTCGGCGGCTTGCGCTACAGCATCCGTGCCCGCCGTTTGCAAACGCCGCGCCGGACGCTTTTGCGCCTCGAACATCGCCGGCTCCGGCATGGCGCGGCCCGACGCTTCCATGGCCGCCGCGACGGCGCGCGACATCTCGATCTGCGAGGCGCGCGAGCGATAGCCATCGATCTGACGGGCGAGCAGCCCGTTGTCGGCGAAGATGTCGTCCAGTTCGGCGACGCGGCGTGGATTCAATGATGCGGCGAGCGCAGACGCGGCAGGACGCGGCGCCGGAGTGCCGGCCACCGGAGTGCCGGCCACCGGAGTGCCGGCCGCCGGAGCGCCGGCCGCCGGAGCATCATCGCCCGTCGTGGCGTGTGGTGAAGTTTCAAGCGGTGAATTCAAGGCAAGCGTTTCCTGCAAAGTCCGGCGCGCGCGGCGCGACCCGGCACCTGCCAGGCCGCGAACTCAGGCGCGTGCGTCCGGTTCGAGCTGCAATTGCAGCAAGATGATGGTGTCCTTGACTTTGAGTTTGCGCTTTTTCAGGCGCTGCAACTCGAAGTCGTCGATGCCGAGCTCATCCGACATTCGGTCGATCAAGCGATCGAGCCCACTATGCTCCGATTCCAGTTGCAGAATCCGGTCGCGAAGTGTGTCCGCGGTGATGACGTGATGTTGATCGCGCATGCTCGCCTCCTCTCGTAAGCGGCACAGGCTGCGTGGCGCAGCCCAGTGCCTGAGGTTGCTGTCCGGCTTAAAACGCGTTACGGCGACTACTGCCCTGCACAACCCTACCAGAACCCGCTACAGCACACCTATTGTTGCTGTTGCTGCTTTTGCTGTTCTTCAAGTTGCTGCTGCTCTTTCAACTGGTCCTGACGTTTCTGCTCGGCCTTCTCGGCCGCCTGCTTCTGACGGGCCTCAACGTCGGCTTTGTGTTGCGCCGCATCAGCCTGCTTCTTTTCAAAGCTCTGCTGCTTCTCCACCCGCTCCTGCGCCTTTTGCGCACCCTGTTGACGCGCTTGCTCGAGCTTGCGCTGGAAGTCGCCCTGTTTCTGATCGTACGCCTGGCTGTTGGCTGCGGCCTGCGACGGACTGATGCCGCGCTGCGCCTGATCCAGCGCGTGCTGTTGCTGCTTCTGCTGATAGGCTTCTGCGTTGGCGCTGCGCTGGGGCGCCTCGGCTGTGCGCTGCGCCTGGTCGAGCTGGTGTTGGCGCTGCTTGTCTTCGTAGGCTTGCGCGTTACGCGCGTCGGCGGCGGCGCGTTGCGGCGCGCTCGCTTCGTCTTGTGCGCGCTTGAGCGCTGCCTGCTCGTCACGCTGGCGGGCGCGCTGGACACGCTGTTCGCCGTCGAGCGCGAGCTGTTCCTTGCGAATGTCGGCCTGCACCGAACGCATGCTGTCGCGCGCCTTGCTCAGACAGTGGTTGACGAAGAACTTGCTGTAGCAATCGTGTTCGGCAACCGCGTAACGGTAGTCATTTTCCTCGGTGCGCTGATCCAGGACTTTCTGCCGCGCGTCGAATGCGCTGTCGGGCGAGGCCGGGTTGTCGGCATTCTCAGCGCCACCGGCAGTACCCGCATTCCCGGCATTCCCCGCGCCCGTGCCGTTCGTGGTGCTCGTTGCGCCCGCCGCGCTCGCTGCCCGTGCGCCCGAAGCGGCTGCCGGCACGAGACTGCTGGCGGCCTCGAGCGGCGCTGCGGATTGCGCCGCCGCTGGCGCGGACATGGCTAGCGCCGCAGCCATGACGCACGCGGCGCACGAAGCAAAAAGCGCCCGCTTGAACGGAAACGCCGACCTGAACACGGACCGCGAGGCCGACATGAGCGACGTAAGCGGCGAGCGCACCAAACGCGGCGACGAAAAAGGCGGCAAGTGTGACGAGCGAGAGACCAAGCGGGAGCCCAGGCGGTTGAGGGACAAAGAGGTTGGCAACGTCGTAAATGGTCAACGGAACATGCCCGAAATTCTATCATCCTGCGGTTGAGCCCTTTGGCATTTATGGCAAAATGCCCCGCTCCAGCAACCTGGTCGCAGCGCGCACGCCCAGCGTGCACCGGCGTGCCCGGCGTGCCCGGCGTGCCCCCTTAGTGCGCGACCTTTGATTGAGTAGCAGGAACACCAAGACCTTATGACGGAAACCGTAGCACTCAAGATCGTACAGCGCATCGCCGCCGAACTGTCCGTCCAGCCGCGCCAGGTCGCGGCCGCGGTGCAACTTCTCGACGAAGGAGCGACTGTTCCGTTCATCGCCCGCTACCGGAAGGAAGTGACCGACAATCTCGACGACACGCAACTGCGTAATCTCGAGGAGCGCCTGCTGTATCTGCGCGAGCTGGAAGACCGGCGCGCCGCGATCATCGCCAGCATCGACGAACAGGGCAAGCTCACTGACGAGCTGCGCACCGCGATCGAAGGGGCCGACAGCAAGCAGGTGCTGGAAGACCTGTATCTCCCGTACAAGCCCAAGCGCCGCACGCGCGCGCAGATCGCCCGCGAAGCCGGCCTGCAGCCGCTCGCCGACGCGCTGCTGGCGAATCCCCTGCTCGACCCGCAAGCCGAAGCCGCCGCCTACGTGGACGCCGAGAAAGGCGTCGCCGACATCAAGGCCGCGCTCGACGGCGCGCGCGACATCCTCTCCGAGCAGTTCGGCGAAACCGCGGACCTGCTCGGCAAGCTGCGCGATTACCTGTTCAACCAGGGCGTGGTGTCGTCGAAAGTGGTCGAAGGCAAGGAAAACGCGGAAGAAGAGAAATTCCGCGACTACTACGACTACGCCGAAACCATCAAGACCGTGCCGTCGCATCGCGCGCTGGCCCTGTTCCGCGGCCGCAACGCGGGCGTGCTGATGGTCAAGCTGGGGCTTGGCGAAGAGCTCGACGCGCAGGTGCCGCATCCGGGCGAAGCGCTGATTGCCCGCCACTTCGGCATCGCCAACCAGAACCGCCCGGCCGACAAGTGGCTCTCCGACGTGTGCCGCTGGTGCTGGCGCGTGAAGGTGCAGCCGCACATCGAAAACGAACTGCTGACCAACCTGCGCGACGAAGCCGAACACGAAGCGATTCGCGTGTTCGCGCGCAACCTGAAGGACCTGCTGCTGGCCGCGCCGGCGGGTCCGAAGGCCGTGATCGGCCTCGATCCGGGCATGCGCACCGGGGTGAAAGTGGCGGTGGTCGATCGGACCGGCAAGGTGCTCGCCACCGACGTGATTTATCCGCACGAGCCGCGCCGCGACTGGGACGGCTCGATCGCGAAACTGGCGCGCATCTGCGCACAGACGCAGGCCGAGTTGATCAGTATCGGCAACGGCACCGCGTCGCGCGAGACAGACAAGCTTGCAAGCGAATTGATCGCGCGTCATCCGGAGTTCAAGCTGCAGAAGATCGTCGTCTCGGAAGCCGGCGCGTCGGTGTACTCGGCCTCCGAACTCGCGGCGAAGGAATTCCCTGACATGGACGTGTCGCTGCGCGGCGCCGTGTCGATTGCGCGCCGTCTGCAGGACCCGCTCGCAGAACTGGTGAAGATCGACCCGAAGGCGATCGGCGTCGGCCAATACCAGCACGACGTGAATCAGCGCGAACTGGCCCGCTCGCTCGACGCGGTGGTCGAGGACTGTGTGAACGCGGTCGGCGTGGATGCCAATACGGCCTCGGTCGCATTGCTCGCGCGCGTGTCGGGTCTGAACGCAACGCTGGCTCGCAACATCGTCGATTATCGCGATGCAAACGGCCCGTTCCCGTCGCGCGAACATCTGCGCAAGGTGCCGCGTCTGGGCGACAAGACCTTCGAACAGGCCGCCGGGTTCCTGCGCATCAACAATGGCGAGAATCCGCTCGACCGCTCGTCGGTTCACCCGGAGGCCTATCCGGTCGTGGAGCGCATGCTCGCGAAGATCAGCAAGCATGTCGGCGAGGTGCTCGGCAATCGCGACGCCCTGCGCGGCCTGTCGCCGGCGGAATTCGTCGACGAACGCTTCGGCCTGCCGACCGTACGCGACATTCTGCTGGAACTCGAAAAGCCGGGCCGCGACCCGCGCCCCGAGTTCAAGACAGCGACCTTCCGCGAAGGCGTCGAGAAGGTCAGCGACCTGACGCCGGGCATGGTGCTCGAAGGCGTCGTGACCAACGTGGCGGCCTTTGGTGCGTTCATCGACATCGGCGTGCATCAGGACGGTCTCGTGCACGTGTCGGCCATGTCGACGAAGTTCATCAAAGACCCGCACGAAGTAGTCAAGGCCGGCCAGATCGTCAAGGTGAAGGTGCTGGAAGTCGATGTGAAGCGCCAGCGCATCGCGCTGACCATGCGTCTGGACGACGAGTTCGGCGCGGCAGCCGCGCCGCGCAGCGGTGGCGGCGCCCAGCAGGATCGCGGCCGCTCCGGCGGCGGTGGACGCGGCGCGCAGCAACAGCGCTCGCGTGAGCCGGAAGCAGGTGGCGCAATGGCTGCTGCATTCGCCAAGCTCAAACAGAAGTAAGCGGGTTCTTCAGCGCGTGACTGAGTCGCATGCTGACGTTCACGAGACTGTGCGCGACCCGTCCTGACATAGGTTGACGCCCGGGTCAGGACAAGCCAGCGGCAAAAAAAAGCCCACGCAAGATTGCGTGGGCTTTTTTGTCGCTGGTCGCTCGCCACACCTCGGCATGCAAGGCGCTTACGATCCTGGGTCCGCGTTCAAATCTCGATCTTCGTTCCCAATTCCACCACCCGATTGGCCGGAATGCTGAAGAAATCGGTCGGCTTGGCGGCGTTCTGATGCATCCATGCGAACACACGTTCGCGCCACACCGACATGCCCGGCAACTGCGTCGGCACCACCGTTTCGCGCGCGAGGAAGAACGACGTGTCCATCAACTCGAACGTCATGTCGTGCGTGCGGCCGACCTCGAGCAACACCGCCTTCACGTCAGGCGTTTCGTTGAAACCGTATGCCGCCTTGACGAGGTACAAGCCGCCGTTGAGATCCTTGACCGTCACGCGTTCCGCGTCATTCACGTACGGGATATCGAGCGTCACGAAGGTCAGGAAAATGGTGCGCTCGTGCAGCACCTTGTTGTGCTTCAGGTTGTGCAGCAAGCTCACCGGCACGAGTGAATCGCTGCCCGTCAGATAGATCGCGGTACCCGAGACGCGGTGCGGCGGATGCGCGAGCAGGCCTTGCAGGAACGGCATAAGCGGAATACCGTCAGCCGCCGTACGCTCCTTGACGATCATCCTGCCCTTGAACCAGGTCATCAGCAAAAAGAACAGGAGCGCGCCAATGCCAAGCGGCAGCCAGCCACCTTCCGCAACCTTGAGCAGATTGGCGCCGAAAAAGCCCAGGTCGACCGCCATGAACACGCCGATGATCATCGCCACGAGGAACTTGTTCCAGTTCCATACCTTCACCATGACGACGCAGGCGAGGATCGTGGTGATGACCATAGTGGCCGTCACCGCAATACCGTACGCGGCGGCGAGGTTATCCGAACTCTTGAATGCGAGCACGATGCACAGAATGATGAACAACAGCATCCAGTTCACCACCGGCACATAGATCTGGCCGATCGCCAGTTCCGACGTATGCAGAATCTTCATGCGCGGCACGTAGCCGAGCTGGATCGCCTGGCTCGTCAGCGAATAGGCACCGGAAATCACCGCCTGCGACGCGATCACGGTCGCCACCGTCGATAGCACCACGAGCGGCAGCAGCGCCCAATCCGGCGCGAGCAGGAAGAACGGGTTTTCGATCGCCTTCGCGTCATGCATCAGCAGCGCGCCCTGGCCGAAGTAGTTCAGCACCAGCGAAGGCATCACGAGGACGTACCAGGCCATCCGGATCGGCTTGGCGCCAAAGTGGCCCATGTCGGCGTAGAGCGCTTCCGCGCCGGTCAGCACCAGCACGACCGAGCCGAGCACCACATAAGCCTGCAACACGTGCGCGGCCATAAAGGTGTAGGCGTAGTACGGATTCAGCGCGCGGATCACGTTCGGCGACTGAATGATGTGCCACAGACCCAGGGCGGCGAGCACCAGGAACCACAGCACCATGATCGGGCCGAACAGGCGGCCGACGGTGGCCGTGCCGTGCCGCTGAATCCAGAACAGCAGCACGAGGATCACCATGGTAAGCGGCAACACGAGATGGGACAGATTGGGCGCCGCGATCTCCAGACCTTCGACTGCCGAGATCACCGAGATGGCGGGCGTAATCACCGCGTCGCCATAGAACATGCAGGCGCCGAAAATGCCGAGCATCATCAGCAAGCCGGCCATTTTCGACTTCTGGTCGATAGAGCGCATCGCCAGCGCCATCAGCGCGAGGACACCCCCTTCGCCGTTGTTGTCGGCGCGCATCACGAACAACACATACTTGATGCCGACCACGATCACGATCGCCCAGAACAGCAGCGAGATCACGCCCAGAATCGATTGATCGGTCAGCGGAATGCCATGCGACGGGCTGAAGGCCTCTTTCAACGAGTACAACGGGCTCGTGCCGATATCGCCGAATACCACTCCGATCGCGGCAATTGCGAGGGAAGGCAGAGGCTGTTTGTGCACGTGATTGTTATCTGTCATAGACGCGAGGAAATCCGTTCCCTGAGCGGAAAAAACGACCGCTATTCTAAACTGCCCGCCTAGCGCCGCCCGGCTTGTTGTGGATACACCACGTGGATGGTCCGCGAAGTGTAGCACCGCGATTTGGGCGCGTCTGCTGCGTCAGGCGTTTCGCCGGCGCTGGCGAGCGCATTCCGCGGAGCGCCGCACCGTTCTTAGCCCGCGCTACGACATACACACCAAGCAGGCGCTTAGCACCCCGCACTCACACACAATGCATATACGGCGCACATAAAAAAACGGAGCCCAACCGGACTCCGTTCTGCAGGCACTGCACTGGCTACGCCGCGATAAGTACGGCGTCGTAGCACGCATCACGTGCCCGACGACTCCTGCTGCATACCGCGCTTGATCCACGCACCGAGGTTATGCGGGCGAACCGTATCCCATTCCTCGAACGGCTGGTGAATCCACGGATTGGTAGGCAGATACTGCACGTGGTAGTCAGGCTTCACTTTCGAGCAGCCCTTGTACCAGAGCACCGCCGAGCGCACCGCCGTGATCGCCGGATAGCGTTCTTTCAGATGTTGCTGCACGCGTGCCAGCGTCACACCGGAATCGACCAGATCGTCGACCAGCAGCACATTGCCGTGCAGCTCGCCGCGCGTCATCGTGATGTATTGCGCGATGTCGAGATCGCCCTGCTCCGTGCCGGCCGCTTCGCGGTACGAACTGGTGGCGAGAATCGCCAGCGGCAGATCGTAAATACGCGAGAGCTGATCGCCGACGCGCAAACCGCCGCGCGCGAGACACAGGATCTTGTCGAACTTCCAGCCCGACTCGTGCACGGCCAACGCGAGTAGTTCGATCAGCCGGTGATACTCGTCCCAGCCGACCCACAGGTTCTTGTCATCGTTACGCGGATCTTTCATCGCAATCATGGGTACACCTTGCACCATGGCTTAAACCTTGAACGGATGACGAAGCAGGATCGTTTCGTCGCGATCCGGACCGGTCGACACCATGTCGATCGGAATGCCCGCGACTTCCTGCACGCGCGTCAGATAAGCACGCGCGGTGGCCGGCAGCTTGTCCCATTCGGTGATGCCGACGGTGCTTTCCTTCCAGCCCGCGAAGGTTTCGTACACCGGCACGCAGCGCGCGACTTCCGAAGCGCCACGCGGCAGCAGGTCGACATGCTTGCCGTCGACCGTGTAGCCGATGCAGAGCTTCACTTCGTCGAGGCCGTCGAGCACGTCGAGCTTGGTCATGCACAGGCCCGACACGCCGTTGATCTGGATCGAGCGGCGCAGCGCGGCGGCGTCGAGCCAGCCCGTGCGGCGCGGACGGCCGGTGACCGAGCCGAATTCCTTGCCGACCTTGGCAAGTTCCAGGCCGATGGGTTCCTGACGCGCGGCGTTATCCGCGTCGTACAGTTCGCTCGGGAACGGGCCCGAACCGACACGCGTGCAATACGCCTTGGTGATGCCGAGGATGTAGTTCAGCTTTTGCGGACCGACGCCTGCGCCCGCAGTAGCCGCACCGGCCACGCAGTTGCTCGACGTGACGTACGGATAGGTGCCGTGGTCGACGTCGAGCAGCGTGCCTTGCGCGCCTTCGAACAGCAGGTTGTTGCCGGCTGCGTTTTCGTCGTAGAGACGGCGCGACACGTCGGTCACCATCGGCTTCAGACGATCGGCATAGCTCAGCATCGTGTCGAGCGTTTGCTGGAAGTCGACCGCGGCGACGCCCAGGTATTGCGTCAACACGAAGTTGTGATAATCGAGGTTTTCACGCAGACGTTCGGCGAAGCTTTCCGGCTCGAACAGGTCTTGCACGCGCAAGCCGCGGCGCGCCACCTTGTCTTCGTAGGCCGGGCCGATGCCGCGGCCGGTGGTGCCGATCTTGCTCGCGCCACGGCGCGCTTCGCGGCCCTGGTCGATAGCAATGTGGTACGGCAGGATCAGGGTGGTGGCTTCGGAAATGAAGAGGCGATTCTGAACATCGACCCCGGCGGCCTCGAGCTCGCCAATTTCCTTGAACAGCGCTTCCGGCGACAACACGACGCCATTGCCGATATAGCACGCGACGCCGGGATGCATGATGCCCGACGGAATCAGACGCAAGATGGTTTTCTTGCCGCCGATGATAAGCGTGTGACCGGCATTGTGACCGCCCTGGAAGCGAACGACGCCTTGAGCGTGGTCCGTCAGCCAGTCGACGATCTTGCCCTTGCCTTCATCACCCCACTGGGTCCCCACGACGACGACGTTGCGCCCGGGGTTCACATTCACTGCGCTGGCAGACATGTTGTTTCGTAAGCTGGTTAAAAACGTATTCTACCTATGTTCGCGGAACCTTCCGAATTTTTCCGTTTCCGCTCAACGGTATGCACGTTATGGTGGGTATATCGAAAATAGCGCGGCGAGTAGCCGCGCCGGGTCCGGCGACGCTTTGGACGCCTTCTGAAATGCCCTTGGGTCACCCCGCGAGCGGTCTATCTATGCGGGCTCAGGGACGGGGCTCGACCACCCACGCGCCGTTGCGCTCGACCAACACGCGGTCGCAGGCGAATTCGTCCAGATCGTGCTCGTGACCAGGAAGCGCCTGGATCACGACTTCACCTGCGTTACGCAGCGCGGCAACGCTGGTGCGCAACGCTTCGTCGTGCTGCCAGGGAGCAAGAATCGCGCTGCTGCGGGCCTCGACGGGAGAAATGCGAGCGACCTCGCGCAAATCGAGCGAGAAGCCGGTGGCCGCGCGCGCGCGGCCGTAGGCCTGGCCGACGTGGTCGTAACGGCCGCCGCGCGCAACCGCATTCGGCACGCCGTCGACATAGGCCGAGAACATCACCCCGCTGTGGTACGCGTAGCCGCGCAAATCGGCCAGGTCGATCATCACCTCGGCACCGTTCACCTGGCTCGCAAGGAATGCAAGGTCGTCGAGCGCGCGCGCGATGGCCGGTGCGTTCGGCAAGCGTGCACGGGCTTCGTCGAGCACCGAAGCGTCGCCGTAGAGCGCGGGAAGCGAGCGCAATGCGTCGCGCGTGACCGGCGTGAGATTGGCGGTCAACTCGACGAGGCGTGGCACGTCCTTGCCAGCCAACGCGTCATAGAGCGATTGACCCAATTCGGCAGCAGCAGGCTCCCCTTCGATCAGCGCAGCGAGCACGCCTGCATGACACAAATCGAGGCGCACTTTCGCGAGGCCGGCCAGACGCAGCGCGTCGAGCATCAACTGCTGGATTTCCAGATCCGCTTCGAGACCGGCGTGACCGTAGATTTCCGCGCCGATCTGGATCTGCTCACGCGTGGCGTGCAGCCCGCGCGGACGCGTATGCGCCACATTGCCGGCATAGCAAAGACGCGTCACGCCCTGACGATTCAGCAGATGCGCGTCGATACGCGCGACCTGCGGCGTAATGTCGGCGCGCAGACCGAGCGTGCGCCCGGACATCTGATCGACGAGTTTGAACGTGCGCAGATTCAGATCGTGCCCGCCGCCGGTGAGCAGCGACTCGATGTACTCGAGCAGCGGCGGCATCACCATCTCGTAGCCGTACGAGCGGAAACGGTCCAGCAAATGGCGCCGCAACTCTTCGATCTTGCGGGCTTCCGACGGCAGCACGTCGGCGATATTCTCGGGAAGTAACCAGGTCGACATCGATACAGTCCTACGACGTTGAACACGGCGACTGGGGGCGCCGGTAAGTGTGTGTGAATGGCGGGCGACGGCTCTATTCTGGCGGTTTTCGCAGGCGTCGGAACTGCCCTTCGCAGCCCCTCAGCCGGCCTTGGCCCGCGCCAGAACGCTCGCGCTGGTGCACGCCGCTGTTGCCACGCATATCACCATCGCGATGGCACGCAGCGACGAGCGCTGTGCAGCGTCCCTTCAGGTCACGATGAACAGCAGGATTAACCCGAGCACCATCACGACCAGCCCGCCGACGCGAATCTGATGCGGGGGCCGTTCCGCTATTTTACGGAACGTGTCGCGCCAGGCGCTCGGAAAAACGAAGGGAAACATCCCTTCAATAATCAGCATCAATGCGATCGCGAGCAGTAACGAGCCGGCTATGTCCATGCGAATGAAGAGGCCGCGATGCGGATGCCGCGGCGTTTCCGGTTATCAGTGTTTGCGCGGTGCCGCGGGAGCGTCCGGGGCGGCGGCGCCGGTCGGGCTACGCATGAAGCGGAAGAACTCGCTGCTCGGGTCGACCACGATCACGTCGCCTGGCTTGAAGGTGTTCTTGTACGCCTGCATGCTTTGATAAAACTGATAGAACTGCGGGTCGCTGCCGTATGCCTCGGCCGCGATTTCCGCCGCCTTGGCATCGCCCTCGCCCTTGATAGTCTGCGCCTGACGATAGCCGTCCGCGAGAATCGCCTGTTGCTGGCCGACGGCGTCCGCCTTGATCTGGTCGGCCTCGGCCGTGCCCTTCGCACGTTCGTCGGCCGCGGCCTGCTCGCGTGCGGCGATCATCCGCTTGTAGACCGAGTCGGCCATCGCCGCCGGGAAATCGACCCGCGTGAGTTGCACGTCGAGCACCGACACGCCCAGCGATGCCGCGGCTTTGTCCATCGCGCCGCGTGCTTCGTCGGCAACGGCCTGTTGCTTCGCAAGCGCGTCGGTCAGCGTGACCTTGCCGAACGCGTCGCCGAGCGCGCTGCGCGACAGCAGCGCCAGGCGGTCCGACAGGCTTTGCACATCGCCCTTGGTTTCGGCGAGCAGCTTCAGCGGATCGGTCACACGGTATTTGATGACCGGGTTGGCCAGCAGATCGGTTTTGTCCGACGTGACATAGCGATCTTCATCCGGCGCGTCGAGCGACTGGATGCGGTTATCGACCAGCGTGACCGTTTGCAACGGCGGCGGCAGCTTCACGTGCAGGCCTGGGCCGAGCAAAACGGGCGCGGTATCGCCATGCGAGGACAGCACAGCCAGATGCCGCTGGTCGACCACGAATACCGTCGACGACGCGGCAAACAGCACGATGACTAAGGCAACGACGAGCGCAATGATCTTGTTCATGATGTGCGCTCCTTATTGAACGTCGTCTTCGCGCATACGGCTGCGGAAGGAGTCGCGTGAACGGAGTGCGTCGCTGCTGGCTGCAGCCTGGCTGGCAGGCGTCGAGACCGCGGCGGGTGCGGAAGCAGCGGCAGACGGTGCAGCAGCGCTGCTCGCGGCTTGCGGAACGGCTGCACCTGACGCAACGGCGGTGCCAGAAGCGGCAGCAACTTCAGCAACGCGCTGGCGAGTCTGCTCGACCAGCTTGTCGAGCGGCAGATACAGCACGTTATTGCCGCTCTTGCTGTCCACAAACACCTTGGTCGTATTCGAATAGATCTGCTGCATGGTTTCCAGGTACATGCGCTCGCGAATCACAGCAGGCGCTTTCGAGTACTGCGCGTAGACCTGCTTGAAGCGCTCGGCATCGCCTTGCGCCTGCGCCACGGTCTTGTCGCTATACGTTTTCGCTTCGTCGATCTGGCGCGCGACGTCGGTTTGCGCGCGCGGCAGCAGCTCGGCGGCATAGGCCTGCGCCTCGCGCTTGGCGCGTTCGTTGTCCTGACGCACTTTGGCGGCATCGTCGAAAGCGGCTTGCACCTGGTCGGGCACCTGCACGCCCTGAATCGTGACACCGGTCACGGCAACGCCGGACTGGTATTCATCCAGGGATTGCTGAATCGACGCCATCAGTTGCCGGCGAATTGCTTCGCGGTCCTGATAGAGGATGTCGTTGGCGCTGCGAGCGCCAACGATGCTGCGCACCGCCGCCTGCGCGGCCTGCATGACGCTCTGATCGGGATCGACGCTGCGGAAGAGATAATCAGTCGGCTTGCTCACCTGGTATTGCACGGAAAACCGCACGTCGACGATATCGGCGTCGTGCGTGAGCATCGACGCGTCCTTCACGTTGGCGAGACGCACCACGTTGTTACGGCCAATCTCCACCTGGCGGATCTGGCCGATATTGACGAGCTCATGCGCTTCGAACGGATACGGCAGGCGCCAATGCACACCCTGCCCCGCAGTGTAGCGATACTTGCCGAACTGCATCACCACGCCGGCCTGGCCATCTTGCACGACGAACACGCCACTGCCGAGGTAGATCGCAATCAACACGCCGATCACGATGCCCACACCGATGCGCGCGCCGCGACCGTTGTCCGGACGGCCACCGCCCGCACCGCCGCCCTTGCGGCCGAACACCCGGCTCAAACGGCGGTTGAAATCGCGCCACATCTCGTCGAGATCGGGCGGGCCTTCACCGTCCTTGGTCGGCGGACGCTTGGGTTCGTTGGGTCGTTGGCGGTCGCCATTGCCGTCGCCCCGGCCCCAGCGCGGATCGTTCAGTGAAAGCATGGCGCGCATGCGCAGCCAGATACTCCGCTCGTTGTAATCGTTCACCTGTGTTCGTTCACCAGAGTAGACAGCGGGTCAGTGCAATTGGAGCGGGTCAGTGCCCGAGTTCTGAGACCTTGCGGTCCTCGCGTGGTGCTGCCGACCGGTCTTCTTCCGACAGATCGACCAGCGTATCGGAGAGAGGTTCGGCAGTAGCGATTTCAGCGATGGCAGCGCGCAATGTATCCAGCCCCTGCCCCGTGCGCGCGCTCAAAAAGACGCGCGAAATATTACCATACTCATCCCGCTCGACCGCGTCGCCACGGGCCGCCAACTCCGGCACGGCGTCGATCTTGTTGAACACCAGCACCTGGCGAATCGTGTCCGCGCCGATGGCGTGCAACACCTCGTTCACCTGATCGATCTGATCGAGGCGCACGGCGCTCGACGCGTCGACCACATGCAGCAGCAGGTCGGCGTGGATGGTTTCCTCGAGCGTGGCGCGGAAAGCCGCCACCAGTTGGTGAGGCAATTCGCGGATGAAACCGACTGTGTCGGACACCACCACCTGGCCGGCTTCGTCGCCGAGATAGACACGGCGGGACGTGGTATCCAGCGTGGCGAATAGCTGGTCGGCGGCGTACGCCTGGGCCTTCGTCAGCGCATTGAAAAGTGTGGATTTGCCCGCGTTCGTGTAGCCGACGAGCGACACGGACATCGTCTGATTGCGGCTGCGCGCGCGGCGCTGCGTGCCGTGCTGACGGCGCAGTTTTTCGAGGCGGGTTTTGAGCGCCTTGATGCGCTCGCCGATCAAACGGCGGTCGGTTTCGAGCTGCGTTTCACCGGGGCCGCGCAAACCAATACCGCCTTTCTGGCGTTCAAGGTGGGTCCATGCGCGGATTAGCCGCGTCGATAGATACTGCAACTGCGCGAGCTCCACCTGCAGCTTGCCTTCGTGGCTGCGGGCGCGTTGCGCAAAAATATCGAGAATCAGGCTGGTGCGATCGATCACGCGGCGGTTAAGCGCCTGCTCCAGATTGCGCTGCTGCGCAGGCGCCAGAGCGTGATTGAAAATGACGAGTTCGATGTCGTTCGCCTCACAGGCAAGACGCAATTCTTCGGCCTTGCCGCTGCCGACGAACATCTTGGCATCGGGACTGGACCGGCGCCCCGTGAGGGTGACTAAGGGATTCGCGCCCGCGCTTTGCGCGAGCAGGCTGAGTTCTTCAAGGCTGGCTTCGAAATCGATCTTACCGAAGTCGATGCCGACAAGCGCTGCATTGATCAAATTGGACGGTATCAAAATGAGGCGGCCGGGAGTAATCGCCAACGGGCGACGCTACGCCGGCCGCGACGGGGGTTAGGACTGTTCGGTATCCGGGTGGAAATTCACCGGACGCGCAGGCACGACCGTAGAAATTGCGTGCTTGTAAACCATCTGGGTGACCGTATTCCGGAGCAACACGACGTACTGGTCGAACGATTCGATGTTCCCTTGAAGCTTGATGCCGTTGACCAAGTAGATCGACACCGGCACATGCTCTTTACGCAGTGCGTTCAAAAACGGGTCTTGTAACAATTGCCCTTTGTTGCTCATAGCAAACTCCGTATTTTTTTGCAGGTTGACTGAATCGACGACGAAGGAAAAAGAGATCCGCCGTCAACCGCTACACTATAGCCGATTTTCATTCTTGCGCGAGCGGGCTGGCCAGCCGGCCAAACCCAGCACACACGCGGGTTTCAGCCTGGGTTTCAGCCTGGGTTTCAGCCTTTGTCCGCGTAAGGGTTCGTCGACGATCTGAACTCTATGCGCAATGGAGTCCCAGTCAGCTTGAAAGTTTCCCTGAAGCGGTTTTCGAGGTAGCGTTTGTACGTTTCGGTGATCGCATCGAGCGCATTACCGTGAATCACGATGATCGGCGGATTCTGTCCGCCCTGGTGCGCGTAACGCAATTTCGGGCGCACCGGACCGCGTCGGCGCGGTTGCTGGAATTCCACTGCCTCGATCAGCGCGCGCGTCAACTTCGGCGTCGGCAGCTTGGCCATGGCGGCGGCGTAGGCGTCGTCGACCGAGCGCATCAGCGGGCCGATTCCGGTTTTTTCCGCAGCGGAAATGAAGTGGAATTTGGCGAAATCGAGAAATTTTAGTTTGCGCTCGATGTCTGCCTTGGTGCGCTCGCGCACATGCGAATCGAGTCCGTCCCACTTGTTCACGCCGACGACCAGCGCACGGCCCTGCTCCACCACGAAACCGGCAATGTGCGCGTCCTGTTCGGAAATATCCTGTTGTGCGTCGAGCAGCAGGATCACGACGTTCGCGTCCGAGATCGACTGCAGCGTCTTCACCACCGAGAACTTCTCGATCGCTTCGAATACCTTGCCGCGGCGACGCAAACCGGCCGTATCGATCAGCGTGTAGGGCTTGCCCTGACGCTCGAAGTCGACGTAGATCGAATCGCGCGTGGTGCCCGGCATGTCGAACGCAATCACGCGCTCTTCGCCCACCAGCGCGTTGATCAAGGTCGACTTGCCGACGTTCGGCCGGCCGACGATCGCGATCTTCACGCCGTGCGCCTGCTTTTCCTCGTCGCTCTCTTCCGGCTGCCCGGCGTACGCGACACCCAGCGCCTCATTGATCATTTCGGTGACGCCGTCGCCGTGCGCCGCCGAAATTGCGCGCGGGTCGCCGAGACCGAGTTCGTAGAAGTCGGCGGCCACCGTGGTGTACTTCATCCCCTCCGCCTTGTTGACGACGAGGAAGATCGGCCGGCCGGTCTTGCGCAGGTAGTCGGCAATCGTCTTGTCCTGCGGCGCGAGGCCGTTGCGGCCGTCGACGATGAACACGACGACGTCGGATTCCTCGACCGCCTGGCGAGTTTGACGCGCCATCTCGTGCAGGATGCCTTCTTTCGCGACCGGCTCGAAGCCGCCGGTATCGACGACCAGATACGGCCGGTCGCCGGCGCGCCCCTCGCCATAATGGCGATCGCGGGTGAGACCGGGCAGGTCGGCAACCAGCGCATCACGCGTGCGCGTGAGACGGTTGAAAAGCGTGGATTTCCCCACATTGGGGCGCCCAACCAGGGCAATAACGGGTTTCATCAGATGTTGTTCACGGTGAAACGCGGGATCGAAATCGACCGCCCGCGTAGCGACGCCATGCGGCCGCTACACGGCAGCGTTTGACGAAAATTATCACGAATTCGGCCAGCTCCGGCTGCGCTGTCAATATGCGCACCCAAAGCGGACGAGAGTTTGGCTGTTTGGGGCAGCGCCAATGGGCCGCCAGGTTCAGTCTTTCTTGCCCGACGGCCCGCACGCCAATCCGATACGATTCTCTGCGTATCGACCAAGGTGCCGTCGAAGGTGGCGCCGCAAGCAGCCACCGATGGCCACATGGGCCGTTTCTGATCCGACTTGCCGGACCAGCCAGTCCGGCGGAATTCTTCTAGTTACTCTGCTTCTGCTGCACAACAAAAACGCGTGCGGCCGGCAATGCCGGCCTGCACGCCTGACCACCCAGCCTGCGCGATTAGCGCGGGCGGTAGCCGTACAGGTCGCCGTCGTGCGTCAGGACGACCAGCGTCTCGCCGGCCAGCACCGGCGCTGCGGTAATCGGGCTGCCGTCGGTCTTCACACGGGCCAGGAGCGTGCCGTCGTCGCGCGACAGGAAATGCACGTAACCCTGATAGTCGCCCAGCACGGCAGCGTGACCCAGTATGAATGGGACGCTGAGGTCGCGGTTCTTCAGCTTGTCGTTCTTCCAGAGCGGCGCACCACTGTTGGCATCGAATGCCGACACCACCGACCAGTCGTCGGCCGCCACCACGGCGCGGTCGTCCTGCGCGAGGCCGCTCGTGCTCGAGAACGCCTTTTCCCACAGCGCGCGGCCCGAGTTCGCATCGAAGCAGCCAATCTGGCCCTGGAACGTCACCGCGCAGGTTTCCGAACCGATCAGCGTGGGCGGACCCGTCACGTCATTGATGCGCTCCACTTCCGTGACGCCCTTCGGATACGACACCGGCGTCTGCCAGTAGTTGTCGCCGGTCTGCAGGTTGATCGCGGCGAACGCGCCACCCGGGAAGCCCGCCAGCACAGCCGCGTCGCCCGCGAACGTCATGCCCGACGAGACGCGCAGATTGAGCGGCACCGCGCGGTTGCGGTAGTTCCACTTCTGCTCGCCGGTTTGCGCATTGAACGCGACGATCTGACCGTCGACCGTACGCACCACCACGAGGCCGTTGCCGACCAGCGGCGGCGAGATGATTTCACCAGGCGCCTTGGCGGTCCACAATTGCTTGCCGTCCGCGCCGAGCACGTAGACATCGCCCTTCAGGCCGCCGACCGCCGTGAGCGTGCCGTCGCTGCCGACACCTGCGGACAGGTCCTCATGCAGCTTGACGCGCCAGACGTCCTGGCCGGTTTGCGCGTCGATCTTGGCAACCGAGCCGTTCGCGCCAGCCGCGTACACCGCGTTGCCGACCGCGACCGGCGAGAACAGATAACGACCCGACTTGCCCACGCTGGCCTTCCACGCCTGCTGCACGTCGAGCACGGGTTTGAACTCGGTGAGCGGCGTCGGCACGCGGCGCTCGTCTTTCGTGGATGAGCAAGCCGCCATGGTGAGGACGGTCATCGCACAGGCAACGGGCACAGCGTAACGTTTCAGCAGATTCATCGGTGGACGAAGCATTCAGGAAATTAATTAAAGGAGACCGGTTGGTCGTGTCATGCGGCGCGCTGCATGCGGCAATTAGCCGCCCAGCGCGTCCAGCTTGAACTGAATCAACTGGCGTGCCGAGCTATCGTTTTTCGACAGCGAGTCGAGCGCAAGCTTGTAGGCCGCGCGCGCATCGTCACGCTTGCCCTCTGCAGCGAGCAGGTCGCCGCGGCCATTTGCCACAACACTCTTGAACGCATCGGACTGCGGCTCGGCGAGCAGTGCGAGACCCTGGTCGTAAGCCTTGTCGTCGAGCAGCAGCGAAGCCAGACGCAGCTTGGCGATCTGCTTGAACTCGTCGTCTTTTGCGTGATCGATGGTCCATTGCAGCTGGGCCTTCGCGGCGCCTTCGTCACCCGCGGCGTACAGCGCCCTGGCTGCGCCCAGCGCGGTCATCTGCGCATACGCGGTACGGCTGAACTTGTCTTCCATGTCGGTGGCGACGCGTGTGATCTTCGCCTTGTCGCCCGATGCAACGGCTTGCTGCACCTGGTCGTACAGCACCGCGGCTTCCGCCGCCTGACGACGCTGCCAGAAATTCCAGCCGTTCCAGCTGGCAGCGGCAACCAATGCCACCAGCACGATCCACGTGGTTGCATTGCCCCACTGCGTCCACCATGCCTTCAGACTTTCAATCGATTCTTGTTCGTCGTGGTAACTCATCGCCCGGCGATTTCCTCGTTCTTGATACGTGTGCGTGTCGAGCCAGGAGGCTCGGCGACATCGCGATCAGTCGTCGCCGTCTTCGGCGGTTGCAACCATCGCATTGATTAGAAATTCGGTCAAGTCTTCGGCGGGCACGTTATGTTGCTCGTTTTTACCGCCGTTAGCGGCTGTATCGCGCAGCGGCTTGACGCCGACCGTACCGTTGGCGATCTCGTCTTCGCCAAGGATCACCGCGAATGCCGCGCCGCTCGCGTCGGCACGCTTCATTTGCGACTTGAAGCTCGCCGTCTGACCGTCCGCGCTGCAATGCAGGATCACGTCGAGGCCGGTATCGCGCAAACGCTCGGCGATGATAAAGGCCTGTTCACGCGCCGCGTCGCCCTGATGGACCACGTACACGTCGCAACCTTCGTCTTCCGGCACGAGTTGTTCCTCTTTCAGCAACTCGAGGATACGCTCGACACCCATTGCCCAGCCGCACGCGCCAGTCGGTTTACCGCCGAGCTGTTCGATCAGTGGATCGTAACGGCCGCCGGCCGCGACCGTGCCTTGCGCGCCGAGCTTGTCCGTCACCCATTCGAACACGGTCAGATTGTAATAATCGAGACCACGCACGAGACGCGGATTGATCGTGAACGGAATGTTGTTCGCCTTCAGAATGCGCTGCAGGCCTTCGAAGTGCGCACGCGATTCTTCGCCGAGAAAATCAATCAGCCTGGGCGCGTTCTGCGCGACTTCCTGCATCGCCGGATTTTTCGTGTCGAGCACGCGCAGCGGGTTCGTGTACAAACGGCGCTTCGCCTCTTCGTCGAGCACGTCCATATGCTTTTCGAGGTACGCGATCAACTCGACGCGATGCGCCGCGCGCTCTTCCACGAGACCCAGCGAATTGAGTTCGAGCTTGATGCCCATCAAGCCGAGGTCGTCCCACAGCCGCTGGCACATCATGATGATTTCAGCGTCGGCGTCCGGGCCGGCAAAGCCCAATGCTTCCACGCCGACCTGATGGAACTGCCGATAACGGCCGCGCTGCGGACGCTCGTGACGGAACATCGGGCCGATGTACCACAGACGCTTCGGACCGTCGTACAGCATGTTGTGCTCGATCACCGCACGCACGACAGCCGCCGTGTTTTCCGGGCGCATTGTCAGGTTTTCGCCGTTCAACGAATCCGTGAAGCTGTACATCTCTTTCTCGACGATATCGGTCACCTCGCCGATACCGCGCTTGAACAACTGCGTATGCTCGACGATCGGCGTACGAATATTCTGGTATCCGTACGAACGCAGCATCGACTTGACGGTCGTTTCAAAAAATTCCCACAGCCCGGCTTCCTGCGGAAGGATGTCGTTCATGCCCTTCACGCCGGACAGCTTGTCGAGCTTTTTCTTCTGTTCAGTCATCTGTCTTTGATTGACGGTATTTAGTTGAGTGCTTAGGCGCGGCCAGCTTAGGCGCGGCCATAGCGGCGCTCGACGTAGTCACTCACGATTTGCTGGAATTCTTGCGCGATGTTTTCGCCGCGCAGCGTCTTGACCTTCTCACCGTCGATGAACACCGGCGCGGCCGGATTTTCGCCCGAACCCGGCAAGCTGATGCCGATATTCGCCTGCTTCGATTCGCCCGGACCGTTGACGATACAGCCCATCACCGCCACGTGCATCTTCTCGACGCCAGAATATTGATCGCGCCACACCGGCATCTGCGTACGCAGATAGGTCTGGATTTGCGACGCCAGTTCCTGGAACAGCGTGCTGGTCGTGCGGCCGCAACCCGGGCACGCGATCACCATCGGCGTGAACGAACGCAGGCCCATGGTCTGCAGAATTTCCTGGCCGACAATCACTTCGCCTGTGCGCGGGCCACCCGGTTCCGGCGTCAGCGAGATACGGATCGTGTCGCCGATGCCTTGCTGCAGCAACACCGACAACGCCGCGGTCGACGCCACGATACCCTTCGACCCCATGCCCGCCTCGGTCAGACCCAGATGCAACGCAAATTCGCAACGGCGCGCGAGTTCACGATACACGGCGATCAGATCCTGCACGCCGCTGACCTTGCACGACAGAATGATCTTGTTGCGCGGGAGGCCGATTTCGACCGCGCGCTCCGCCGAGCCGATCGCCGACTGGATCAGCGCCTCGTACATCACGCTCTGCGCTTCCCACGGTGTGGAACGCGCGGCGTTTTCGTCCATCATCTTCGCGAGCAGGTCCTGATCGAGGCTGCCCCAGTTGACGCCGATCCGCACGGGCTTGTCGTACTTCACCGCCGCTTCGATCATTTGCGCGAACTGCGTGTCGCGCTTGGCGCCGTGGCCGACATTGCCCGGGTTGATCCGGTACTTCGACAACGACTCCGCGCACGCGGGGTAATCGCGCAGCAGCAAATGGCCGTTGTAATGAAAATCGCCGACCAGCGGCACCGACACGCCCATGCGGTCGAGCTGCTCGCGCACCGCCGGCACGGCCGCCGCCGCTTCCGGCGTGTTGACCGTGATACGCACCAGTTCCGAACCGGCTTGCGCCAGTTCCTTGATCTGGATCGCTGTGCCGATCGCATCCGCGGTGTCGGTGTTGGTCATCGACTGGACGCGCACGGGCGCATCGCCGCCGATGGTGACGAGCTGTCCGCCCCAACGGACATCGACCGCGTGCGACTTGCGCCGCGCAGCGTGGCCGCCAAATACCGGCTCGTTTGAAACGACCTTGCTACTGGATTGGGATTGAGCTTCGGATTGCATCGAAAAACCCATTTACGCCGCATGCGCCACACAAAAGACGTAGCGCATAAATTGAAAAAGCGCCGCAACCCGGTTGGCCGCGACGCATACCGTATCTAATCAGGGCAACGCGAAGCGCGCCACATTACCCTTGGCTGCCGAATATTTCGACGGATCGACTGGCTGGCCATCGAGCGTAAGCGACTCGAGACCCACCTTGTTGCCGACCGTGACCTTGAACGGCGCCGCGCCTGTCACTTCCTTCGTATCGCCCGCGTGCACGAGGCCGGAGAACAGCTCCTTGCCGTCCTTGCCACGCACGCTGAACCAACTGTCTTGCGTTACGCGCAACGCGATAATCGCCTCACCCGCGGCCGGCGTTGCGGTTGCCGCAGTTGCCATATCCGCCGCGGCCGATGCGCCTATCGCGGCGACCACCGGCACGCTCGCGCCTTGCGCCGCAGCCTGTGCCTGCGAACCGGCCTTCGGCGCGACCGCTGCTGCCGTGACAGCCGGTGCGGACGACGGCGCCGTACCGGTCGCGAGCGGCGCGGGCATCGGCGTAGCCGACGCTGCGTTATCCGCTGCGGCCTGCGTTTCCGGAGCGGAAGCAGCGTCTTCTGCGGTTGCCTCGGAACCTGCCGCCTGACCCTGCGCCACCGCGCCCGATGCTCCAGTCGCGCCACCCGCGGCGCCGTTAGCGCCCGCCTTCAACCGGGCGAGCCATGCCGACGAATCACCGCCATTGGTATGCCACATGCCGAGCGCAATCACCGCGACGACGACCGCCGCAATGCCCCATAGCCACGAGTGGCTCTTTTGCCCACTGCCGCCAAGCGACAGCGATACGCGGCCACGCGGCAAATCCTTGCCGGACGAAGCCGGCATCGACAGATCCGGCGCCGGCACGCCCTTCTCGCGACGCAACGCCTGCGTGAATGGCGTGGGATCGGCGCCGAGCATCTTCGCGTAGCTGCGCACCACGCCGAGCGCGAAGGTCGTGTCCGGCAAATGGCTAATGTCACCCGATTCGAGCGCATGCAACTTGGTGACGGATACCTTCAGGCGCGCCGACACATCTTCGATCGTCCAGCCTTTCGATTCACGCAATTGGGTCAAGCGCGCGCCAACCGCTGCCAGGGAATCCAAACTGACCAAGCCAGCCAGGCCCGGCTGTACAACAGGCTGCACCACCGCCCGGGCGACTGGCGCCGGATGGCCTTCGTTTGCGTCTGTGTCCTGCGGCTGCGGGTGCTGCGGCTCACTCATCCCAAATCCTTTCGCGTCGATTCTTTTTCACTTGTGCAACCCGGACGGACCAAAGCCTCACGCCCGAATCGCAGACCGTTTATAACAAAATGCGCGGCCTTATGTGCCGCTTCCGATCGCTTCTGCAAACTTTCTTTTCAATCGCGGATGGCGTGGGGGGTTTTACGCACCCCGATAGCGCTCTTCCGAACGCCACGCCCTGCCGCCTCGCGCGATTACACGGCGCGAACCTCGATCACCTTCGCCGCCTTCCCGGTGCGCTCAGCGAGGCGCGTGCGGTCTTTCACCGCACCGGCCAACTGACCACAGGCAGCGTCGATATCGTCGCCGCGTGTTTTACGCACTGTGGTGACGACGCCCGCGTCCATCAGCACTTGTGCAAACCGCTTGATCTGTTCCGGCTTCGAGCGGATGAGGCCCGACTCGGGGAACGGATTGAACGGAATCAGGTTGAACTTGCACGGTACGTCGCGGGTTACGGCCAGCAATTCGCGCGCTTGCGCTTCGCTGTCGTTCACGCCGTCGAGCATGCAATATTCGAACGTAATGAAATCGCGCGGCGCAACCTTCAGATAGCGCTGACAAGCGGCCATCAACTCGCGCAGCGGATACTTCTTGTTCAGCGGCACCAGCATGTCGCGCAGCGGGTCGCTCGGCGCATGCAACGATACCGCGAGCGCCACCGGCAGATCGGCGCCGAGCCGGTCCATCATCGGCACCACACCCGAGGTGGACAGCGTGACGCGCCGGCGCGACAGGCCGTACGCGTTGTCGTCCAGCATCAGACGCATGGCGGGCACCACCGCGTCGTAATTGAGCAGCGGCTCGCCCATGCCCATCATCACCACATTCGTGACGACGCGCTCGCCTTTTCCGTCACCACCCGTGGCGCGGCCGCCGTCCGTGCCGCGCGTCGCGCGCAGCGCGAACTCGGCCATGCGCAGCTGGCCGATGATTTCGCCGGTGGTGAGATTGCGGGAGAAACCCTGTTTGCCGGTCGAACAGAAACGGCAGTTGACTGCGCACCCGGCCTGCGACGACACGCACAGCGTGCCACGCGTTTCTTCGGGGATATAAACGGTCTCAACCGCGTTGCTGTTGCCGACGTCGATCAGCCACTTGCGTGTGCCGTCGGTCGAAATATTGTCGCTGACGATGCCAGGCATCGTGATCGTTGCGCGCCCTTTAAGCTTTTCGCGCAAGGACTTCGCCAGATCGGTCATGCCGTCGAAGTCGGCAGCGTTGTACTGATGGATCCAGCGCTGCAATTGCTTGGCGCGAAACGGCTTCTCGCCCAGGCTGTCGCAATAAGCGACCAGCCCTTGGGCGTCGAGATCGAGAAGGTTGACGGTGGGACTGCTCGTCATATCGAATCCTGCCATTTCAGTGCGAGACTACGTTCATGCAACAAGCTGCATGAACGCAATGCCGTTCGCGCCCATTCCTGCTGCTTTACCTTACTACTTTGCCAGGCTGTTCGTGCGGATTCGTGCGACAAATTCAACGGCTGCACACGAATCGCGCGGATAGCGCCTCTACAACGCTAACCCGCTCAAACCTGGCTCAAACCCGCTTAACGCGAGTAAACGTTCACTTGCGGGAAGAAGAACGCGATTTCAACTGCAGCCGTTTCAGCGGCGTCCGAACCGTGCACCGCGTTAGCGTCGATGCTGTCGGCGAAGTCGGCGCGGATCGTGCCCTTTTCTGCCTTCTTCGGGTCGGTTGCACCCATCAGGTCACGGTGCTTCAGGATCGCGTTTTCGCCTTCCAGCGCTTGCACGACCACCGGGCCCGAGATCATGAAATCAACCAGGTCCTTGAAGAACGGACGTGCAGCGTGCACAGCGTAGAACTTCTCTGCGTCAGCGCGCGACAGGTGAACCATGCGCGAAGCCACGATCTTCAGGCCAGCGTTTTCGAAACGGCTGTAGATCTGACCGATCACGTTCTTGGCCACTGCGTCCGGCTTGATAATCGACAGGGTGCGTTCGATCGCCATAAAAACTCCAAAAAATTAAGAGGTTACAGATTCAAATGAATCCGCTATTGTAGCATGTTCCCGTGTATGATTGCGATTGATCCCTTACAGCACTGAAAGACTCCGGGCAGAAGTTCGCGAATACTGGTAGCGTAGGCCGTGTGGACATTTTCGGGGTATTGAAACTCCCTGCCACCGCGCCAATCTTAGGAATGAACACCCTGCGACTGGCGGCAAGCATCCCGGCCGGCGCCGCACTACCCGACGCACAATCTGCTGCACAACCCGCTACATAGCCCGCTACATAGCCCGCCACACAACCATTACGCAACACGCTTCTGAGGTAAGGAGAGACCATGAACGATCATCCGTATAGCTTTGGCCGCAATGGCGCGGTCAGCACGGTCGAAACACGCAACCGCGTACTACGGAACACCTACTGGCTGCTCGCGCTGTCCATGATTCCGACAGTGCTCGGCGCCTGGGTAGGCGTAGCCACCGGTTTCTCGCTGTTCGCCGCCACCAGCCCCGGCATGAGCATGCTGGCGTTCTTCGCGATCGCCTTCGGCTTCATGTTCGCCATCCAGAAAACCAAAGACAGCGCCATCGGCGTGTTCGTGCTGCTCGGTTTCACGTTCTTCATGGGCCTGATGCTGTCGCGCATCCTGAGCTTCGTGCTCGGTTTTTCGAACGGCCCGTCGCTGATCATGCTCGCCTTTGGTGGCACTGGTGTGATCTTCGCGTCCATGGCAACGATCGCCACGGTCAGCAAGCGTGACTTCTCGGGTCTCGGCAAGTGGCTGTTCATGGGCGTGGTCGTGCTGCTGCTGGCTTCGGTCGCGAACGTGTTCCTGCATCTGCCGGCGTTGATGCTGACGGTGTCGGTGCTGGCAATCGCGATCTTCTCGGCCTACATGCTGTTCGACGTGCAGCGCGTCGTGAACGGCGGTGAAACGAATTACATCACTGCCACCCTCGCGATCTACCTGGACCTGTACAACGTGTTCGTCAACCTGCTCGCGCTGCTCGGCATCTTCGGCGGCAACCGCAACTAAGTCTGATGCAAGGCGCGGCGCCAAAACGCCGGCCTTGAAGAAAAAGCCCATGGCGAGCAATCGTCATGGGCTTCTTTCATTGCATTGCCGGCGTGTCAACAGTGAATCGCCGAGCACGGCGATGCCCGGTAATCAGAGACGGATCACAAGCTCAGCCAGGGGAAGCCTTCATCCTGGGAAGCGACCACCACTTCGGTCGGCGCCGCACCCAGCACACCCGCCATGGCAGCCTGCGCCAGTTCCGGCGAGTTGTTCTGCTGGCTCAGATGTGCGGCCACCAGATGCCGCAAGCGCGAGCGGTCGAGCGAGGCGAGGATTTCGGCCGCCGCCTCGTTGTTCAGATGCCCATGATTGCCGCCGATGCGCGCCTTCAGCGATTGGGGATACCGACTGCCCGCCAGCATCCGCACATCGTGATTGCACTCGAGCACCAGCGCGTCGCAGCCGCTCAGCACCGCGCTGATGTGCGGCGTGGAAGTGCCGACGTCGGTCAGCACGCCAAGCCGGCTCGCACCATTGGAGAGCACGTATTGCAGCGGCTCGCGGGCGTCGTGAGGAACGGTGTAAGGGAGGATGCTCAGGTCGCCGATCGCCACCGCTTCGTCGCCCCACAGTACTTGCAGGTCGACATCGGCTTCGTCGGCACCTACCGCGCGGGCGGTGCCCCAGCTCATGTACAACGGAATCGACCACTTGCGCGCCAGCGTCAGCGCGCTGCCGATGTGGTCGCTATGTTCATGTGTAATCAGAATGGCGTCGAGACCCTCGACGCCCGCGCCGAGCCGCGTCAGACGCCGCTCGACTTCCTTGGCCGAAAAGCCGCAATCAAGCAGAACGCGCGTGGTGGTCGCGCCGCTTTGCGCTTCCACCAGCAAGGCATTGCCTTCACTGCCGCTGCCGAGACTGGCGAAGCGCACAGCCCGCTTAGTTCAGTTGTGCGTGCAGCAACGTCACGATGCGCTGCGCGTCGGACGAGTTATCCACCTGCCCGTTCGCATCCACCACCGCTACCTGCGTCACGGTGTCGCCCTTCGAACGCACATTGACGAGGAATTCCTGACCCGGCTTCTTCGACGAATTGCCACTGTAGAACAGCTTGCCGAAGAGCCCTTCCTTCTTCAGCTCCTGCATCGAGTCTGCGTAACGCACGTAGTAAATACCTTTCGCGCGATCGCGGTTGTCGACGGTAAAGTTCGTGCGGTCGAGCGCGAGACCCACGCGCAGCCATGCGCGGTCGAACGACTCCTGCAGGTCGAGCGTCGATGCGCCTGCACTCTGGTCGATCGTTGCCGGCGCGGTGGCCGGGCGGGCATCGGTCAGGAGTTGCTTCGACTGCGCTTCGGTCAGGCCGAACTTCTGCATCAGCTTGGTCAGGAACAGTGCTTCCAGAGCCGGATCACGCGGACGCTCTTCCCAACGCGAAGACGTCTTGTCCTGACCCGTCAGCATTTCTTCCATCGCGCTATGCGTGATCGAAATGTCCGTGGTGTCAGCCGGGCCGCGCGACACGAGCGTGCGGAAGCTGTCACGGGTGCCTGACGAGTAGGCGAAGTCGATCACCTTGCCGACCGTGCGGCGGAACCAGTCGTCCGGGATATTGGCGCGGTTTTCAGCCCAGTCGGTGGTCATGATGCCGGTAGCCGGTGCATCGGTTTTCAGGGCGAAACCGTTCTCCTGCCAGAACTCCTGCAACTGCGGCCACAGTTGTTCCGGCGTGCGGCCGTCGACTACCAGCCAGCGACGATCGCCGTCACGCTCGATGTGCATGCCCAGCGGGTCTTGCGCATTCGGCTGGCCTTCGGTGGAATTGCCTGCTGCCGTGACCGCGCGTTGCTGCGCGCCGCCCAGCGCCAGATTGGCCGGCGGCGCCACGTAGCGTTGATCGGTCGGCGTCGTGCTCAGATCGCCCGGAACAGCGAGCGCCGGTGCGCTGCCCGCGCCCTTGTAGTTGACGCGGTCGGAGGCGAACCAGTCGTTCAGCGTGTCACAGCCGGCGAGCGTTACCAGGGCAAGCGCCAGCGCCGCCATGCGGGTTGCGTGGAGGGAAAGTGCGGAACGTTTCATGAGGTCCTTCGTGATGCTAAAACGCGGTGCCTGGTTCTGTGTGCCGGGAACGTGGGCTGGATCGACGTCGGTTAAGGGAGTGCCGGTGACAGGCTTTCGTTGACGCTGGGGGTGCCGGGTCGAGCCCGCTTAGCCCAGCAGACCCGCTTCGCGCAGCGCGGCACGCACCACTTCGTGGTATTGCGCGTCGAGCGGCGTGAGCGGCAGGCGGATTCCGCCCTGCACACGACCCAGTTGCTGCAACGCCCATTTCGCCGGAATCGGATTCGACTCGATGAACAGGTTCTTATGCAGCGACAGGAGTTTCAAATGAATTTCGCGGGCGGTCTTCGCGTCTGCGGCAAGCGCGGCTTTGCACAGATCGCTCATCGCGCGCGGCGCGACGTTCGCGGTGACCGAAATATTACCGTGGCCGCCAAGCAGCATCAGCGCGATCGCCGTGGGATCGTCACCGCTGTAGATGCCGAAATGCGCGGGCGCCGACTTGATCAGATGCGCGGCGCGATCGATGTTGCCCGTCGCTTCCTTCACACCAATGATGCCCGGCACCTGCGCGCAGCGCAGAATCGTTTCGTTGCTCATGTCCGCGACCGTACGGCCCGGCACGTTGTACAGGATCACCGGCAGATCGACGGTTTCGGCGATCTTCGCGAAGTGGCGATAGATGCCTTCCTGGGTCGGCTTGTTGTAGTACGGCACGACCTGCAGCGTGGCGTCCGCGCCGACGTCTTTCGCCTGCTGCGTGAGCTCGATGGCTTCAGTGGTGGAATTGCCGCCCGAGCCCGCGATCACCGGAATCCGGCCCGCCGTGTGCTCGACTGCGGTTTTGACCATCAGCACGTGCTCCTCGACCGACAGCGTGGCCGACTCGCCGCTCGTGCCGACCACGACCAGTGCGTTCGTGCCCTCTGCGATATGCCAGTCGATCAGTTTGCGAAACGCCGGCAGATCGAGGCCGCCGTCTTCGAGCATCGGAGTAATGATGGCAGGGATGCTGCCGCGAATCTGAACGCCGCCAGTGCTGCTTTGATTGCCGTTAGTCATGAAACGCCATGAATTTGATCAGGTAAACCGCGATTGTAGCGGATTAACCAGCCAACTCGTAACAAGGCGGAAGTCCCGCCTCTGCGCGCTCGGCTGAGCGATCCGCCTCCATAATTGCGCATATCCGCTGGACGTAAGCCGGGCGCGGCTGCGCGAGAAATCCGTCTTGAAATGCGACCACACGAAGGTGGCCGCGCACCACGTCGAGCAGCTCGCCGGGCGCGAGCAAAAACGCCGGATTAGACGGTTTGCCGACGCTTTCGTTGCCTTGCGCGAAGGTCTCGTAAACCAGTACGCCGCCGGGCGCGAGCGAGCGCAACAGCTGCGGAAACAGCGGCCGGTGCAGGTAATTCGTCACCACGATCGCAGCAAATTCTGCGTCGGCGGGCAAGGGCCATGCGGCGCCTTCGATGTCAGCCGCAAGCGTAGTAATGAGCGGCTCGTCGCGCATGAAGTCTAGCGCGGCCGCATCGCGGTCGAGCGCGGTCACCGGATGACCCCGCGACGCAAAGAACCGGGCGTGCCGCCCTGCGCCCGACGCGACGTCGAGCACCGCGCCGCCCGCCGCGACCAGATGCGCCCATTGGCGCACCCAGCGCGACGGTTCGCCGATTCCGTGCGAGGAACCGTCCGGCAAGGCAACGGGAGTGCTCATCGCGTCAGCGCAGACGATCAGTTATCAGTTGTATGACAGGCCCATCGCCTCGCGGACTTCACGCATCGTTTCCGTGGCGTACTTGCGGGCTTTGTCGCAGCCGTCGGCGACGATCGCGCGCAACAGCGACGGATCGTCCATGTACTTCTGCGCGCGCTCGAGCATCGGCTGCTGCTCGCGCAGAATGCCTTCGATCACCGGCTGCTTGCACTCGAGGCAACCGATACCCGCGCTTCGACAGCCCTTCTGCACCCACTCGTGCGTGGCTTCGTCCGTGTAGACCTGGTGCAGCTGCCACACCGGGCACTTGTCCGGATCGCCCGGATCGGTGCGGCGCACGCGGGCCGGATCGGTCGGCATGGTGCGGACCTTCTTCGTGATCGTTTCCGCATCTTCGCGCAGGCCGATCGTGTTGCCGTACGACTTCGACATCTTCTGGCCGTCCAGACCCGGCATGCGCGACGCTTCCGTCAGCATGGCCTGCGGTTCGACCAGAATGATCTTGCGCGAACCTTCGAGGTAGCCGAACAGACGCTCGCGATCGCTCATCGACAGGCTCTGCGATTCCTGCAACATCGCCCGCGCCTGTTCGAGCGCTTCGTCGTCGCCTTCCTGCTGATAGGCGTTGCGCAGCTCGTGATAAAGCTTGGCGCGCTTGCCGCCCAGCTTCTTCGCGGCTTCGTTCGCCTTCTCTTCGAAGCCCGGTTCGCGGCCGTACAGGTAGTTGAAGCGGCGCGCGATTTCACGGGTCATTTCGACGTGCGGCACCTGGTCTTCGCCAACCGGCACGAGCGAGCCGCGGTACAGCAGAATGTCCGCCGCCATCAGCACCGGATAGCCGAGGAAGCCGTAGGTGGACAGATCCTTGTCCTTCAGCTTCTCCTGCTGCTCCTTGTAGGTCGGCACGCGTTCGAGCCAGCCGAGCGGCGTGCTCATGCCGAGCAGCAACGCCAGTTCCGCATGCTCGGGCACCTTGCTCTGGATGAAGAGCGTAGCCTGCGCCGGATCGATGCCCGAAGCGAGCCAGTCGATCAGCACGTCCCACACGTTCTTTTCGATCACTTCGGGTGTTTCGTAGTGCGTCGTCAGCGCGTGCCAATCGACCACGCAAAAGAAACACGGGTATTCGGACTGCAGCCGCACCCAGTTTTTCAGCACGCCGTGATAGTGGCCGAGGTGCAGCGACCCGGTGGGCCGCATGCCGGAGAAGATACGGTCTGGGAACATGGTTATTTAGAAAAGCGAAACAAGTGGAGTCAGAATGGCGGTAATCGCACCGTAGCCGAGCGTCACGAGCGGGCTAAGCCAATAGCGCGTGAGCGTGCCCGTCATGACCAGCGCCATCACGATGAAAAAGCCGTACGGCTCGAGGCGCGACAGCGCGATTGACTGCCGCGGCGGCAACAGCGCCATCAGCACGCGGCCGCCGTCGAGCGGGGGCAGCGGAAACAGGTTGAGCACGCCGAGCACGAGGTTCACGCCGACGCCGGCGGCCGCCATGCGTGTGAAGAAAGGTTCGTCGACGCCCAGTACCGCGAGCGCGACGCCGATCAGGCCCCACACCAGCGCCTGCACGAAATTGCAGGCCGGCCCGGCGGCCGCGACCCACAGGCTGCCCCAACGCGGATCGCGCAGATTGCCGAAAGCGACCGGCACGGGCTTCGCGTACCCGAACATGAACGCGCCGCTAGTGGCGAAGTACAACAGCAAGGGAATCGCGATCGTGCCGAGCGGATCGATATGCCGCATCGGATTGATGGAGACGCGGCCGAGCACGTACGCGGTATTGTCGCCGAGCCAGCGAGCAACGTAGCCGTGCGCGGCTTCATGCAGCGTAATCGCGAAGATCACCGGCAACGCGTAAACCGCAACGGTCTGTATCAGGGAAGAATCCATAACTCGCTATTGTAACAACGCGATTGCGTGCGTCTGTCCGCTTTCGCTCATGCCGTCTCTTCGAGACCGAATGGCGCGAGAGAACCGCGCCCTGCCCGCACCAGTACCGGCTCGGCACCGCTCAAATCGATCACGGTGGACGGCTCGCACACACATGGGCCGCTGTCGATCACCAGGTCCAACTGCTTCTCGAGCCGCTCGCGGATTTCTTCCGGGTCGTTCAGCGGCTGGGTTTCGCCCGGCATGATCAGCGTGGAGCCGAGCAGCGGCTGGCCGAGCTCTTCGAGAATCGCCAGCGTGATGACGTGATCCGGCACCCGCAGGCCGATCGTCTTGCGCGACGGGTGCGAGAGGCGCCGAGGCACTTCCTTGGTGGCCTGCAATACGAAAACATAAGGACCCGGCGTGACCGACTTGATCAGACGGTACTGTCGGTTATCGACCATCGCGAAGTTCGCCAGCTCCGACAGATCGCGCACCAGCAGCGACAGCAGGGCCTTCTCGTCGAGCCCGCGAATCCGCCGCAAGCGCTCGACCGCGTCCTTGTCGTCGAGATGGCAGGCCAGCGCGTAGCTGGAATCCGTCGGCAGCGCGACGACGCCGCCGTCATTGATGATCTGCACGGCCTGCTTGACGAGGCGCGGCTGCGGATTATCCGGGTGAAGCCGAAAGTATTGGGACATTTTGGCTAACAGTGGCTACGGGTGACGGTGCACGAAAACTCGAATGGAAAGTCGGGCGGAGGATCGGGCGAGCGCACGCCCTTCGGACAAGGACGTTCGCGCAGATCGTGCCGCCGCGGCACGGCGCGCGATCACAGCCAGCGTTCCCAGACGGGCTTGAGATCGGAAGGTAGCGGCGGCAGCGTGCCGAGATCGATGCGGCCCTCGCCGGGTGCATGGAAGTCGGAACCCCGTGAGGCTTCAAAGCCGAAGCGGCGCGCGACGTCCGCGTATTCGCGGTACTGATCCGGCGTATGGCTACCCGTCACCACCTCGATCGCCTTGCCGCCAAGGTCGATGAATTCAGCGAAAAACGCATCGAATTCGACCGGCGAGTACGCATAGCGACCCGGGTGCGCGATGATCGCCTCGCCGCCGGCCGCCTGAATCCAGCCAACCGCGTCCGCCAGTTTCGCCCAGCGATGCGACACGTAGCCGGGCTTGCCGTCGCCGAGATAGCGGTTGAACACGTCTTGCGTCGAGCTCGCGTAGCCGTTTTCGACCATGAAGCGCGCGAAGTGCGTGCGCGAAATCATGTCCGGGTTCGAGACGTATTTCAGGGCGCCTTGGTAGGCGTTGGGAATGCCGAGCGTGGCTAACTGTTCGCCGATTGCTTCGGCGCGCGCCGCGCGGCCGTTGCGGGTGCGCGCGAGGCCATCGATCAACGTAGCGCTCGTCGGGTCGACGCCGAGACCGACGATGTGCACCGTGCGCGAAGCCCATGTCACCGAGATCTCCACGCCGCTGACGTAGCCCATGCCGAGCGCCTCTGCGGTGCTGCGCGCTTCGTGCTGGCCGCCCAGTTCGTCGTGATCGGTCAACGCCCACAGCGTCACGCCGCCCGCATGCGCACGGCGCGCAACATCGGCCGGCGCGAACTGGCCGTCAGAAACGGTGGAATGACAGTGGAGGTCAGCGTTCATCTTTGTCTTGAGAAGGTTCTGCACTCATTTTACTGCAACGCAGTAAGTGCCCGCAGAGCTATCTCGCGATAGCGGACCTTGCATCGAAACCTTTTTGCAAGGTTCAGGCGCAAAAGCCCTCGATCAGCGCGGCCACCTGCTCCGGCTGGTCGTGATGCACCATGTGCCCCGCTTCGTCGATGATTTTCTCACGCCAGTTCGGAAAAGCCTGGAAACGCGCCTTGAATTCGTCGAGCGGAATCTCGCGGGCGATGTGGGCGAGCGTGGGCGAGTTAGCAGCCTCGACGTGCAGCACTTTGGCGGTGACCTTGCTCCACACGGCCATCACTTCGTCGAGGCGGTACAGCGTCGGCCCGCGCCGTTTGTGCGCCGGATCGGCGAGTAGCATGAAGCGCCCTTCTCCGTCCGGCCTGGACCAATGCTGTGCGAGGAACTGCGCGCGCTGCGGAGCGAGTCGCGGATTGGTCTTGATCAGGCGTCCCGCGACGTCGTCCAGCGAAGCGTAGCGCCTCAACTGCGGCGGCTCACGCAACTCGTCGAGCCAAGTGCGCAAACGCTTGGGCGCTTGCGCCGAGTGCGCCGGCGCGAGACCGAAGCCTTCCAGATCGACCACGCGCCGCACCCGCTCCGGCCGCACGCCCGCATACAGGCAGACGATGTTCGCGCCCATGCTGTGGCCGACCAGATTGACTTCGCCGGCCGGCGCGTAGTGGTCAAGCAGCGCGTCGAGATCGGCGAGGTAGTCGTGCATCCAGTAGTCGCCGCCGCCGTGCTCGGCGACCGGCCAGTCCGACAGGCCAAAGCCGCGCACGTCGGGGGCAATCACCTGCCAATCGCCGCCCAATGCGTCGACGACGAACTGGAACGACGCCGCCACGTCCATCCAGCCGTGCAGCATGAACAGCATCGGCGCGTCCGGATTGCCCCAGCGCCGCACGTGCAGACGGATGCCGCGCACGGCGATGAATTCAGACCTGGAGGTATTCATGAACGGCGCGCCCAAAAAAGAATGGTCGTTCGATTATAACGAGATAGCCGGGCGATGCGTGGGATCTGGCTATGGAAAAAGGCTTCAGTCACTCAGGGTCGGAGCGGCCGGCCGGGCCGGCTGCTCGGCTTCGAGGCCGGCGAGTGAGACCAGCGCGGCCAGTTCGGTTTCGTCGAAACCGGCATCGCGGCGCGCTTCGAAATTGAACGGACCGCGTAATTTCGGTGCGTGATACTGGTCGGCGAGGCGCGCATAGGTCGCGTGCGGATCGAGGCCGATTTCGTCGCACAGATGGCGGAACCAGCGGTTGCCGATCAGCACATGACCGATTTCGTCGCGCAGGATCACGTCGAGAATCGCGGCGGATGCCTGGTCGCCCGCCTGCTGCAGGCGGGCCCGGATTGGCGGCGAGGCGTCGAGGCCGCGCGCTTCGAGCGTGCGCGGCACCAGCGCCATACGCGCCAGCACGTCGGCACGGGTGCGCTCGCACATGTCCCAGAGGCCGTCGTGTGCGGGAAAATCGCCATAGGCATGGCCGAATTCCGCAAGCCGCGCCACGAGCAGCGAGAAATGATGTGCCTCTTCGGCGGCAACTTTGAGCCAGTCGGTGTAGAACGCGACGGGCATGCCGGCAAAACGCCAGACGGCGTCGAGCGCGAGATTGATGGCGTTGAATTCGATGTGCGCAAGCGCATGCAGCAAAACGGCTCGCCCTTCGGGCGATTGCATGCTGCGGCGCTTCAGTTTGCGCGGATCGACCAGTTCCGGGCGCGCGGGACGGCCCGGCAGGTCTGCCGGCTCGGCGAGTTCGAGGTCTGCATGGCATGCAAGGCTGCCGTCGAGCACCGCGGCATACAACTCGCGGACCGCGGCTGCCTTGCCTGCCGGGTCGGCTTCGCGCAATGCGGCCAGCGCCGCGGTGCGCCCGCAATTCGCGCGATTCGAACAATTCTCAGGATTCGATACCGGCGCAGCGGACGAAATAGACGGAGCAGCGGAATTCATGGCAACCAGATTGGCAATGGGCAAGGCAAGAGGCAAGACGGAAGGCGCGGCGTTCGCCAAGGCTGCGCGCCGGACAGCTTGCGGCACCGGCAAGCGGCCTAACCACACAACCGTTTACAATACTAGATTCGACCATCTCGTGTGCCTATTGCGCGGGGCCGGCAGGGCAATCGCGGCCATCAGGCTGTCTTCAGGCGTTTTGCGGCCCCGCTTTACAGCCCGATCTGCAAGCCGTCTTACCGCCCCAGCCGGCCAGCGCAGCGCATAGCGACCGATCAAGAGGAGACACCGTGACAATTTATAAGCTTGGCGAAGCCGCCCCGACCATCCATGAAAGCGTGTTCGTCGCGGATTCGGCGAACATTATCGGCAATGTGACGCTCGAGGAAAATTCGAGCGTCTGGTTCGGCGCGACGCTTCGCGGCGACAACGAGCCGATCACCCTCGGCGCGGGCAGCAATGTGCAGGAAAACGCGGTGCTGCACACCGACCCGGGCTTCCCGCTGACGATTGAGCCGAATGTGACGATCGGCCACCAGGTCATGCTGCACGGCTGCACGATCAAAGAGGGTTCGCTGATCGGAATTCAGGCCGTGGTCTTGAATGGTGCGGTAATCGGCCGCAACTGTCTGGTCGGAGCGGGCGCCATCGTCACTGAAGGCAAAGTGTTTCCCGACAATTCGCTGATTCTCGGCGCGCCCGCCAAAGTGGTGCGCGAACTGACCGGGACGGATATCGCCAATATGCAGCGCGGCACGGCAAGCTATGCCGAGCGCCGCGAATATTTCAAGGCGCAGCTCGTGCGCATCGGCTAATCAGCCGGCGCGTGCGGCGCGCACGGCGCAGCATCAGGCTGCGTCATTCGACCGAGGAAAAGTTGTGAGCGACCAGTTGCAAAAATTCATGTTCAGCGCGGCGCCGGTGCGCGGCGAGATCGTTTCGCTGCGCAATACGTGGCAGGAAGTGCTGACGCGCCGGGACTATCCGGCGCCCGTGCGGACGATTCTGGGCGAGATGATGGCCGCGTGCGCGCTGCTTTCGGCGAACCTCAAGTTCGACGGCACGCTCGTCATGCAGATTTTCGGGGACGGCCCGGCCAAGATGCTGGTGGTGCAGTGCAGCTCCGACCTGTCGATGCGCGCCACCGCCAAGCTCTCCGGCGAAGCGGGCAATACGATCGGCGACGACACGACCATGATCGACCTGGTCAACGCGAGCGGCCATGGCCGTTGCGTGATCACGCTCGACCCGCGCGACAAGCAGCCCGGCCAGCAACCGTATCAAAGTATCGTGCCGCTGTCGGGTGTGGACGGCCCGCTCAAGTCGATGTCCGAAGTGCTCGAGCACTACATGCACCACTCGGAGCAGCTCGACACGCGCCTGTGGCTCGCGGCGAACACCGAACGCGCAGTCGGCATGCTGCTGCAAAAGCTGCCGGGCGACGGCGGCATTGTCCCGCACCCGGGCGCTCTGGATGCGGACACGTGGGAGCGCGTCTGCACGCTGGGCGGCACGATGTCGCAAGACGAGTTGCTGAAGGAAGAACCGGCCACGATTTTCCGCCGTCTGTTCTGGCAGGAGAACGTGCAGCATTTCGAACCGGCCACGACGCGCTTCGAATGCAGCTGTTCGCGCGAAAAAGTCGGCGCCATGCTGAAGATGCTGGGCCGGGAGGAAGTGGACGGTGTGATCGAAGAGCGCGGTCACGTCGAGATTCATTGCGAATTTTGTAACCAACGGTACGAATTCGATCCGGTCGACGTGGCGCAACTTTTTGTCGCCAATGCGCTCTCACAAGCAGTGACGCCAGCGGCCGACCAGCGACACTGAAACGGCCAGGCGGCGGCCCTAGCGCCCCCCGGCGGCCCGTTACGCCTGGTGTTGCGGCAGTAAAATGACGCGTCGCCTGCTGCTTTACCAGGGCTCGGGCGACGCGTTATCGTCGATCGTTGCGTTGGATCGTGGGCGGTGCGCGCTGCGCATGGTTTGCTTAGGGATCCGACCGATGGAGATCAAAATGAACATCCCTACTTCGCTAAAGCATTGCATGCGCTCGTTCGCCGTGCTGACCGTCGTCGCGAGCAGCGCTGCGCTTACGGGCTGCGTAATGGACCCGCCGGGCCCATCGCCGATTTATAGCCGCCTGCCGGCCGACCAGTCCGGCATGGCCAGCACCGCCCGGCCGCTCACGCCGGAAGAACGCGAACGCTATGATGCGATCGACCGTCAGGTGCTGTCCGATCAGAACCAGGCCATTGCCGCGGAAAACGCCGCTCAGGCGTATTCACGTTATTACTCGCCGCCTGTCAGCGTGTACGGCAGTTATTACGGTGGCGGTTGGGGGCACGGCTGGGGTACGGGTGTTGGCGTAGGCTACTCACCGTACTGGGGCTGGTAAGCCGAAACAAGCGCTCCCGGACAATCGGCATAGCGGTTCGGCAGAGATGCACGCATCGCAAGCCCAACGAAAGAGGCGCGGTTTTCACCGCGCCTTTTTCGTCTTCCTGAGCACTTTTACGTTCGTTCCCGCGGCTGGTTTCGCGTTCGTCCGCGCGCTCAAACCGCCTGATTTAACTCAGTGCGTGGGCTTCTTGTCTTTCGCCGCCTTCCCGCCATGCTTGCGATCCGGCTTCGCGCGCGACTCCGGATTCGGCACCACATGCAGCGGCGCCGCCGACACCTCACCGCGCGTAGACGTGGTGACCGAAGGCGTGTTCGCGGTCGGCAACGGCGCATTCGGCGAGACGAACTGTACGAAAACTTCGCCGTCTTTCACCATGCCCATTTCGTAACGCGCACGCTCTTCCACGGCTGCCGTGCCGCTCTGCAAATCCTGGACTTCGCCCTGGATCCGCTCGTTACGCAGCTTCGAATCAGTGTTCTTCTGCAGTTGCTGCGCCAGCTGCTGCTGCAACTCATGCACGCGTAACCAGCCGCCGTGCCCCCACCAGAGCGGGTACTGGATCAGCGCCAGCAGAACGATCAGGACAGCAGTAACGAGCCGCATGAAGTAAGCACAATAAATACACGCCGCCCTGCGCTATACGCAGGGCGGCGGGGTCAATCAAAAACGAAGGATAACCGGCTCATCGGTCGGCGCTAGCAAACAAGCCATTAGCGCAGATTGTAGAACGCCGACTTGCCCGGGTAGCTGGCGATATCGCCGAGGTCTTCTTCGATGCGCAGCAACTGGTTGTACTTCGAGATGCGGTCCGAACGCGACAGCGAACCCGTCTTGATCTGACCGGCGTTCAGGCCGACTGCGATATCCGCAATCGTCGAATCTTCGGTTTCACCCGAGCGGTGCGAGATCACAGCCGTGTAGCCGGCGCGCTTCGCCATTTCGATCGCCGCGAAGGTTTCCGTGAGCGTACCGATCTGGTTGATCTTGATCAGGATCGAGTTGGCAATGCCCTTCTCGATGCCTTCCTTCAGGATGCGCGTGTTGGTGACGAACAGATCGTCGCCCACCAGTTGGACCTTCTTGCCGAGCTTGTCGGTGAGGATCTTCCAGCCGGCCCAGTCGCTTTCGTGCATGCCGTCTTCGATCGAGACGATCGGGAACTTGTCAGCCAGGTTCGCCAGGTAGTCGGCAAACTCGGTCGACGATAGTTGCAGGCCTTCGCCAGCCAACTGGTACTTGCCGTCGTGGTAGAACTCGCTTGCTGCGCAGTCGAGCGCGAGCAGCACGTCTTCACCGGCGCGGTAGCCAGCCTTTTCGATGGCTTGCAGGATGGTCGACAGGCATTCGTCGTTGCTGCCGAAGTTCGGCGCGAAGCCGCCTTCGTCGCCCACGGCCGTGCTCATGCCACGGTCCGACAGGATCTTCTTCAGCGCGTGGAACACTTCGGCGCCGCAGCGCAGTGCTTCGCGGAAGGTCGGCTGGCTGACCGGCACGATCATGAATTCCTGGATGTCCAGGCTGTTGTTCGCGTGCGCGCCGCCGTTGACGATGTTCATCATCGGCACCGGCAGTTGCATCGCGCCCGAGCCACCGAAGTAGCGGTACAGCGGCAGGCCGGCTTCTTCAGCGGCGGCCTTCGCGACAGCCATCGAAACGGCCAGCATCGCGTTCGCGCCGAGGCGCGACTTGTTGTCCGTGCCGTCGAGTTCCAGCAGGGTCTTGTCGAGGAAAGCCTGCTCGGAAGCGTCGAGGCCCATGATCGCTTCGGAGATTTCAGTGTTGATGTGCTCGACAGCCTTCAGCACGCCCTTGCCGCCGTAACGGCCGGCTTCGCCGTCGCGCAGTTCGATCGCTTCGCGCGAACCCGTCGACGCACCCGACGGCACCGCAGCGCGGCCCATCGTGCCCGACTCGAGCAGCACGTCGCATTCGACGGTGGGGTTGCCTCGCGAATCGAGAATCTCTCGACCGATGATATCTACGATAGCACTCATGGTTTCCTCAAGAAATGACGTTGAATTCTTTACTGTGAAACTGCACCGGCCGGGTCGATCCGGAGTTAGCGCTTTAGCGCTTGCTCCGGTCCCATGCAGAGCACCGGTCTCCCCAGCACACTACGCACCCCGATGCTTTCGACGACCATTGCGTGCATTCGCCGCGTGCCGATGCTACCGACTGAGCCGATTATGCGGACGAGGCGTGACACGCCGCGAATGCCTGAATCAGTTGAAATCGCTTTCGAGGAACGGCGCGCGCTTGACGGCCTGATCGAGCGTAACTAGCGTTTCGAGCAGATCGGCCATGCGATGCAACGGCACCGCGTTCGGGCCGTCCGACTTGGCTTCCGAAGGTTTCGGATGGGTTTCCATGAAGAGACCCGACACGCCGACGGCAACCGCGGCGCGCGCCAGCACCGGCACGAATTCGCGCTGACCGCCCGAGCTCGTGCCCTGCCCGCCCGGCAACTGCACCGAGTGGGTGGCGTCGAACACGACCGGCGCATTGGTTTCGCGCATGATTGCAAGCGAACGCATGTCCGACACGAGGTTGTTATAGCCGAACGACACACCTCGTTCGCACGCCATGAAGCGGTCTTCCGAAAGACCGGCTTCACGCGCCGCATCACGCGCCTTGTCGATCACGTTCTTCATGTCGTGCGGGGCGAGAAACTGGCCTTTCTTGATGTTGACCGGTTTGCCCGAGCGCGCGCAAGCGTGGATGAAGTCGGTTTGACGGCACAGGAAAGCAGGCGTTTGCAGGACGTCGACCACCGACGCAACCTGCTCGATCTCGTGCTCGGCGTGGACATCGGTCAGCACCGGCAAACCGAGCTGACGCTTCACTTCCGACAGAATGCGCAAACCTTCGTCCATGCCCAGACCGCGGAACGACTTGCCGCTGCTGCGGTTAGCCTTGTCGTACGACGATTTGTAGATGAACGGAATGTTCAGCTTCGCACAAATTTCCTTCAGCCGGCCTGCCGTGTCGATGGTCATCTGTTCCGATTCGACGACACAGGTGCCCGCGATCAGGAAAAAAGGCTTGTCGAGCCCGATTTCGAAATCGCCCAGTTTCATGCTTTCTCCTCAACACCCGATAGCTGCTCATGATGGGCGAGCGCCGCCTCGACGAACGACGTGAACAGCGGATGGCCGTCACGCGGCGTGGACGTGAATTCCGGGTGGAACTGCACGCCGACGAACCACGGGTGCATGCTGCGCGGCAATTCCATCATTTCCGGCAGGTCCTCACTCGGGGTACGGGCGCTGATGATAAGGCCGCCGGCTTCGAGCTGGGGCACGAAGCGGTTATTGACTTCATAACGGTGACGATGGCGTTCGTTCACATCCTTGCCATAGATCTCTTCGGCCATCGTGCCGGGCTTGATCGGGCAACGTTGCGAACCGAGGCGCATCGTGCCGCCCAGATCCGATTCTTCGGTGCGCTTCTCGACCTTGCCTTCACGGTCGTACCACTCGGTGATCAGTGCGACCACGCGGTTCTCGGTGTCCTGATCGAACTCGGTGCTGTTCGCATCTTTCAGGCCGACCACGTCGCGGGCGAATTCGATCACGGCCAGTTGCATGCCGAGGCAGATGCCGAGATACGGCACCTTCGCTTCGCGCGCATAGCGGATCGCGGCGATCTTGCCTTCGGTGCCGCGACGGCCGAAGCCGCCCGGCACGAGCACGGCATCCAGATGCTTGAGGCTCTCGACGCCCTGCGTCTCGACCTCTTCCGAATCGATATATTCGATGTTGACCTTGGTCGACGTATGCATCGACGCATGACGCAGCGCTTCGATCAGCGACTTGTACGACTCGGTCAGATCGACATACTTGCCGACCATGCCGATCGTGACTTCGTGCTTCGGATGCTCGAGTTTTTCGACGAGATTCGACCACATCGACAGATCGGCCGGCTTCGGCGTGAGCTTGAGCTCTTCGCAGATGATCGCGTCCAGACCCTGATCGTGCAGCATCTGCGGAATCTTGTAGATGCTGTCGGCGTCCCACACGGAAATCACCGCGTCTTCCGGCACGTTCGAGAACATCGAAATCTTCGCGCGCTCGTCGTCTGGAATGCGGCGGTCGGCGCGGCACAGCAGCACGTGCGGCGAGATGCCGATTTCACGCAGCTTCTGCACGCTGTGCTGGGTAGGCTTGGTTTTCAGCTCGCCTGCGGTCGCGACCCAGGGCACCAGCGTGAGGTGCACGAAGCACGCGCTGTTGCGGCCCATGCGCAGGCTCATCTGACGTGCGGCCTCGAGGAACGGCAGCGATTCGATGTCGCCTACGGTGCCGCCCACTTCGACGATGGCGACATCCGGCTCACCGCACGTCGCGGAAGCCGCGCCGCGTTCGATGAACGCCTGGATTTCGTTGGTAATGTGCGGGATGACCTGCACCGTCTTGCCCAGATAATCGCCGCGACGTTCCTTGCGGATCACCGATTCGTAAATCTGGCCCGTGGTGAAGTTATTGGCCTTGCGCATCTTCGTGCTGATGAAGCGCTCATAGTGGCCAAGGTCGAGGTCAGTCTCCGCTCCGTCTTCCGTCACGAACACTTCGCCGTGTTGAAACGGACTCATCGTGCCGGGGTCGACGTTGATGTAGGGATCGAGCTTGAGGAGGGTGACTTTAAGACCGCGCGATTCGAGGATCGCGGCGAGGGAAGCGGCGGCAATACCCTTGCCGAGGGAAGATACTACGCCGCCGGTGACGAAAACATATTTGGTCATCGCTGGATGCTCGCGGGAAAAACGGATTATACCGTAAAGCAGGGTCTCAACCCAGCAAAATCCTGGCGACAGCGGTACGAAAGTGTGCCGCGGCAATGGCAATTGCCGGTCGCCGATCATGCACCGTTTATCGCGGCGGTGACCAGCCGCATGAGCGGGGCGCGCCGCCAGCGCGACCGCCGCGGCACCTCCTATAAGCAGGCCGCCACGCCGGTGAAGGCGCGCGCCGCGCAGCGCGCGGCCCTACGCCCCCCGCTCCAGTTCGCGCAACATCCGCTGCACCGCGCGCGCGGTTTCGAGCGGTTTTTCCATCGGATACAAATGGCTGCCTTCAATCCATTCCACATGACCGCCTGTCGCGCGGCGGGTAGCGTCCAGACCTGCCTGGCGCACCTCCTTTGAATGCGTGCCGGCGATGAAGCCCACCGGCACCGGGGCGCCGCGCGCGAGGCGGGGCCCAAGCGTATGCGGCAAAGTCTTATAAATCTGATACTCGGTGCGCCGGTCGAAAGCGAGCGATCGGCCGCCGTCGGACGAACTCTGCGGGATGCCAAAGTCGATATAGTCGGACAGCATGCGTTCGTCCCAGCGTGCGAACGCCGGCTTCGAATGAAAGTGCCGCCACGCCTCGTCGCGGCTTGCCCACTGCGTGCGGCGCGTGCGGGTGGCGGCCGCCGGCGACAGGCGTTCGTCGAGCCCGGTCCATTGCGATACCCGCAGCATGCTGCTGCGCCAACCGGCGATCACAGGCGAATCGAGCATCACCACGCCCCTCACCCATTGCGGCTTTTTCAGCGCGGCCATCAGCGACAGATAGCCGCCGAGCGAATGGCCAACCAGCCATACCGGTTGCTCGTACGAGCGGCTGATGTCATCGAGCAACTGCTCGACCAGATGCGGCCAGTCCTGCGTGACCGGATAACGCGCGTCGTGACCGATGCGCTCGATGGAGCGCAGTTCATAGTCGTCGGCGAGTTCGGCGAAGATCGTCCGGTAGGTCGACGCCGGAAACCCGTTCGCATGCGAGAAGTGGATGATGTTTTTCACCTGCGGCTATCTCCGTTCTGTTTTAGCGCGCGAGCTTCGGACCTGACTTTTCGTGCAGCCTCCGAGGCTAGCGGCGCATTTGTTCTATCTGTGCGGCCGGCAATCCATCAGCGATCCATCCAGTAGCGGCGCTGCGTGTCGCGATAGCGTTCGAGCATCAGTGCGGCGCCGTTCAGGCCCGGGCCGCTTCCTGAGTTGCCTCGCGGACCGCCTCCCGGACCGCTTCTCGGGTCACTTCCCGGACCGGCTCCCGCACTGCTTCCCACGCTTGCCTCGGGCTCGATGCCCAAGCTGAGACCCGGGTCGAAATCCGGGTTCACGTCGACCCTTACCGCGCCGTCCGCATCGCTGCGTGCAAGCTCGATGTGCCGCGCCTCGTAACGCTCGAACACACCCGCGTTCGGATGATGAAATCGGTTGCGATAGCCTACCTGAAATAGCGCGACGAGCGGGTCGATAGAGTCGAGGAACGGCTCGGTCGACGAGGTCTTGCTCCCATGATGCGGCACGACCAGCACCTGGGCGCGCAACGCGTCGCGATCGCGCGCGAGCAGGATGCGTTCGACCGGCGCTTCGATATCTGCCGCCAGCAGGGCCGCTATGCGTAAGGGCGCCGTTTGATCCCTTCCGGCCGGCATGCTCCCTGCAGCCGCCCTGCCTTGCGCGAGTGACAGGCTCACCCCGGCCGGCGGGCTCGCCATGGCAGACGGCCTCACCGCTGCAGGCATCGTACTCACCCGCAACACGCAGCAATGCGCATTCGGTTTGCCTTGCAACGGCCCGGCATCCGGCCAGAGCATCTCGAACTCGACGCCGTCCCACTGCCAGCGCTGCCCCGCCGCGCAGGGCAGCGTGTCCGCGCCGCGTTGCTTTGCGTTCGACCATAGCGGATTCGCGGGCGCCAATGCCGCCACCATTTGACGCACCTCGATCGCGTCCAGCACAGCCGGCGCGCCGCCCGAGTGGTCGGAATCGGCGTGGCTGATGATCAGCGTATCGAGCGCCGTGACGCCGTGCGCCTGCAAAAACGGCACGACCACCCGTTCGCCCGCATGCGTCGATTCCGGCCCCGGTCCGCTATCGAACAGCAGCGTGTGATGCGCCGTTTCGACCAGCACCGAGGTGCCTTGACCGATATCCAGCGCCGTTAGACGGAAGCTGCCATGCGGCGGCCCGGGCGGCGCCGGCATCAGCAGCGGCAGCCACGTGAGCGGCGCGGCCCAGCGCAGCGGCCAGCCGCGCGGCGCCAGACACCACAGAACGCCGACCGCGGCGGCGGCGAGCGTCCACGCGTCCGGCTGCGGCAAGCGCCAGAGCGTCCATGCCGGACCGGACAGCATCTGCAAGCCCGCGGCCAGCAGGTCGAGCAAGGTATGCGCGGCGCGCAAGGCGTAGACATCGAGTGGCGCGGGCAACGCGACGCCCGCCAAAACCGCCGGCGTCACCAGCAGACTCACCCACGGAATCGCGAAGGCATTCGCGAGCGGGCCGATCAACGGAATCTGCGCGAACCAATAAACGGTGAGCGGCGCAAGCGCGACGGTCACCGCGAACTGCACATGCGCGGCGCTGCGCACGCGTTCTCCGAAAGCGCGAGCGCGGCGGCATAGGCCGGACCACAAGCGCGAGAGCCTTGTCGGCGTCACGCCGCCCTCACCCTCTTCGTCGCGGCGCTGCTCATGATCCTGCACACGGGGCCGTCCCGACATCGCGAACAGAATCGCCGCCACCGCGCAGAACGACAGCCAGAATCCCGCCACCACCACCGCCCACGGATCGATCAGCAGCACCAACCCCAACGCCCACGCCAGCACCACCGATCGCGCGACGTTGCGCCCGCTGATAAACGCGAGGGCCACCACACTCGCCATCCATAGCGCGCGCTGCGCCGGCACGTTGAAACCGGCCAACGCCGCATGCAGCCCCGCGAACAACGCGCCGCAGGTCACCGCGACGACCTGCGCGGGCAGCAGCAACGGCCAGTTGCGGCCGATGAATCCGGAGCGCCGCCACACCGCCCCAGCGAGCCACGCCGCAAGGCCCGCGACAAAGCCAATGTGCAAGCCCGAAATCGCAATATTATGGCGAAGAACACACAAACTGAGACCTGAGCAAAGTCAGCAACGGATCTCGCACGCGTGAAGGCCACTACAGCACTTCATCTCGCTTGCTGCACCGTTGTTCGGCTTGCCGGTTTTACTTGCGTGAGTGAGAATCCTCAGAGATACAAACAAGCGAAGAAACACGCGAACGGGGAAGACCATGCTGAAACGTGCGTTGCTGTGCGCTTTTGTTCCAGTCGTACTTGCTGGCTGCGCGAACCCATACGCTCAGTATTACAACGATCTTACGGGCGGAATCGACATAACGAAGGCGACCGGGGTTGTTGTCAGCGATAACCCGCCTGTCATCATGCGCGGCAGTGACCCAGAGACCGACTATCAGGTCATGTTCGGAGATGGCTTCCGTCTGCTGGGCTACTCTTCGTTTAACGGTAAGGAAGGTCGCGAGTATCAAGTTAAGCAACAGGCCGAAGCAGTTAAGGCAGTACGAGTTCTGCTGTACGAAAAGTACTCCGGCACGGAACACACTGCCATGCCCTTGACATTACCTAATACAGCATCCGCGACAACCAACTACTTCGGTTCCGGTGGGTACGGTACCGCCACGACGACCGTGACAGGTACGACGACGACAATGGTGCCGATCTCAGTTCGTCGATATGACCAGATGGCTACCTTCTGGATTCGTGCCAAACCAAACCCTGTCTTAGGGATCGACATACGTGACTTGACTCCGCAGCAACGCGCCATCCTTCAAACAAACAAAGGCGTAACGGTAAACGCTGTCCAGAAGGACACACCCGCCTACGATGTCGATCTGTTAAAGGGCGACATCCTGAAATCTGTCGGATCGACTGACGTTACGGATGGGCGCGAGCTACAGCAATTGCTTCAAAAATTCGCAGGGCAGCAAGTCAAAATCGAATTCATTCGCAACGGAAATCTACTCAGCAAAGAAGTTAAGCTCAACCCGATGCCGTAGTCGGACCGACGTGAAAAATGCGCCCGTAGCGTTATCCCTTCGAACGCAAGGCCGAGATGCGACTGCTAAAAGACATCGTGACGCTGTTGAGCGACAAGGACGGTTCGCTGACGGACGCACTTCTGAAAACCAAGGTGTTGATGCACCGTATCGGGCACAAGGAGCTTGCCGGATGGGTGAACGACGAACTGAACGGGTATCCATCGGATAGTCTAGTGCCCGACTACCGCACTATCCCGACGCGGCTTCATGGCAACGTGTCCAACTTGGCGTGGCGGCATTCTGGGACGCAATTGCCAACCTCGCATCTACCCAAAGAAGTGCGAGAAAGGTTTTGCGTTGAGAAACTGCGTCAGTCCATTCAGGTATTGGAACAACTATCGAAGTCCGATGGTTCCCTAAGTAGACCCATCACTCCCGAGTGGTACCACACGCTCGCTAAGGGTGCGATTGAATCCAGCTTCCACATCGACAGTGCGTGGGTGCAGTTCGAACCTACACAGATTGTTAATGTGCTGATCGAAGTCCGCTCCCGCTTACTGGATTTCGCTCTCAATCTACAAGACGAATTAGGTGACGTGGCGGAGGACGACATGAAGGAAGCAGCGAAAGGCATCGACGCTCCGGGGATGTTGGCGTCAGCGGTGTTCGGGGACAATGCAACGTTCGTCTTCGGCAACAACAATCAAACCACTATCACGAACACCGTGACGAAGGGCGACTTCGCCGCGTTGGCGAAAGCCTTCAAGGACACAGGCGTCAGCGAAACTGACGTAGATGAACTGAAAGCCGCCGTTGACGATGATGATCCAAAGGCCGTAGCCGAGACAAAGCAATTCGGCCCGAAGGTCAAGGCTTGGATGGGAAAAATGTCCGAGAAGGCAATCGGCGGCGCGTGGAGCATCGGGATAGCTGCGGGTGGAAAGTTACTGGCAGATGAGCGATCAGTTCCTGTTCCGTCATATCTTGCCCGTCTACCCGACTCATGGCGTCTCCTAGTGGCTGCACCCAGATGTATCGAAAGCGGAGAGCCGCCAGTCTTTCTGCAAGTGAAACTTCTGCGCGATGACCGCTCCGGCGTTCTGATCGGCGGCGACAGATGTCGGATACAACGTTACAAGGCGTCTGCGACACCCATGTTCACCTTCGCAGCGGAAGGGTCATCGAAGTCAGGGTAGACGTTGCGCACGCCGCCATTCTTCGTCGCGATGACAAAGAACCGCCCGATGTCCTTTCGGGACGCGTATCGACCACGATGACCACGCCCTTGTCTCTTGGGTTCAGCGGGGTACATTTCGTCCACATATTCGTTGACTTCGCGCTCGGAAAGCCCTGATTTGACGAGTAAGTCACGCTGCCCTTCGATCCAACTTACATCGTACAAACGTCCTGCGGGATAAAGCCGGACCGATTCAATAAAGCGTCGCAACTTGGCAGCTAGCGCGGCGCGAACTTCGAAACGCTCCATGTCATCGACGGTCTGCATCGATTCGATCAGGGTTCGCGTTGAACGCGCTATAACTTCCGCACCTTGATCTAAGTCCTTCTGCTGCTGAATTTCGATCAGCAACTGATCCCTATCGCGAGTGAGTGAGTCAAGTTCATCTTCGAGCGTCCGAAGCCGGTCCAAGATCGTTCTGGGTGCGTCACCAACTTCGATCACGCCAAGGACGTTGGCAATCTTCCTGTTCGTATCAGAGATTTGCGTCTCGACAGCACCAAGTCTGTCGCCGGTTCGAAGTTCGCCTATGAGTGCCGTTGGCTTCCTTACTTCCGCCAACAAGCCGTCCAGATCCACACCGCGACAGAAGGAAAGGAAACTTGTTTCGAAATCTTGGTGTCCCCATTGCACTGCGTAACAACCCAAACCACGTCGTCCGCCGTCGCACACCAGAACCTTCTTCGGCGGTCGCACTACTTCCTTTCCGTCTTCACTTCTGATTCGCTTTGCTGCTGCACCGGCGATGACCATCGGCGCACCACAGTAGCCGCATTTCAGCAGTCCGCTCAACAGATTTGGAACCGTGCTGCCTTTTTTGGCTTTCCCGCCACCAACAGCATTTTGGGACCGGAACGACTGAAGCGCATAGAACTCGTCCTTCGATACGACGGCTGGATAATAGTTTGGAACGGGGTCGCCGTGCGGCACAACTCTCCCGTTTTCGAATATGCCCGGTTGGTAGTCGCCGTAGAGCGCTGGCGATGTCAGTATCTTCTGTATGTAAGACGGATGCCAACCGTTCGGCCCGCCCGAGAAGCTAGGAATTTGTCTCGAATTCAACATTTTCGCGATTGCTGCCTGTCCCATGCCATTCTTGCCAAGACCGATCATTTCGCGAACCAGCGTCACGCGTTCGGGTATGAACTCAAAGCAAGATGCGTCTTCCGTTAGACGCATCCACAAAGGGCATCGGGCGGTCATCTTCTTCTCGGCCACGCGTGCACGCTTGTTTTGCCACGCCGCCTTCAGTCTCCGACTCTTCGTAAGCGATTCTTCATGTGCACGCGACATGACCGTGATCGAAACGATCAGGTCGGTAGTATTGTCGCCTTCTCGCGTATATATGCGGCCATCGGCCAAGGTCACTATCGTGATGCCTTTTCCGAGAATCGACAAAAACTGATTTAGCGCATCAATCACGCGGTCACGCGACAGGCGGTCCAGTGACTCAACAAGCAGGTAGGAACCAGAAGCAACGCGTCCGTCGTCTATCGCTTTGAGAAACGCACCCAAAGCACCACGCGTCACATTCGAACGGTCGTAGGCCGAGACGCCAAGATCATGGAGATGCAGGCTGGTATCCAGTATCAGGCCATGCTCGCGGGCATACTGCTCGGAGAGTTCCTTCTGGCGGCGCAGCGAATCCCCTTTTTTCTGTTCGGGCGTAGAGAAGCGGATGTAGGAGTAGGCAGTCGGCAAGTGGCGTCCGTATTGGTGTTTCGCGGTTAGCGCATTCTACCAGCCTAGATATGTGTTCATCACCCTTAAACTGCCACCAGATGACTCGTGCCGGTGCCGCGCATCAGCAGCCAGTCGGCCGCGCTGACTTCGTCCTGCGCGCCGATGGCGAGCGCCACCACAATCCCACGGTGCGGTGCGTCGGCGAGCACCGTGTCGATGCGCGCACGCAGCGCGGCGCGCCAGCGATCGACCGTCACGCTGACGCCACGCGCGTTGCCAGGCAAACGCAATGCGTGAGCCGGGGCGCTCACGTAGCCGGTGGCGCGTACATTGCGCGCCAGCAAACTGGCTTCGGCATCGCGCACGCCAAAGTTCGCATTGCCATGCGGGCGTTTGAGCCGCACGGTCAAACGCCAGCGTGCGCCGGGTTCGAGCAACGGCGCGGGCGCTTCTTCGGCAATCCACGACAGTTGGATCACGCGTGGAAAAGCGGCGATCGGCGCATCCGCCGACTCGACTTCGAAGAGGAAGCGCGCGCCCTTGTCATTGCGTGACGGCAGCCCCTTGATGCTGCCGACGACGTCGATATCGCGGCCTTCCCAAGCGCTCGGCAAGCTCACCGCGAGCCGGATTTCCGCGCGCCAGGCAGCGTAGCCAAAGCCCACGCATATGGCCGCAATCCACACCGCGCCCCAGCCGACGCCCGAACGCAAGCGCGCGCTGGACAAGCCGCGGCATATGCGCGAATTTGCAACTGCCTCATGCGCGTTCGCGACGACTGGAGCGCCGCGGCGCAATGCGCCAGAAGTATCGCGGCCCCCTTCGCTCGAAGCACAGCGACACCCTTCGCCTGGAGAGCCGCCGCTCCATTCGCCCGAAGCGCCGCGGCGCAATCCCCACGCCGCGATAAGAATCGCAACGCACCCGACCAGTACCAGCGCACACCACCCACGCCAATCCGGCAACGCCGCCTGCCGCTGCAGCCCGATCACCCCCAACGCAAACCCGCACCACCATGCCCGCATCCGCCCTCCGCCCGTGCCGCCCAGCCGTGGCCGGACAGCGCAACGCACAGCGAGCAGGCGTTAGCAGGGCCGCCGGGCGTGGGTTCCGCCCGGCGCGAACCACTCAAACCATTGCGTTCGATTATGCAGAGGAAAGTGCAAGCCGCGGCAACGCGGCGAGCGCGTTAGCCGTTGTGCCTAGGGCGGCTTCGTCGGCGGTCATGCCACGCAGTTGCGCGAGACTCGCGCCGATGGCCGGAATCTGCTCCGGCGAATTGCGCTGCTTGTACATCCAGGAGGGGGCGATGTCCGGTGCGTCGGTCTCGACGACCAGCGCGTCGAACGGCAATTGCCCGGCAAGGCGGCGGATTTGCCGTGCCCGCTCGAAGGTCAGATTGCCGCCGAAACCGAGATGCATGCCCTGATCGATATATGCCTGAGCCTGCTGAAAACTGCCGTTGAATGCATGGGCGATGCCGCGATGAATCTGATGCCGCCGCAGCCCTTTGATCACCTGATCCTGCGATTTGCGCACGTGGCAAATCACCGGCAGATCGAATTCGCGCGCCAGTTGAAGTTGACCGTTGTAGAAGAACTGCTGGCGCGCATCGTCGAGACCTTCGACGAAATAATCGAGGCCGATCTCGCCGATGCCGACGAACAGCGGATCGTCGAGACTCGCCTCGATTTCCATGCGCAGCAGGTCGAGATCGCGTTCCTGTGCGCCTGGTGTAAAGAGGGGATGGATGCCGAGCGCATACGCGCCGCCGTCGATGCGGTGCGCGAGTTCACGCACCGTCGTGAAGTTCTGGCGGCCGATCGCGGGAATCACGATACGCCCTACGCCACTTTGACGCGCCGCTTCGGCGACTTCATCGCGATCGGCGTCGAATTCGGAAGCGTCGAGATGGCAGTGCGTATCGATCCACATGGCGCGCCTCGTCAGCGGCAGAGCATCGCTCACGGTCCGCGCGGTGCTTAGACCGGCACCGGCGGTTCTTCGTGCAAGACGCCGTCGCGCAGCCGCATGATCCGGTCACAGCGTCCGGCCAGTTCCGGATCGTGCGTGACGATCACGAAACTGGTGTCGAGCGTTTGCGACAGTTCGAGCATCAGGTTGAACACAGTGTCGGCGGTGCCGCCGTCCAGATTGCCGGTGGGTTCGTCGGCGAGCACACAGGCGGGCTTGGTAACCAAGGCCCGCGCGATTGCCACACGTTGGCGCTCGCCGCCCGACAGTTCACCCGGACGATGCTTCGCCCGATGCCCCATGCCGACCCGCTCCAGTACCGCGAGCGCTTCGCGCCGCGCGGCTTCGGTCGTCATGCGGCGAATCCGCAGCGGCATCGCGACGTTGTCGAGCGCGGTGAATTCCGGCAGCAGATGGTGGAACTGGTACACGAAACCGAGTGCGCGATTGCGCAGGTCGTTCCGTTCACGCTCGGAGAGCTTCGTAAACGGCTTGCCCATTACGGAGACATGGCCGGCGCTCGGATCGTCGAGGCCGCCGAGCACATGCAGCAGCGTGCTCTTGCCGGACCCCGACGCGCCGACGATCGCCAGTTTTTCGCCGCGCCGCACGTTCAATTGCGCGTTGTTAAGCACCTGCACATTGAGACCACCCTGCACGAACGACTTCGAAATGCCGGTTGCTTCCAGCACGTAGGGATGCAGCGCGGTGTCTTCTGAGACCATGGATAAATTGGCGGAACGGTCATTCATAGCGCAGTGCCTCCGCGGGACGGACTTTCGCACCACGCCAGCTCGGATAAAGGGTCGCCAGCGCCGACATCAGGAACGCGATGACGCCGATCCGCGCGACGTCGGCGGGAATCAGCTCGGACGGCAGTTCGCTGATGAAATACACGGACGGCGGCAGGAACTGCACGCCGAGCAGATGCTCGATCATCGGCACGAGCCACGGAATGCTCCACGCAATCAGGCAGCCGAGCGCGACGCCGGTCGCCGTGCCGATAAAGCCGATCGTCACGCCCTGCACCACGAAAATCTTCATGATCGAACCGGGCTGCGCGCCGAGCGTGCGCAGGATCGCGATGTCAGCCTGCTTGTTGGTCACCGTCATCACGAGCGACGACACCAGATTGAACGCCGCCACTGCGATGATCAGCGTGAGGATGATGAACATCATGCGTTTTTCGATCTGCACTGCCGAGAACCAGGTCTTGTTCTGTTGGGTCCAGTCGCGGATGTACAAATCGCCGGACAAGCTGCGCGCCAGTTGATGCGCGACCTCCGGCGCCCGCTGCATGTCGGTCAGGCGCAGCCGCACGCCGGTCGGCGCGGGCAGCCGGAACAGCGCCTGCGCGTCCTTGATGTTGATCAGCGCGAGCGTGCTGTCGTATTCGTAATGCCCCGACTCGAAGATGCCCACCACCGTGAACTGTTTCAGCCGTGGCAGCATGCCGGCGGGTGTGATGGTGCCTTCGGGCGCGACCAGCGTGATCTTGTCGTTGACTGTCACACCGAGATTGGTGGCGAGGTCCGCGCCCAGCACGATGCCGAAGTCGCCCGGCACGAGGTCGGTCAGCTTGCCGCCCTTCATTTCGCGGCCGATATCGGACACGTCGGGCTCGAGCGTCGGTTCGACGCCGCGCAGCGCGACGCCGCTCACGGCGTCCTGGCGCGTGAGCAGCGCCTGCGCTTCGACATACGGCGCCGCGCCGATCACTTCCTTGTTCTGGCGCGCTTCCTGGGCGGTCAGTTGCCAGTTGGGCATCGAACCGGTCGGCGAAAAGATTTCGACGTGCGCCAGCACCGACAACATCCGGTCGCGCACTTCTTTCTGGAAACCGTTCATCACGGACAACACGACAATCAGCGCGGCGACGCCGAGCGCGATGCCCGACATCGACACGAGCGCGATGAAGGAAATGAAGCCGTTACCGGTCGTGCGTTTGCCGGCGCGGGTGTAGCGCCAGCCAATTTGCCATTCGTAGGGAAATTTCAAGCGAATCCTTTTCTGCGTTCTTCGGCTGCTCGTGGGCCATTTGCTGCACATGACGGCGGCAACCTGCAACTGTCGCGCCTGTCGTGCGGCCTGAGCGTCGTGATCATTGGTGTCGCGGCAACCCGGATGGTTCCGGTATGATGTTCCGGCGCCTTCCAGTGCCTTCCGATGCGCTCGGCAAACCCCGCGCCACCGGAACCGCCGCCCCGCCACGGCTGCCACTGCCGCCAATCAAGCGCGAAGTTTGCCATACAATGCCGCGGACTCGCGCAAAGGCCTTGCACGCTGGGCTCACGGTGAACGCAGCGGCCCACCGCCCCGCCTTGACCGGCCCCTCCCCTAACGCAGGTTGTAGCGGCCCCGCAGATCATTGATGATCCCGGCCGCCTGGCTGGTCGCGACTTCGCGCACGTCCGCATCCTTACGGTCGCGGTGCAGATGGGTGATATCCCAGTTGCAGCCGTCCTCGTCCTCGACGGTCTCGTGGAATCCGGTCGGAATCCAGCCGGCCGTGGTCGGATTGGCATCGAGCGCTTTCACGACCAATGCAAGCAGTTCCTGCTCGGTTTTCAGTTCACGCGACATGTCGGTCTCCCTCTTGATGGACGCGGGGCCGCCGCGCTCGGCTGCTGTGATCGTAGGGGCTCGGTGCGGCGCCCGAATCCACCGATATGGTCTGAATACTCGCACTCTTTGCCCTACAATGCGCAGCATCATGCCCGCCAACCGCCTCCATCTTCTCCTGCCCTTCGCGCTGCCCGCCGCAGCGGACGCCTCCACCGCCCTGCACGACATCCGGAGTCCGGCCCTCGACCGGCTGATCGCCCGCGCGACGCTGGTTGAACGGGTGATCGGCGAAGATTTTCAGCGCACGCTGCCGCACGAGCGCTGGGTGGCGCGCCAGTTTGGCGCGCTGCCGAGCGGCGCGGCGGCTGCCGACGAAGCACCGCTTGCCCCGTACATGCTGCGCGCCGACGGCGGCGACCCCGGCCCCGCCACGTGGGCTTGTGTGCAACCGGTGCATGTTCGCATCGCGCACGACCATCTGGTGCTGATCGATCCGGCCTCGCTCGAACTGTCCGACGACGAAGCCAGCGTGCTGCTGGCGGTCGCGCGGCCGTTGATCGAGGAACTCGGCGTGCGCATCGAAGCGCCTAAGCCCGCCCGCTGGTACCTGTCGGGCGACGGCTTCGGCACGCTGGCAGGGGCGTCGCCGTTGCGCGCGAGCGGCCGCAACATCGAAATCTGGCTGCCGCACGAGGCGCACTCCGGCGAGCGGTCGCGCGCCTGGATGAAGCTGCAAAACGAAGTGCAGATGGCGTGGTTCGAGCATCCGGTCAATGAAGCGCGCGAGGCGCGTGGCCTGCCGGCCGTCAACTCGATCTGGTTTCACGCACAGGGCGCGGCGCAACCCGTGACGAGCCCGTTCGCGCGGGTCTTCTCCGATGCGGCGGCCACGCGGGGGCTCGCCATGACGGCGGGTGTCGACGTGGGCGCACCGCCGACGTCCTTCGCGGCGCTGATGGCAGCTCGCGCTGCGGGGGGTGCTTCAGGTACCGCTTCGGGTCACATACCTGGAGGCGTATCCGCGAACACGAATACCAACGCAAACGCCAACGCCAACGCCAACGGCGCCACGCTAGTCGAACTCGATCCCTTCTCCGCGCCCTACATCGAGCAGGACTGGGCGCGCTGGAACGACGCCTTCGCCGCGTTGCAAACCGACTGGTTCGAACCGGCGCTGACAGCACTGCAGTCGGGCCAGCTTGGCGAACTGGGCCTGACGCTGTGCGGCGACACCGGTTCGGTGACGCTCACGGTCACACGTGGCGACCTGCGCAAATTCTGGCGGCGGCGCGTGCTCGCCTCGCTCTTCATCGAATGATCCACGGCCTTTCCGAATGACTCGAATCGTTACGCGCGCCGGCTCGCCTGTCGACGCCGAAGTTCTCACCCGCCATGGCCTGCATCCGGTGCTTGCGCGCCTGTATGCCGCGCGCGGCGTGTGCATGCCCGATGAAATCGAAACCGGTCTCGCGCGGCTCGTGCCGCCTGCCGCGCTCAAGGGCTGCGAAGACGCCGCGGCGCTGCTCGCCGATGCGATTCAGAGCAAACGCCGCATGCTAGTGGTCGCGGACTACGACTGCGACGGCGCCACCGCCTGCGCGGTCGCAGTGCGCGGGCTGCGCATGTTCGGCGGCCAGATCGAGTATCTGGTGCCGAACCGCTTCGAGTACGGTTATGGCCTGACGCCCGAGATCGTCGCGCTAGCCGCCCGCAGCGCGTCGGGCAAGCCGGAACTGCTGATTACGGTCGATAACGGTATCGCCAGCGTCGACGGCGTGGCAGCGGCCAATGCGCTCGGCATCGACGTGCTGGTCACCGACCATCACCTCCCCGGCGACGAACTGCCGGCTGCACGCGCCATCGTCAATCCGAACCAGCCGGGCTGCACATTCCCGAGCAAGTGCATCGCAGGTGTCGGCGTGATGTTTTATGTGCTGCTGGCATTGCGCGCGGAATTGCGCCGCCGCGGCGCCTTCAACGACGCTTTCCCTGAGCCGCGCCTGGATGGTCTACTCGATCTGGTCGCGCTCGGCACGGTCGCCGACGTGGTCAAGCTCGACGGCAATAACCGCGTGCTGGTCGCGCAAGGTCTGCAGCGGATTCGCAAAGGCAAGATGCAGCCAGGCATCGCCGCCCTCTTTCGCGCCGCTGCGCGCGACGCCCGCAGCGCCTCGGGTTTCGACCTCGGCTTCGCGCTCGGCCCGCGCCTGAACGCGGCCGGCCGCCTGTCGGACATGTCGCTCGGAATCGAGTGTCTGACCACCGACGACATCGGCCGCGCATGGGATCTCTCGCAGCAGCTCGACACCATGAACCGCGAGCGCCGCGAAATCGAAGCCGGCATGCAGCAGCAGGCGCTCGAAGACCTCTCGGCGATCAATCCTGACGGCGCGACCACCATCACGCTGTTCAATCCGAGTTGGCACCAGGGGGTGATCGGCATCGTCGCCGGGCGGTTGAAGGAGAAATTCCACCGGCCGTCGTTCACATTCGCGCTCGCCGACGACAGCGGCCAACTCGTCAAGGGCTCCGGCCGTTCGATCTCGGGCTTCCATCTGCGCGACGCGCTCGATCTGATTTCGAAGCGCGAGCCTGGCCTGATCGTCAAATTCGGCGGCCACGCGATGGCCGCGGGCCTGACGATCGCCGCCGCCGACGTGCCGCGCTTTACGGCCGCGTTCGAGGCAGTAGGCCGCGAATGGCTCTCTGAAGAAGCGCTGTCGCGCACGGTCGAAACCGACGGCGAACTCGAAGACGCCTATTTCACGCCGCAATTCGTCGAAATGCTCGACGCCGCCGTATGGGGCCAGGGCTTTCCGGCGCCGGTGTTTTCCGGCGAATTCGATATCGCGTCACAGGCGCTGGTCAAAGACAAACATCTGAAGCTGCAACTCGTGCGCGGCCGCCAGCGTTTCAACGCGATCTGGTTCAATCACACCGACACGCTGCCCGCGCGCACCACCGTTGCATACCGGTTGGCCAGCGACACGTGGAATGGCGTGTCGCGAGTGCAATTGATCGTCGAGCACGCGGCGAGCTGAAGCGGCGGCGAGGTTCCCGCGCGAGCGCCTCTAGTGTGCGGCTTGCGCGCAGCCAACGTTCCGCCCGCCTTGCGCGCAAAGCGTCGAAAATCACTGCAAAATCAACCCCAAACCCGCGCCGGATTGCTCACAAGCCTCCGGCGCGGGGCGCCGATCGGCTATAATTTCCCCTTTTTACGAAGCTATAAAAGATCGACATGGAAGCGGAACGTCTCAACGCGATCGAAGCCTCTCTGGCGGACCTGCGCACGCGCGCGGACTCGCTACGGGGGTATCTTTGACTACGACGACAAGGCATTACGTCTGATCGAAGTCAACCGGGAGCTCGAAGACCCGGACGTCTGGAACGACTCGAAGCACGCCCAGGCCCTCGGCCGGGAAAAAAAACTGCTCGACGACACCGTCGGCAAACTCACGTCACTCGATAACGACTTGCGCGATGCGCAGGACCTGTTCGACATGGCCCGCGAAGAAGACGACGAGGAAACCCTCGTCGCCTGCGAATCAGACGCGCAAGGCATCGAACAACGTGTCGCCGACATGGAATTCCGCCGGATGTTCGCGAATCCGGCCGACCCGAACAACGCTTTCCTCGACATTCAAGCCGGCGCCGGCGGCACCGAAGCGTGCGACTGGGCGTCCATGCTGCTGCGCCAGTACCTGCGCTACTGCGAGCGCAAGGGCTTCAAGACCGAAATACTGGAACAGACCGAAGGCGACGTCGCGGGCATCAAGAACGCCACGATCAAGATCGAAGGCGAATACGCCTACGGCTTTTTGCGCACCGAAACCGGCGTGCACCGCCTCGTGCGCAAGTCGCCGTTCGATTCGTCGGGTGGCCGCCATACGTCGTTCTCGTCGGTGTTCGTGTACCCGGAAATCGACGATTCGATCGAAGTCGACATCAACCCGGCCGATCTGCGCGTCGACACGTACCGCGCGTCCGGCGCGGGCGGTCAGCACATCAACAAGACCGATTCGGCGGTGCGGATTACGCACATGCCATCGGGCATCGTCGTGCAGTGCCAGAACGACCGCTCGCAGCACCGCAACCGCGCCGAAGCCATGGCCATGCTGAAATCGCGCCTGTACGAAGCGGAAATCCGCAAACGCCAGGCCGAGCAGGACAAGCTCGAAGCCGGCAAGACCGATGTGGGCTGGGGTCACCAGATCCGCTCGTATGTGCTGGACAACAGCCGTATCAAGGACCTGCGCACCAACGTCGAAATCAGCAATACCAAGAGCGTGCTCGACGGCGACCTCGATCCGTTCATCAGCGCCAGCCTGAAACAGGGCGTCTAAGCGCAACCGGCGCGGCATGCATCGCATCGCCGCGCCGCCTCTTTTTACCGCCTGAGGTTTTTCACTGACTGGCCACCCGCATGTGGGGCACCCCGATGCGGGCCACCGAATACCAAATCATCATGACCGAACCGACCCAGCCGAATGCGGCCCAGCCTAATGCGGCCCAGCCTAATGTCGTACCCGAGGTGGACGACAACAAGATCATGGCCGAACGCCGCGAAAAGCTGCGCGAACTGCGTGAGCAAGGCGTCGCCTATCCGAACGATTTCCGCCCCACGCATCACGCCGAAGATCTGCAAACGCAGTACGCCGAGACCGACAAGGAAGCACTCGAAGCCAATCCGCTCGAAGTCGCGATCGCCGGCCGCATGATGCTCAAACGCGTGATGGGCAAGGCGAGCTTTGCGACCGTACGCGACGGTTCAGGTCAGATCCAGTTTTTCATTACGCCCGCAGACGTCGGCCAGGAAACGTACGACGCCTTCAAGAAGTGGGACATGGGCGATATCGTCGCGGCGCGCGGCGTGCTGTTCCGCACCAACAAGGGCGAACTCTCGGTGCGTTGCACCGAACTGCGTTTGCTGTCGAAATCGCTGCGCCCGCTGCCGGACAAGTTCCACGGTCTGGCCGATCAGGAAATGAAGTACCGCCAGCGCTACGTCGACCTGATCGTCACGCCGGAAACGCGCAAGACGTTCGTCGCACGCACCAAGGCGATGTCGTCGATCCGCAAGTTCATGGCGGACGCCGACTTCATGGAAGTCGAGACGCCGATGCTGCACCCGATTCCGGGCGGCGCGGCGGCCAAGCCGTTCACCACGCACCACAACGCGCTCGACATGCAAATGTTCCTGCGCATCGCGCCGGAACTGTATCTGAAGCGCCTCGTGGTCGGCGGCTTCGAGCGTGTGTTCGAGATCAACCGTAACTTCCGCAATGAGGGCGTGTCGGTACGCCACAATCCGGAATTCACGATGATCGAGTTTTACGCGGCGTACACCGATTACAAGTGGATCATGGACTTCACCGAGCAACTGATCCGCCAGGCGGCGGTCGATGCGCTCGGCAGCGCGACGATCAGCTACCAGGGTCGTGAACTCGATCTGGCCACGCCCTTCCATCGCCTGACGATCAGCCAGGCGATCCAGAAGTACGCGCCGCAGTACACGGACGCACAACTCGGCGACGACGCATTCCTGCGCACGGAACTGAAGAAGTTCGGCGTCGATGCCTCGCAGCCGCAGTTCCTGAACGCGGGCGTCGGCGCGTTGCAGCTGGCGCTGTTCGAAGAGACCGCTGAATCGCAATTGTGGGAGCCGACTTTCATCATCGACTACCCGATCGAGGTGTCGCCGCTGGCGCGCGCGTCGGACAAGTTCGACGGCATCACCGAGCGTTTCGAACTGTTCATCACGGGCCGTGAAATCGCCAACGGTTTCTCGGAGCTGAACGATCCGGAAGATCAGGCTGCCCGCTTCAAGAAGCAGGTCGACCAGAAAGACGCCGGCGACGAAGAAGCGATGTTCTACGACGCCGACTACATCCGCGCGCTGGAATACGGCATGCCGCCGGCCGGCGGTTGCGGCATCGGCATCGACCGCCTGGTGATGATGCTGACCGACAGCCCGAGCATTCGCGACGTGATTTTGTTCCCGCATCTGCGCCGCGAAGACTGATCGTTGCGTCGCTCGCCTCGACGGCTCGCAAAAAATCGCCCGGCTCGATGCCGGGCGTTTTTTCTTGAGGTGCATGAAAAACTCCGCCGGCTAAAACCTGACAGTTTGTAACCATCGGTAAAAGGCGCGTATCCGCCGCTGGGCTGCGGTTTTCTTAAGCTGCTGCGGACCCGCAAGAAATCAGGCACTCCGCCGCGCTGCGCGCAGCTTTGACGCGAAAGAGCCACGATGATTGCCGGGAAATGGTTACAAATTGAAACCCTCCCGGGATCGATTTGTCCGACACTCAGTCTCAATAACAGTCGACTCTGCTCCAGACGGAGGCCAACATGGATAGTCCAGATACCAAACCCCCGCAACAACGTCGTCTTCACCCGCTCGTCGCTACGGCTGCGGGTGCGGTGATCATCGCCAGTCTTGCCGCGACAGCGGCCGTCACGGGCCTGTTCCCAAAGGCGTCGAGCAGCGGCGCGCAAACGGATCAGACCCAGGCTGCGCAAGTGACCACTCAACCAGGTGTGGTCGATTCGGCGGCGCCGGCCAATCTGTCGGCGCAACAGGCAGCACAGCAACAGGCAGCGCAACAGCAGGCCGAACAGCAGGCTCAGCCGCCGGCCCAACGCGCGCCCGCCCCGGCGGCGCCGCAGCAACAACAGTACGCCCAGCAGCAACAGGCCCAGCCGGCACCGCAGTACGCTCAGCAACAGCCGTCGCAACCGGCCTATTGCTCGACCTGCGGCACGGTCGAAGGCGTCTCGGCGGTACGACAGGAAGGCCATGGCACGGGTATCGGTGCTGTCGGCGGCGCCGTGGCCGGCGGCGTAGTAGGCAACCAGTTCGGTAGCGGCAACGGCCGGACCGCGATGACAGTGCTGGGCGCGCTCGGCGGCGGCCTGGCCGGTAACTCGGTTGAAAAGCACATCCGCAGCACGACTTCCTACTCCGTGCGGGTGCGGATGGAAAACGGCAAGACGCGCTACTTCACCTATCACGAAGCGCCGCCGTTCCAGCAAGGTCAGCGTGTGCGGGTCGAAAACGGCACGCTCGTAGCAGTCTGACCGCTGGCAGCCTGATGATTCTCCAGGCATTAAAAAAGGCGATTCCGATGGAATCGCCTTTTTTTTTGCCGCAGCAGGAGCGCAAGCTCAATCAAACGCGCCCCGCCGCCAGCGGAAAGCTCGGCAATGCGTTCAGTAATCCGCGTCTTCGATCCATGCAGCCTGAATTGCTTCAAGGATCTTCTCGTTCGACCGGTTAGGGTCGTCGTCGAAACCTTCCAGCTCGGTGACCCAACGGTGCAAATCAGTGAAGCGCACCTGCTGCGGATCGATGTCCTGGTGCTTGTCAGTCAGGGCCATCGCGATGTCTTGCGTATCGGTCCACTTCATGGCTGCATCCTCCAGTTAGTGATTTTCCTTCGCGTGATTGATCGAATAGCGCGGGATCTCGACAACCAGATCCTGCCCGGCCGGCACCGTCGCCTGGCACGACAGACGCGAGGCTGGCTCGAGCCCCCACGCCTTGTCCAGCAGATCGTCCTCGTCTTCCTCAGACGGCGTCAAGGCGGCGAAACCCTCACGCACGATCACGTGACAGGTCGTGCACGCGCAGGACTTCTCGCACGCGTGCTCGATTTCGATGCCGTGCTCGAGCAGGCTGTCACAGATGCTCTTGCCGGGCACGGCATCGATCACCGCGCCTTCCGGGCACAGTTCGACGTGAGGCAGCACAACGATTTGAGGCATACATTTTCCGTTTGGGTCTGCGGCACGGCTGCCGCAAACAGGCTCCGTACCATTTTACTGGCGCCGCGCGGACTTTTTAAGTCCGCGCGGCGCGATTCATTGCCGGCTGGCGCGCATGACGCGGCCCCGCCGCGAGATGCTCAGATCTCGTCGAGCTTGCGGCCGGCCAGCGCGCGGCGAATGCCCTTGTTCATGCGGCGGGCGGCGAATTCATCGGTGCCTTCGGCGAGCGTTTTGGTCGCGGCTTCGATCGCGTCGGCGTTGTCGCTTGCCGCGATGTTGCGCAAGGCGGCGAGCAGCGCGTCGAGTTCGGCGCGTTCGCTGTCGTCGAGCAATTCGGCGTCGGCGGCAAGCGCCGCGTCGGTCGCTTCGACGAGACGGCGCGCTTCCACTTGCGCCTCACGCAGCGCGCGCGCGCGCATGTCGACTTCGGCGGTCGAAAAGCTCTCTTCGAGCATTCTGGCGATGTCGTCGTCGGCGAGACCGTAGGAAGGCTTGACCACTACCGACGCTTCCACGCCCGAACCCTGTTCACGCGCGAACACGGACAGCAAGCCGTCCGCGTCGACCTGATACGTGACGCGGATCCGCGCCGCGCCGGCTGCCATCGGCGGGATGCCGCGCAGTTCGAAACGCGCGAGCGAACGGCAATCGCTGACGAGCTCGCGCTCGCCTTGAACGACGTGGATCGCCATCGCAGTCTGGCCGTCCTTGAAGGTCGTGAAATCCTGCGCACGGGCAACCGGAATCGTCGAATTGCGCGGAATGATCTTTTCGGTCAAACCGCCCATCGTTTCGACGCCGAGCGACAGCGGAATCACGTCGAGCAACAGCCAGTCGTCGCCGTCGGCGCCGCGATTGCCCGCCAGCAGATCGGCCTGGATCGCCGCGCCGAGCGCGACGACCTGATCCGGGTCCAGATTGATCAGCGGCGGCTGGCCGAAGAACGACTCGACTGCGCGGCGAATCACCGGCATGCGCGTCGCGCCGCCGACCAGCACCACGCCTTTGATGTCTTTCGTCGCCACTTTGGCGTCGCGCAGCGCTTTCTTCGTGGGGCCAAGCGTGCGTTGAACCAGCGCCTGAGTAATGGCCTCGAAAGTGGCCTCGCCGACAGTCAGATCGATCTGGGTGCCGTTCGACAGCGTCGCCTGCACCTTCGCATTCGGCGCGTCGGACAACGCCTCCTTGGTCACGCGTACGCTGTCGAGCAGCAAGCGGACGTCTTCCGGTGCGAGCGTGTTCGGCGCGATGCCTGCCTGCTCCAGTACGTGGCGATACAGTGCGTGATCGAAATCGTCGCCGCCGAGCGCGGAATCGCCGCCCGCCGCGAGCACTTCGAACACACCCTTGGTGAGCTTCAGAATCGACAGATCGAAGGTGCCGCCGCCGAGGTCGTAGACCGCGTAGAGTCCTTCGGAGCCGTTATCCAGACCGTAGGCGATCGCGGCCGCAGTCGGCTCGTTCAGGAGACGCAGCACGTTCAGGCCGGCCAGGCGCGCGGCATCTTTGGTCGCCTGGCGCTGCGCTTCGTCAAAATATGCGGGCACGGTAATCACTGCGCCGACCAGTTCGTCGCCGAGCGTGTCTTCGGCGCGCTGGCGCAGCGTCGCAAGAATTTCCGCCGAAACTTCGACCGGGCTCTTCACGCCGTCGACAGTACGGATTTGCACCATGCCGGGCGCGTCCACGAAATCGTACGGCGCGTTTTCGGCGCCTTCCACTTCCGCCTTGCCGCGGCCCATGAAGCGCTTGACCGACACGATCGTATTGCGCGGATCGGTCGCGGCTTCAGCCTTGGCCGTGCGGCCGATGCGGCGGCCACCTTTTTCCAGGTAACGCACCACCGACGGCAGCAGCACATGGCCATCTTCGTCGGGCAGCACGTCGGGCACGCCGCTGCGCACGGCGGCGACGAGGGAATTGGTGGTGCCTAGATCGATACCGACCGCCAGACGCCGCTGATGGGGCGCCGGCGCCATGCCGGGTTCGGAGATTTGCAGTAGGGCCATCTGGATCTTCTCGGAGCCGCTTGGCCCCGTCCTGAATTTTTGCGTTGCTGGATGCGTTACTAAATGCGTTGCTACGGCTGCTATGGGTGCCTGTTCATGCGCTGTGCCGGCGCGCGCCAGGCCGCCGCACCGCCGGACCGCTAGCTCTCGAGCCGCTCGATCTGCGTGCCGATTTCCGACGCCACCCGCTCGATGAACATCAACTGCCGCACTGCCTCGCCCGCTGCCTGATCCGCGCCGCTGTCGAGCAGCGCGCCGAGCTTGTCGAAACGCATGCGTTCTTCGTCGCGCAGTTCGGTCAGCAAGGCGTCGAGCGCGCCGACGTTCTTCGCCGCGGCGGCGTCTTCAATGCCTTCGCGCCACTCCATCTGCTGCATCAGGAACGCCGGCTCCATCGCCGTATTGTTATGCGTATCGACGTCGATACCGCGCAAGTGCAGCAGATAGGTCGCGCGCTTCAACGGATCGCGCAGCGTCTGATACGCCTCGTTGGTGCGCGTCGCCCATTGCATCGCGATGCGCTTTTGCGCGTCGCCGGCCGCCGCGAAGCGGTCCGGATGCACCTGGGCCTGCACCGTGCGGTAGGCATGATCGAGTGCCGCTGCGTCGAGCGCAAATCGCGCCGGCAGATCGAACAGGTCGAAGTGGCTGTCGTTCAGCGAGACCATCGGATAAAAGGAGTCCATTCTGGAAAGCGCACCGGGGTGCAAGCTAAAAACGCGAATCGAAAGCGCCGCGAAGGTTCAGCAGCAAAGGTCGGCCGAAAAGCAGCAAGCCGATGCGCGGATGAAACTAAAAAGGCGGCCCGCGCCGCCTTTGATCCGCCGCACGCGGAATGAGCCGATTTACACGCGGAACGATTCGCCGCAACCGCACTCGTCCTTCACGTTCGGGTTGTTGAACTTGAAGCCTTCATTCAACCCTTCGCGTGCGAAGTCGAGTTCGGTGCCGTCGATATAGGCGAGGCTCTTCGGGTCGACAATGATCTTCACGCCGTTGCAGTCGAACACTTCGTCTTCGGGCGCGAGTTCATCCACGTACTCGAGCTTGTAGGCCAAACCCGAGCAACCCGTGGTGCGCACGCCTACGCGCAGCCCGACACCCTTGCCGCGGCGAGTCAGATACTTCTGGACGTGCTGTGCTGCCTTTTCGGTCAACGTAATTGCCATAGCGTTTCTCATTGCGCCGCGCGCGTTCGGCATTCCTATGCCTACTGACACGCTGCTACCCTGCCTGCATCAAATATCGCTCATGCCGGACGTGCGCTTCTACTCGCACCGCCTGCTTCGAGTCACTCAAATGAGCGCACTCAACCACGCGCTCGACTGCCGCTTACGCGTGTTGCGTGTCGCCTTCGACGACCGCTTCACCGTGACGTTGCTTGTAATCGGCGACCGCTGCCTTGATCGCGTCTTCCGCGAGGATCGAGCAGTGGATCTTCACCGGCGGCAGCGCCAGTTCTTCGGCGATCTGCGTGTTCTTGATCGACATTGCCTGATCGAGCGTCTTGCCCTTCACCCATTCGGTGACGAGCGAGCTCGACGCGATCGCCGAACCGCAGCCATACGTCTTGAACTTTGCGTCCTCAATGATGCCGTCCGCGCCCACGCGGATCTGCAGCTTCATCACATCGCCGCATGCCGGTGCGCCGACCATGCCAGTGCCGACTGCATCGTCGTCCTTCGAGAAGGAACCGACGTTGCGCGGGTTTTCGTAGTGGTCCAGAACCTTTGCGCTGTAAGACATGATTAACTCCTAGTTTCGTTTCAACCTGCGTTCTATACGTTACGCGACGCTAAGTGGCGCGTCAGTGCGCGGCCCACTGGATCGTCGAAATGTCGATCCCGTCCTTGTGCATTTCCCAAAGCGGCGACAGATCGCGCAGCTTCGAAATTTTGGTCTTCAGCAGGTTGATCACGTAATCGACGTCCTGCTCGGTCGTAAAACGGCCGACTGTAAAGCGAATCGAGCTGTGCGCCAGTTCGTCGTTACGGCCCAGTGCGCGCAACACGTACGACGGCTCCAGCGAAGCCGACGTGCATGCCGAACCCGACGACACCGCCACATCCTTCACAGCCATGATCAGCGACTCGCCTTCGACGAAGTTGAAGCTGATGTTCAGGTTGTGCGGCACACGCTGTTCCATGTCGCCGTTCACATACACTTCTTCAATGTCCGACAGGCCGCGCAGCAGACGGTCACGCAACATGCGGATGCGTTCGTTTTCGGTCGCCATTTCTTCGCGAGCGATACGGAACGCCTCGCCCATACCGACGATCTGGTGCGTAGGCAGCGTGCCCGAACGCATGCCGCGCTCGTGACCGCCGCCGTGCATCTGCGCTTCGATACGGATACGCGGCTTGCGGCGCACGTACAGCGCGCCGATGCCTTTCGGGCCATAGGTCTTGTGCGCCGAGAACGACATCAGGTCGACCTTCAGCTTTTGCAGATCGATCTCGACCTTGCCGGTGGCTTGCGCCGCGTCGACGTGGAAAATGATGCCCTTTTCACGGGTGATCTCGCCGATCGCCTCGATGTCCTGGACCACGCCGATCTCGTTGTTCACCGACATGACCGAGACCAGAATCGTATCCGGGCGCAGCGCGGCCTTGAACTTCTCGAGGTCGATCAGACCGTCGTCCTTCACGTCCAGATACGTGACGTCAAAGCCTTCGCGTTCGAGTTCGCGGCAGGTATCGAGCACAGCCTTGTGCTCGGTTTTCACCGTGATGACGTGCTTGCCACGGCTCTTATAGAAGTGCGCGGCGCCCTTGATCGCGAGGTTGTCCGATTCCGTTGCACCTGACGTCCAGATGATTTCGCGCGGGTCGGCATTCACCAGCGCAGCGACGTTTTCGCGCGCCTCTTCGACCGCACGCTCCGCGTCCCAGCCATACGCGTGGCTACGCGATGCGGGGTTGCCGAACTGCTCGCGCAAGTACGGAATCATTTTGTCCACCACGCGCGGATCGACCGGGGTCGTCGCGCTGTAGTCCATGTAAATGGGCAGGTGGAGAGTGTCGTTGTTCATCAATTGCTCCGGGGACGTCATTACTCTGGCTTCTGGGTTCCTGATCAGGCTGCGGTGCGTTCAGATTGCCGCGCCTAGGAACCGGCCATGTTGAAAACAGAATTAGGACCTTTCGGCACGACGCGGGCGGGTTCGACCGCCGGCGCCTCGCTGCGCCGGTCACGCAAGACCGCCGGCGCACCTTCGCGCGAACGCTGCTGATCGACCAGATCTTTCAGGGAGACCGAATCCAGGTACTCGACCATTTTCTGGTTCAGCGTCGACCACAATTCGTGCGTCATGCAGTGGCCGTCGTGCTGCTTGGTGCCCTCGCACGAGCCCTTGCCGCCGCACTGGGTGGCGTCGAGCGGCTCGTCGACAGCGATGATGATGTCGGCGACGGTCACGTCTTCAGCGCGGCGGGCCAGATTGTAGCCGCCGCCCGGTCCGCGCACGGACTCGACGATTTCGTGACGACGCAGCTTGCCAAACAGCTGCTCGAGATAAGACAGGGAAATATGCTGGCGCTGGCTGATACCCGCAAGCGTCACCGGGCCCTGCTCCTGGCGCAGTGCCAGGTCAATCATCGCCGTGACGGCGAAACGGCCTTTCGTGGTGAGTCTCATATGGTGTGGGAACCGCAATTCTCGACAAGTTTGGTCAAGTATAAATACATGAGTGAATTAGTCAAGTATCCCTATCGCGATTTGGGTCATTTGCTTAATTACTGGATAAGGCGGTCGACGAAAAACGTTCGCCGATGACCACCCGACTTACGCAAGCAGTTGGGGGCGCAACACTGCGATCAGCCCGTGGCAGGCCGCTTCGCATTGATCCAGCACTTGCTCGAACCCTTCTGCGCCGCCGAAATAGGGGTCGGCGACTTCGCGAGCGCCACCCCAGCGGCCATCCGCCTCAGGGACGAACTCCATTAGCATGCGGATTTTGTCACGCTGCTCCGCCGGACAAGCCTGGCGCAGTGCGGCGACGTTTTTGTCGTCCATCGCGATCAGCAGGTCGAAGCGCTCGAAGTCGGCCGCCGCGATCTGACGTCCACGCAAGGCGGCAAGCTCATACCCTCGCCGGCTGGCCGCACGTTGCGCGCGCTCGTCAGGCGGCTGGCCGATGTGCCAGTCTCCCGTGCCCGCGGAATCGACCAGAATGAGTTCCGCAAGCTTCGCCTCGCCGACCAGTCGGCGCATCACGCCTTCCGCGGTCGGCGAACGGCAAATGTTCCCCAGGCAGACGAAGCAGACGGACACGGTTTTCATCAGAGGCTTTCGGACGCTAAACGCCCGCGGATGGACAGTTAGGCAACGGTGCCGCGATTATACAAAGCTGCACCAAATCACGCCGGAGGCTGGGCACGTTCTGCCGGCGTCCGAATTCGGCCATGGACGCCGCGCCGCGCCGGCGAGGGCCAGGTTCGGTCACAGACGCCGCCGCGCTCCAACCCACTGCCGGTTCGGCAGCGACCGAGGCGATGGCATCCCGACGCACCGTCCAACCCCGCCGCGTTCAGGATGCTTCCGCCAGCGGCATTACCGTCACGGCGCGCATCGGTTTGGCCGGCAACTTCGCCGCATTGTCGACCATGCCGTACGAGACGGCGCGCGCCAGTTCCGCCGTCAATCGATCAGCAGCGAGCGGGGCTTGCGAGGCACGCGAAGCAGCGTCGCCGCAAATGTGCAAATAGCCTGCCGCAGCAAGGGGCACAACGATAGCGAGGGGCCAGTACACCGATATTGTCTTTTTCATGATGTTGTTTCTTCCGATTAGGGGCTCGTGAACTCGTGATCCACTATGCCCAGTCGAAATGCTATAGGAATCCACAATCGGCAAAAACCCACGGGCGCGAGATACAGCGTTGCACTGAATGGAACAGTGCATCGACGGGTTTGCCGCGCACGACGTTGGCCTGCGTCGTGGCATGAAAAAGAAATCCTTACAAACACATACAAAACGGGCGCGACAGTTGGCGATAATGGCTGTCTTACAGACACGAAATCTTCGCACTGATCCTCCAAATGAAACGTATTGCTCCACTTGCCGGCCTGACGCTCGCTGTTGCCTTGCTAGGCGGCTGCGCGGTCTATCCGGACGGCACGCCGATGGTCGGCAACGGCTATGGCGACGGTTACAGCGGCTATGACGGGTACGACGGCTATGCCACCGGCGTGCCGGTCGTGCCGCAAACCAACGTCTATATGGGCTACAGCAATTATCCGGGCCCGGGTTACTACGACGGGCCGGGCCGCTATTACGGGCCGGGGCCGGGTTATCGGGGCTACCCGGGTTACCCGGATCGCGGACGGCCGAATAATGGCAACGATGGAAACAACGGAAACCGCGGAGATAACGGCGGCTGGCGTGGTCAGCCGAACGGCGGCGGCCCGCACGGAGGACCGCCGCCTCAAGGCGCAGTTGGCGGGCCGAGGGGACCGAGTGGGTCCAATGCGCCACGACCGGGGGCAGGCAGCCCGCCGCCCCCGCCGCCACAGCAAGCGGGCAACGGCGGTGGACGCGGCAATGGAGGCAATGCGCCGGCCAGAGGCACTTACAGCCGCCAGCCAGGGATAACAGATCATTGATCGGGTAAGGAAGGGGACAGGCGTAGGCGCCGTCTCGCGCCACCTTCCAGCAGCCGTGCAAATAGAACGACAGCGCCGCTCGCTCAGCCAATATGGCTGCGTTGCGCGGCGTACAGTTCTCTGAACGTACGGCCAACCGGAGCCGGCATATCGCGCGTATTGGTCCAGCCCGCGCCGCCTAGCGGCAGCCTCGCAATAGAACGATTTCGCCCGCCCATTCGCTCCAGCACGCGAACCGCCAGCTTGGTGAGGAGCGCATAAACATCCGGGTGCAGCGCGAGGAAACCCCACACCGCGAGCCCCATTCGTTCGCGCCACGGCCGCAGGTGCCGTTCGACCTGCTTTTCGCGCAGCTTGCGCAGCAGATCGGACAAGGGAATGCCCACCGGACATACGCTGTTGCACTCGCCGCACAAAGTCGCCGCCTGAGGCAGATCCAGCGCTTTGTCGATCCCAACGTAGCTCGGCGTCAGCACCGATCCCATCGGACCCGGATAAACCCAGCCGTAGGCATGACCACCCACCTTCTGATACACCGGGCAATGATTCATGCAAGCGCCGCAACGGATACAGCGCAGCATTTCCTGAAAGTCACCGCCGATCAGCCCCGTGCGCCCACCGTCGACCAGCACCACATACATATGCTCGGGTCCGTCCTGATCGCCCGTGCCGCGCGGCCCGGTCAGCACGGAGAAATAGTTCGAGGTCGCCTGGCCGGTGGCCGAGCGAGGCAAAAGACGCATCGCCGTCGCCAGATCTTCCAGCGTAGGCAACACTTTCTCGATGCCGGTCACAGCTACGTGCACGCGTGGCATCACCGTGCACATGCCCTCGTTACCCTCGTTCGTGACAAGCACAACCGAACCCGTCTCCGCCACCACGAAGTTGCCGCCGGTCACCCCCATGTCCGCGGTCATGAAGTGCGGGCGCAGCATCTCGCGCGCTTCGCGGGTCATGTCGGCGATTTCGGTCAGACGCGGCCGGCCATGCGTTTTCGCGAAGAGGTCGGCGATCTCGTCCTTATCTTTATGGACGACCGGCGCGATGATGTGGCTGGGCGGCTCGTTGTCGTTGATCTGCAGAATGTATTCGCCCAGATCGGTTTCGATCGATTGCACGCCCATCTGCCCGAGCACCTCGTTCAGACGCATTTCCTCGGTGACCATCGACTTGGTCTTGATCACCTTCTTCACCTCGTGCCGGCGCGCGATATCGCCGACGAGGCGCGCGGCCTCCTGCGTCGTCTCGGCGAACAGGACCGTGACGCCGCGCCGGCTCGCTTCACGTTCGAAGGTCTCGAGCCAGACGTCGAGATTGTCCAGCGCCCGATTGCGGCGCTCCTTCAGCGCGGCCCGGGTGGCGGGAAAATCGATCGCGGTCATGGCCGCGGCACGGGCCGACACGAACTTGGTCGACAGCTTGGTGAGGTTCTGTTGCAGACGCTGGTCGGCGAGTTTCTGGCCCGCGCGGGCCTTGAAATGCATCGATTGGACTTGCATGGCGGCCTTGGGCGTATTCGAGAGAAATGGGCGAGCGAAATGCGCAGTTGAAATGTGCAAGCGAAATGCAAGCGAAATGCGAGCGAAGCGTACGGGTGAAGCGCGCGAATGGAGTGCGCCGACTCAAGCACGCCGGTTTTGGGCGCTGCAGCGACTTTATTAAGCGTCGCCGGCCAGCACCTGGGCGATGTGCAGCACGCGTGTGGTGGTATCGCCAGTGCGCCGCAAGCGGCCTTCGATATTGAGCATGCAGCCGAGGTCGCCAAGCACCACCGTGCCGGCGCCGCTCGCGCCGATATTCGCGCATTTCTCGTCGACGATCGCCGTCGAGATGTCGCCGTACTTGATCGCGAAGGTGCCGCCAAAGCCGCAGCAGTGCTCGCAATCCTTCATTTCTGTCACCGCCACACCGACCTGCGCCAGCAAGGCGCGCGGCTGCGCCTTGACGCCGAGTTCGCGCAGCCCCGAACAGGAATCGTGATAAGTCACCTGGCCCGCGAACTCACCTGGCTGCAATTGCACCTTGGCCACATTGACGAGGAAATCGGTCAGTTCGAACACTTTGGCCCGCAGCCGGCCAAAGCGGTTCATCAGTTCCGGATCGTCCGCAAACAGGTCGCCGTAATGCGCACGGATCATGCCGCCGCAGGAACCGGACGGCACCACGACGTAGTCGAACTGTTCGAACTCGCGCAAGGTTTTCTCGGCCAGGTCGCGCGCGATGCGCCGCTCGCCCGAGTTGTACGCGGGTTGCCCGCAACAGGTTTGCGCGGGCGGCACCACGACCTCGAAACCGGCGCCTTCGATCAGCTTGATAACCGAAAAACCGATCTCCGGACGCATCAGATCGATCAGGCAGGTAACGAACAATCCGACTCGCATGAGCCCTCCTTCGGGAAAACGTGCCTGATTATCCGCTGTTTGCGGCACAATACCAACGGCCAGAAGGCATAGGACGAACGCCACGTAAAATTGGAATAGCGCATCCAAGCGCTTCCCTTCTTTTCACAATACGGGATACAATCAATTTCCGCTGTTTGACGCGCCAACCGATTCCTCCCATGAGCGATACGAACCCGGATCCCAAAACTTCGATCCAGGTGATCGAACGCATGATGCGCCTGCTCGATGCACTCGCTGCGCATAGCGACCCGGTCAGCCTGAAAGAACTCGCCATCCGCACGGAGCTGCACCCGTCCACCGCGCACCGCATCCTGAACGATATGGTGATGTGCCGGCTGGTCGACCGGTCGGATCCCGGCACCTACCGTCTCGGTATGCGCCTGCTCGAACTGGGCAATCTGGTGAAGGCGCGGCTGTCGGTACGCGACGCGGCGCTCACGCCGATGCGCGAGCTGCACCGTCAAACCGGGCAGACAGTGAATCTGTCGGTGCGTCAGGGCGACGAGATCGTCTATATAGAGCGCGCCTATTCCGAGCGCTCCGGCATGCAGGTGGTGCGAGCGATCGGTGGGCGCGCGCCGCTGCATCTGACCTCGGTGGGCAAGCTCTTCCTCGCCGCAGACGAATCGACCCGCGTGCGGGCGTACGCCACGCGCACCGGCCTGTCCGGTCACACGCAGAACAGCATCACCGATCTGACCAAACTCGAACGCGAACTGTCGCACGTGCGCCAACAGGCGTGCGCGCGCGATAACGAAGAGCTGGAACTGGGCGTGCGCTGCATTGCAGCGGGGATTTACGACGACACCGGCAAGCTGGTTGCGGGCCTGTCGCTGTCCGCCCCAGCGGATCGTTTGCAGGACTCATGGCTCGGGCAGCTCAGCCAAACGGCCCTGTTGATTTCCGAATCGCTTGGTTATCGCCCGCAGACACCGCAGGAGCATGCGCATTCCCAGCACGCCTAGCCGGCCGCCGCCCTCCTCCGGCTCAATAAAAAGGCCTCGCAATTTGCGAGGCCTTTTTTCTGGCCGGTCCGAAAACCGGCCACTCGAGCATGTCAAGGCAACTTCAGGTGCCCGGGCCGCTGGCATCCGCGCTGGTAATGCGCGGCTGATCGCCACCATTGTCGAGCCATGTGCGCAGACGCGTTGCATCCGCAAAGCGCGAGTACTTACCCGACGAGTCGAGTAGCACCATGATCATCGGACGGCCGTGAATGGTTGCCTGCATCACGAGGCACTCGCCCGCTTCGTTGATGAAACCGGTCTTTTGCAGACCGATGTCCCACGTCGGGTTGCGCACCAGCGCATTCGTGCTGTTGTAAGCCAGCGAACGCTTGCCCGTGTACACCTCGTAGCTGTGATCGGTCGAGAACTTGCGGATCAGTGGATACTGATACGCCGCATTGACCATCTTCACGAGGTCACGCGCGCTCGACACGTTCTGGCTCGTCAAACCCGTAGGGTTTTCAAAGTGCGTGTCGGTCATGCCGAGTTGTTTGGCCTTCGCGTTCATGGCCGCGAGGAACGCCGGACGGCCGCCCGGGAAATAACGCGACAGCGACGCGGCCGCGCGGTTCTCCGAGGCCATCAGCGCGATGTGCAGCATGTCTTCACGCGAGAGCACCGAACCCACCGACAGACGCGAGCCGGTGTTCTTTTCGTAATCGCGGTCTTCGTCGGTGACTTCGATCTGGTCGGTCATCGGCTCTTTCGAGTCGAGCACCACCATCGCGGTCATCAGCTTGGTAATCGACGCGATGGGCACCACGGCGCGCGAATTCTTGTCGAACAGCGATTCGCCCGTGTTCTGGTCGATCACGTAGGCAACGCTTGAACGCAGCATCAGCGCGTCCGGCGTTTCGTGCAGACCGAAAGCCTGGCCGACGCTAGGCTGACGCGGCTCGTAGGCGACGCGGCGCACCACCGAGTGGTGGCGGCCGTTCAACGAGTACGTCACGCGCTTGCGTTTGACACTCGCGCGCGGTGCGTCGTCACCTGCGGCGGCCGCGGTGTTCGCAGCGGCGCCGTTGGCGGCCTTCTTGCCCGACACTTTGTCGGCGGTGGCCGCGGCGGGCTTTTTGGCTGCTTTCGCGTGTTTGGAGGTTTGTGCCGGGGTGGCGGGCGTGTCAGCAAAAGCGCTGACAGGTGTGGCGAACGCCGCTGCGATGACCATGGAGGCGGCCACCGACAGAGCGGTGCTGCGCGCCGCGCCGTGGATCGCTTTTAGCGACGAAAACATGTCGGTTTTCATGGGTGTTCGGTAGGGAGCGGCGAGAGGTTTCCGCAAGTGTAGTAAAACAACGAAAAATTAGCAATTTGAAGCACTTATGGGCGCTCCTTAAACCGGCTTGTAAGCTCCGATCGCAAAAAAAAACAAATAAGTGCCGCGCTTCGATCGAAAAAAACGATCGCCCGCGCGCTTCGCCTCGCCTGTACCGCCAGAATCGAGGGGATTCTTTCAGCATAACGGCAATTTCGAGACAACCTTGATCAGGGGAAATACGGTTAGAGCGCAGGCATGTAAAGCCTTGCCGACGCACCGGAACGTTGCAGGGCTTCGCCGCAGGCTGTTAAACACCTGCTGGAGACCGCCAACGCGCATTCGACCGGTATAGAGCATTAACGTTCCGTGACACTTTCTGGTTTACATCGGGATGGCCAATTGATGGATTTTTTGTCAAACACATTGTTGCTTTCTTCGCACCAGCGCCGCCCTCGCCTTGCGGTCAAAATCGGCCTTGAAATCGGTAACACGTACCGATTCCTCCCGCACCAGCACAGTGCAACGGACAAATTAACTTGCGTCACACGAGTGTCATGCCTGCCGTATAACGTACTGTTTTATCAGTAATTTATCGATATTGTGCGACGCACAAAAAGCGCTTGACATTCGTTGTGACCATCCTAGAATGGGAACCATTGCTGCGATGCACAAAACATCGCGGTCCGGGGAGACGATCCTGAATCGTCTTGCCACTAACCCAATGCGGTCCGCACAGACAGGCCGCAATCCAGGAGCGTAAACCATGACTCTGCTGACCCCTGAGCAATTCGCCGCAGCCCAGAAAGCCAACTTTGAAACGTTGTTCGGCCTGACGACCAAAGCATTTGAAGGCGTCGAAAAGCTGGTTGAGCTGAACCTGCAAGTCGTCAAATCGACGCTCGCGGAAAGTCAGGAAAACGCCCAACGCGCGCTGTCGGTGAAGGACGCGCAGGAATTGCTGGCGCTGCAGGCAAGCCTCGCACAGCCGGTGGCTGAAAAGGCGCTGTCGTATGGCCGTCACGTGTATGAGATCGTTTCGGCAACGCAAGGTGAATTCACCCGCGTCGCGGAAGCCCAATTCGAAGAGCAAAACCGCAAGGTCCAGGCGCTCGTCGAAAATGTTGCAAAGAATGCCCCGGCCGGCTCGGAAACCGCTGTCGCCGTGATGAAGTCGGCTATCACCGCCGCCAACACCACGTACGAAACGGTCCACAAGGCGACCAAGCAAGCTGTCGAGATCGCTGAAAGCAACTTCAATGCAGCCGCAACGGCCGCATCGAAGGCAGCATCGCAAGCCGCTGCACAAGCATCGCGCTCGGCAAAGAAGACGGTTTAAGATTCAACAACAAGCCGGCCTGCCGCCAGGCAAAAGCCGGCAGTATCGAAAGCAACGGTGCCGGGTGGCGGTGCGTAGCCCTTATACGCCGCGCTGCACGGCCGAACGCTCCGATACGTTGAACAGCGTATCGTTTGCCCGGCGAAAGCCGGGATTTTTTTCCCGCGGTTTCCTGTGTGTTTTACGCGGGTTCAATGTCCCAGCCGGAAAATGCTCCACGCTGCGTGCCGTAAAAAAATGGCGCATCCCTTTACAGGATGCGCCATTTTTTTATGCCTGCCTTTAAGGACCGCTCAGGTGCGAGCGGTCCTTCCGCATTACTTCTTTTTCTGCGGCGGCAGGTCGGTGCAGACGCCTTCGTACAACTCGGCGGCCATCCCGATCGACTCGCCGAGCGTCGGGTGCGGGTGAATCGTCTTACCGATATCCGTAGCGTCCGCCCCCATTTCGATCGCGAGGCACACTTCGCTGATCAGGTCGCCGGCGTTCAAACCGACAATCCCGCCGCCGATCACGCGATGCGTTTCTTCGTCGAACAGCAGCTTGGTGAAACCTTCGTCGCGGCCGTTGGCGATCGCGCGGCCCGAAGCGGCCCACGGGAACACCGCCTTGCCGTACTTGATGCCTTCGGCCTTCAGCTGATCTTCCGTCTTGCCGGCCCAAGCCACTTCCGGATCGGTGTAGGCCACCGACGGAATCTGCAGCGCATCGAAGTACGCCTTCTCGCCGTGCGCCACTTCAGCGGCGACGTGAGCTTCGTGCACGGCTTTGTGCGCGAGCATCGGCTGACCGACGATATCGCCGATCGCGAAGATGTGCGGCACGTTGGTGCGCATCTGCTTGTCGACGTCGATGAAGCCGCGATCCGTTACCGCGACGCCTGCCTTGTCCGCGCCAATCTTCTTGCCATTCGGCGTACGGCCGACGGCGACCAGCACGAGGTCATAGCGTTGCGCTTCGGCGGGGGCCTTTTCGCCTTCGAACGACACGTAGATGCCATCGTCTTTCGCTTCGGCCCCAGTGGTTTTGGTCTTCAGCATGACGTTGGCAAAACGCTTGCTGTTGTACTTCTCCCAGACCTTGACGAGATCGCGATCCGCGCCGGCCATCAGGCCGTCGAGCATTTCGACCACATCGATCTGTGCGCCGAGCGTGGCGTAGACCGTTGCCATTTCGAGCCCGATGATGCCGCCGCCGATCACCAGCATGCGTTGCGGAATCTGACGCAGTTCGAGCGCGCCGGTCGAATCGACCACCCGCGGATCTTCCGGAATGAACGGCAGCTTCACCGCTTCCGAGCCTGCGGCGATGATTGCCTGCTTGAACCTGACGACCTTCTTGCCGCCTTCGGTCTGCACTTCCATGTGATGCGGATCGACGAACGAGCCGGTTCCCGTCACGACTTCGACCTTGCGCATCTTGGCCATGCCGGCGAGACCGCCGGTGAGCTTCTTGACGACGCCCGACTTGAAGTCGCGCAGCTTGTCGAGATCGATTTGCGGCTTGCCGAACGTAATGCCATGTGCGCCGAGCGCTTCTGCTTCGTCGATAACAAGGGCCGTGTGCAACAGCGCCTTCGACGGAATACAGCCGACGTTCAGACAGACACCGCCGAGCGTGGAATAACGTTCGACGAGCACCGTCTTCATGCCGAGATCGGCCGAGCGGAACGCGGCCGAGTAACCGCCGGGGCCTGAACCGAGCACGAGCATGTCGCACTCGATATCCGCGTTGCCGGAGAAGCTGCCGGCTTGCGGAGCGGGCGCGGCAGCTTTCGGTGCAGCAGCGGCTTGCGCCGGCGCTTTCTCAGGTTCTTTGGCCGGGGCCTTCGGTGCCTCTTTAGCGGGCGCCGCGTCCGCCGACGACTCGACTAGCGCGATGACTGTGCCTTGCGAGACTTTGTCGCCGGCTTTGACGCGCACTTCCTTGACGGTGCCGGCAGTATCGCTTGGCACTTCGATGGAGGCCTTATCGGACTCGAGCGTCATCAGCGCCTGTTCGTTCTCGATGACATCGCCCGGTTTGATATTGACTTCGACGACATCGACGTCCTTGAAGTCACCGATATCCGGCACTTTTACTTCGACGAGACTCATAGTGTCCCCTTCTCTTATTGATCGTGATGAGGTGAAGAACCCGAAAAAAACAGCCTAAAAGCTGGCAACGCCCTGGACAGAATCATCCTTTGCCGTCCGCCCAAGGACGCGCCTTTCTTTTGCCTACTTTTCTTTGGAAGACAAAGAAAAGTAGGTGCCGCCCCGCACAGGGGCGACGCTAATAGACCACTAAGAAAGCAGGTTCTACAGAAGGGCGCGGATAACAGACAAAAAACAAACAAAACCCGCGCCCCGCGCAACGCCATCACCAGATCAAAGAATCACACGCCGAAAATCGGCAAGAATCGCACCCAGATACGCATTGAACCGCGCCGCCGCGGCACCATCAATCACCCGATGGTCATACGACAACGACAGCGGCAGAATCAAACGCGGAACGAATTGCTTACCATCCCAAACCGGCTTCATCGCGCCACGCGACAACCCGAGAATTGCGACTTCAGGCGCATTGATAATCGGCGTAAAGTGAGTCCCGCCAATCCCGCCCAGGGAAGAAATCGAGAAGCAACCACCTTGCATCTGATCCGGCTTCAGCTTGCCATCACGCGCAGCCTTCGAAAGCTCGGCCATTTCCTTCGCGATATCGATCAAACCCTTCTTGTCCGCATCGCGAATCACCGGAACAACCAGACCATTCGGCGTATCGGCAGCAAAACCAATGTGGTAGTACTGCTTGAACACGAGGTTATCGCCATCGAGGCTGGCATTGAACGTCGGGAACTGCTTCAAAGCGGCAACCACCGCCTTGATCACGAACGCCAGCATCGTGATCTTCACGCCGGCCTTTTCGTTTTCCTTGTTCAACTGCACGCGCAGCGCTTCGAGATCGGTGATGTCCGCTTCGTCGTTGTTCGTGACGTGCGGAATCATGACCCAGTTGCGATGCAGATTCGCGCCCGAGATCTTCTTGATGCGCGACAGCGGCTTCGGATCGACCGGGCCGAACTTGGTGAAGTCGACCTTCGGCCACGGCAGCAGATTCAACTCGCCGCCACCCGCAGCTGCCGGTGCGGCAGCGCCGGCCGGCGCAGCACGCTGGCCCGTCATCACACCCTTGATGAAGCCGGTCACGTCCGCTTGCGTAATACGGCCCTTCGGACCCGTGCCCTGCACTTGCGCCACATCGACACCGAGTTCGCGCGCGAACTTGCGCACGGACGGTGAAGCGTGGCTCGCATGGCGAGCACCGCCTTCGCCAGCCGGAATCACCGGCGCCTGTGCAAGCGCGGACGGCGAAGCCGGAGCGGGCGATGGCGTTGCCGGCGCGTCCGACGGCTTCTCGAGCGCTGCCGGTTTTGCCGCAGGCGCCGGAGCCTGCGCAGCAGCACCGCCTTCAGTTTCCACCACGACGATCACCGAGCCTTCCGACACGGTATCGCCCACCTTGACCTTCAATTCCTTGACGATGCCGGCGGCCGAGCTCGGCACGTCCATGGTCGCCTTGTCGGATTCGAGCGTCACCAGCGACTGCTCTTTCTCGACGCGATCGCCGACCTTCACCGCGACTTCGATCACGGGAATGTCTTTGTAGTCGCCGATATCCGGCACTTTGACTTCTTGCAGACCACCACCGCTTGCAGCCGGCGCAGCGGCCGGGGCCGGCGCGGGAGCCGGTGCGGCGGCAGGTGCCGGAGCGGGCGCTGCAGCGGCACCGCCTGCAGCGCCGTCCAGCACGACGATCAGCGAGCCTTCCGACACGTTGTCGCCCACCTTCACCTTCACTTCCTTGACGACACCGGCGGCCGAGCTCGGCACGTCCATGGTCGCCTTGTCGGATTCCAGCGTGACGAGCGATTGCTCTTTCTCGACGGTATCACCCGCCTTCACCAGCACCTCGATCACAGGGATGTCCTTGTAATCGCCGATGTCCGGCACCTTGATTTCGATCGCTTGACTCATTGTTAGTGTCTCCTGGGCCGCGCACGCCGCCTGCTCCTGTCGATCAGGGGCAGGCGCGCACGCCGTGGCACACGGGGAATGATGCCTTAGACGGTCATCGGGTTGGGTTTGGCGGGATCAAGGTTGTACTTCTTGAGCGCCTCGGCGACGACCTTGCGCTCGATCGTGCCTTCATCTGCCAGTGCATTCAACGCGGCAACCGTGACCCAGTAGCGGTCGACCTCGAAGAAGTGACGCAGCTTTTCACGCGTGTCCGAACGGCCATAGCCATCCGTGCCCAGCACGACGAACTTCTGCGGCACGAACGCGCGGATCTGCTCGGTCAGCGCGCGCACGTAGTCGGTCGATGCGATGACCGGACCTTGCGCGTCCTTCAGCAACTTCTCGACGTGCGAGAGCTTCTTCTCTTCGGTCGGGTGCAGCAGGTTCCAGCGCTGCACTTCGTGACCTTCGCGAGCCAGTTCGGTGAAGCTCGGCACGCTCCACAGGTCGGCAGCAACGCCCCAGTCGCTCTTCAGAAGATCGGCAGCGGCGATCACTTCATTGAAGATGGTGCCCGCGCCCATCAGCTGAACGCGCGGCGCCTTCTTGTCAGCGTCGGCCTTCCTGAACGAGTACATACCCTTGATGATGTCGGCCGCTACGGCATCGCCCTGCGGAATCGCGGGGTGCTCGTAGTTCTCGTTCATCACCGTGATGTAGTAGTACACGTCTTCCTGGTCGGCGACCATGCGGCGCAGACCGTCCTGCATGATGACCGCGAGTTCATAGCCGAACGTCGGGTCGTAGCTGATGCAGTTCGGCACCGATGCGGCCCACAGGAGCGAGTGGCCGTCTTCGTGCTGCAAACCTTCGCCGTTCAGCGTGGTGCGGCCAGCGGTGCCGCCCAGCAGGAAGCCGCGCGAGCGCATATCGCCCGCCGCCCATGCCAGATCGCCGATACGCTGGAAGCCGAACATCGAGTAGAAGATGTAGAACGGGATCATGATCTCGCCGTGCGTCGAGTACGACGTCGCGGCTGCGATCCAGTCACACATACCACCGGCTTCGTTGATGCCTTCCTGCAGGATCTGACCGGTTTCCGATTCGCGATAGAACATCAGCTGGTCGGAATCTTCCGGAATGTACTTCTGGCCTTCCTGATTCCAGATACCGATCTGGCGGAACAGGCCTTCCATGCCGAAGGTACGCGATTCGTCCGGCACGATCGGCACGATGCGCTTACCGAGCGCCTTGTCTTTCAGCAGGATGTTGAGGATCCGCACGAACGCCATCGTCGTGGAGATCTCGCGGCCTTCGCCCGTGCCCTTCAGCAACGGCTCGAACGCGTCCAGCGCCGGCACCGGCAGCGACTCGGCCTTCTGACGGCGCGCCGGCAGATAACCACCGAGGTCCTGACGGCGGGCACGCATGTACTCGAGTTCCTTCGAACCTTCTTCGAACTTGAGGTACGGCACGTGGACGAGGTCGTCGTCGGAGATCGGCAGGCGGAACTGGTCGCGGAATTTCTTCAGCTGGTCCACGTGCAGCTTCTTCTGCTGGTGGGTGATGTTCATCGCCTGACCGGCTTCGCCCATGCCGTAGCCCTTGATCGTCTTCGCGAGAATGACGGTCGGCTGGCCCTTGGCGTTTGTCGCTTCGGTGAACGCTGCGTAGATCTTGTGCGGATCGTGGCCGCCGCGGTTCAGGTTCCACACGTCTTCGTCGGACCAGTCGGCCACCAGCGCCTTCAGTTCCGGCGTATTGAAGAAGTGCTCGCGAACGAACGCGCCCGACTCCGACTTGTACGTCTGATATTCGCCGTCGACGACTTCCATCATCCGGCGCATCAGCGCGCCCGACTTGTCGCGTTGGAACAGCGCATCCCAGCGGCTGCCCCAGATGACCTTGATGACATTCCAGCCGGCGCCGCGGAATTCGCTTTCGAGTTCCTGAATGATCTTGCCGTTACCGCGCACCGGACCGTCGAGGCGCTGCAGGTTGCAGTTGATCACGAACACCAGGTTGTCGAGGCGTTCGCGGCCGGCCATGCCGATTGCGCCGAGCGATTCCGGTTCATCCGTTTCGCCGTCGCCGAGGAAAGCCCAGACCTTGCGGCCTTCGGTCTTCGCAATGCCGCGCGCCTGCATGTACTTCATGAAGCGTGCCTGATAGATCGCCATGATCGGGCCGAGGCCCATCGAGACGGTCGGGAATTGCCAGAAGTCCGGCATCAGCCACGGGTGCGGATACGACGAGATGCCCTCGCCGCCCACTTCCTGACGGAAGTTGTCGAGCTGGTTTTCGCTCAGGCGGCCGAGCAGGAACGCGCGCGAGTACACACCCGGCGACGAGTGGCCCTGCACGAACACGAGGTCACCGCCATGTTCGGCCGACGGTGCGTGCCAGAAATGGTTGTAGCCGACGTCGTACAGCGTGGCGGCCGACGCGAACGAGGCGATGTGGCCGCCGACGTTCGTGTCCTTGCCCGCGCGCAGCACCATGGCGATGGCGTTCCAGCGCGTGTACGAGCGAATCCGGTGTTCGAGGTCCTGGTCGCCGGGGATCGGCGCCTGACGCGACACAGGAATCGTGTTGATGTACGGGGTGTTTGCGGAGAACGGCAGATGCTCGCCGTGTACACGGGCGAATTCGATCTGTTTCTCAATCAGGTAGTGAGCGCGATCGGGGCCCACAGCAGAAATCACGCCATCCAGCGCTTCCAGCCATTCGCCGGTTTCCTGGGGATCTTCGTCTTTTTCGGCGGCGACATATTTCATGACTTCGTCGGGTACAGCGGACATGCTCGTCTCCTGGATGTAGAGGAACGCTCTTTGAACAGACGACGCGGACGAAGCACGACCGCGGCAGCTTCGGCCGATTGTAAAAGGGGTCCCGACGTCCGCGCAACAAAATTTTCAAATTACGAGATCGATTCTCATAATGCGAAAAATTGTTGCGGCGCAACCTGATTTGACTGCCGATCGACGGATACGTCGGCTAGTTTGCGCCGAATAACGGTTCTTTCAGCGCTTTTTTGCGCCATTTGCTAGTGACCCGCTGCGCTACAATGCCACGCATGTTGACCGAACGGCTTTTCGCTCGCTCGGCGCGCACCGCCGGTTCGCCGGCGGATTCGACGCCGTCCTCCCGCTGGCACCACGGACCGTGGTGGTCGAACTCCTATTTGCTCACGCCGCTGCTGTCGATCCTGGTGTTCCTGGTCGTCATGAGCCTGATTCTGTGGAGCCTGAACCGGCGCGAACAGCAGCAGCAGGAAGACACGCTCTACCGCAATGTCGCGTGGGCGCAGCAGCAGATCCGCCTGTCCATGACCGGCGCTCAGGAACAGATTCAGGCCCTCGCCCGCGACCTTGTCGCCGGCCACGCCGATCCGCATTCATTCCAGGTGTCCACCACGGACATCATGCAGGGGCATCCCGAGATCCTCTACATGAACTGGTACACGAGCCAGCAGCAGCCGCGCTGGCCCAATACCGCACTCCCCGTGTTCGGCCAGCGCCTCGCCAAGCCGAACGACGCGCAGATGGACGAAGCCGTCAAAGCCGCCTTCAACGAGGCGCGCAATACGCGCCGCCAGGTGTACTCGCCGCTGATCTACGACGACCTCGGCAATGGCTACATCACGCTGCAGACACCGGTCTACCGCGACCGCGACTTCCTCGGCACGATTGCCGCCGTGTTCTCGGTCGAAGGGATCCTGAAGCACGACATTCCGCCCGAGTTGTCGGCCAAATACAAAATCTCGATCATCGACGTGAACAACCGCGAGTTGACCACCACGTCGACCCGTCCGCGCCTGCCGCGCGACATGTTCTACGATCTGCCGCTCGATCCGCCTGGCCAGGGCGTCTCGGTGCGCGTCTACGCGTTCCCGCAGATGACCAACTTCACCAACAACACGCTGGTCTGGCTGGTGGCCGGGCTGTCGTGCTTCGTGCTGTGGAGCCTGTGGAGTTTGTGGAAGCACACGCGGCAACGCTTCGAGGCGCAGCAGGCGCTCTACGCCGAAGCCTTCTTCCGCCGCGCGATGGAAAACTCGGTGCTGATCGGCATGCGTGTGCTCGACATGCACGGCCGCATCACTCACGTCAATCCGGCCTTCTGCCGCATGACCGGTTGGGATGAAAGCGATCTGGTCGGCAAGAATGCGCCGTTCGCTTACTGGCCGCGCGACGCCTACCCTGAGATGCAACGCCAGCTCGACATGACGCTGCGCGGCAAGGCGCCTTCTTCGGGCTTCGAGTTGCGGGTGCGCCGCAAGGACGGTTCGCTGTTCCATGCTCGCCTCTATGTATCGCCGCTGATCGACAGCTCGGGCCGCCAGACCGGCTGGATGTCGTCGATGACCGACATCACCGAACCGAAGCGCGCACGCGAAGAACTCGCCGCCGCGCACGAGCGCTTCACGACCGTGCTTGAAAGTCTCGACGCCGCCGTCTCCGTGCTGGCCGCCGATGAAGCCGAACTGCTGTTCGCCAACCGCTACTACCGCCACCTGTTCGGCATTCGCCCGGACGGCCATCTGGAATTGGCGGGCGGCGGGTTCGACAGCACACAGGCCTCGTCCGATTCGATCGATATGGTGGATACCTACGCGGGCCTGCCCGCCGCCGCGCTAACCCAAAGCACGGCCGATGCGCAGGAAGTCTACGTGCAGAACATCCAGAAATGGTTCGAAGTGCGCCGCCAGTACATCCAGTGGGTGGACGGCCACCTCGCGCAGATGCAGATCGCAACCGATATCACCACCCGCAAGCAGGCTCAGGAGCTCTCGCGCCAGCAGGACGAGAAGCTGCAGTTCACCAGCCGCCTGATGACGATGGGCGAAATGGCCTCGTCGCTCGCGCACGAGCTGAACCAGCCGCTCGCCGCGATCAATAACTATTGCTCGGGAACCGTGGCGCTGGTTAAGTCCGGTCGGACGACGCCTGACAATCTCCTGCCCGTGCTCGAGAAAACCGCCCAACAGGCGGTGCGGGCCGGCATGATCATCAAGCGCATTCGCGAGTTCGTGAAACGCAGCGAGCCGAAACGCCAGGCCACGCGCGTGGCCGACATCGTGGCCGACGCCGTGGGGCTCGCCGAACTCGAAGCGCGCAAGCGCAAGATTCGCATCGTGACCGATCTGCGCTCGCGCCTGCCGGTGATTTACGTCGATCCGGTGCTGATCGAGCAGGTGCTGGTGAACCTGCTGAAGAACGGCGTCGAAGCCATGTACGATGCGCGCCCGAATGCGGTCGACCCCGTGATTCGCGTCGTCGTGCGACTGGAGAGCGGGTTTGTCTGCATCAGCGTCGTCGACCAGGGGCCGGGCGTCGACGAAGCGACAGCCGAGCGTCTCTTTGAACCGTTTTACAGCACCAAGTCCGATGGTATGGGCATGGGGCTGAACATTTGCCGTTCGATTATCGAATCGCACCGCGGCCGTCTGTGGGTGGTCAACAACGTCGAATCTGACGGCCACGTCACAGGCGCCACGTTCCATTGCAGTCTGCCTATTGGAGAGCCTGACGGCCCGAGCAACGGCGGGTCAGAGGCGCCGACACCACAAACCGTTACGGGAGAGCTATGAACAGCCCAGTCACCACACAGGAAACAGTCTTTGTCGTCGACGACGACGAGGCCGTGCGAGATTCGCTGCGCTGGCTGCTGGAGGCGAACGGCTACCGCGTGCAATGCTTCTCCAGCGCCGAGCAGTTCATCGACGCATGGCAGCCGCATACGCACCCGGGCCAGATCGCATGTCTGATTCTCGATGTGCGGATGTCCGGCATGAGCGGTCTCGAGTTGCAGGAACGCCTGATCGCCGACAACGCATCGCTGCCGATCATCTTCGTGACCGGCCACGGCGACGTGCCGATGGCCGTCTCGACGATGAAGAAAGGCGCGATGGACTTCATCGAAAAACCGTTCGACGAAGCCGAACTGCGCAAGCTGGTCGAGCGCATGCTCGACAAGGCGCGCAGCGAAAGCACCAGCGTGCAACAGCAACGCGCCGCGGCCGAACGCCTGGGCAAACTCACCGCGCGTGAGCACCAGGTGCTCGAGCGCATCATCGCGGGCCGCCTGAATAAGCAGATCGCCGACGACCTCGGGATCAGCATCAAGACGGTCGAAGCACACCGCGCGAACATCATGGAAAAGCTCAACGTCAACACGGTCGCCGATCTGCTGCGCCTCGCGCTGTCGAACAAGCCGCAACCGGCGCAATAACAAGACGCACAACGGGCGCGTCCCATCGCACTGGGCGCGACTGAGTTTCAACGGCCGGACTGTTGAAAAGTCCGGCCCGTTCCGTCCTCCTTCCCTTCCTTCCCCCCTTCCTCCCTCCTCTCATCCCTCTGCTTCGCAGCAACTACGCGCGGCATGGCTCGACGCACCTGCACCTGCACCTGCACCTGCACCTGCACCTGCATCCGCATCCGCATCCGCTAATCATTACGCATTACTCAGCATACGCTCACGTCGCATGGCAATAACTTCTTTCCTCTGACAAGATTGACAAGCCCGTCTGCGTCCCTTAATTTACGCAGAACTCCTTAGCAGGAATCGCTGATGCCCGATGAGCACAGGACAGATGAACTGCAGTTGTCGTACTCGGCATCGCCAGGTGATGCAAAGCAGGTGAAGTGGCATAGCTGCTTCGCTGGCGTATGTGTCATATCGATCGGTTCGGCCACACCTGAACCATCCACCGCCCTCCTAACTACGTTCCACATTTCATTGCACCGGAGCAACGCAGCATGCGCTGCGCATCGACTTCGCATGTCTAACACTACCGCGAGGATTTCATCGTGAAACGATCCGGAGCACACCGTTCGCGTGTGTTGCTTGTTTGCGCCGCACTTGCGGGCACGCCACTCTTCGCCGGTCTGGCCATGCCGAGCGCGGTGTATGCGCAAAGCCCTGCGAAGGTGTCGAACCAGCAACTCGATTCGCTGACCGCGCCCATCGCGCTCTATCCCGACGCACTGCTCGCGCAGGTGCTGATGGCCGCTACCTTCCCGCAAGACGTGCAGGCTGCCGCCGCGTGGTCGAAAGCGAACTCGAAGCTGCAAGGCGACGACGCCGTCAAGGCGGTCGCGTCCGAGCCGTGGGACCCGAGCGTGCAGTCACTGGTCGCCTTCCCGCAAGTCCTCGCGACAATGGCGTCGAAACCCGACTGGGTCTCGCAACTCGGCAACGCCTTCCTGGCCCAGCCAAACGACGTGATGGACTCCGTGCAACGCTTGCGCAAACAGGCGCAAGCCGCCGGCAATCTGAAGACGAGTTCACAGCAGAAGGTCGTGGTCGAACAAAGCACGATTCAGATCGTGCCGGCCAATCCACAAGTGGTGTACGTGCCGACGTATAACCCGACTGTCGTCTACGGCGCCTGGCCCTATCCCGCGTACCCGCCCGTATATGTCCCGCCGCCGCCCGGTTATGCAATCGCGGCCGGTTTCGCTACCGGCCTTGCGTTCGGCGCCGGTGTCGCCGTTGCCAATTCGCTGTGGGGCGGCTTCAACTGGAACACGCATGACGTCAACATCAACGTGAACCGGTACAACAACATCAATGTGAACAACCGGATCAATGTAAATAGCAGCACGACGAACTGGAACCGCAACACCAACGTCAATCGCAACGTCAACAACACCAACGTCAACCGCAACGTCAACAACAACCTCGGCGGTACGCAGCGCGATGCCTATCGCGGCCGTGACGACGGGGCTCGCGCCCAGGCGCAGCAGACCTTGCAGAACCGGACCGGCCAGAACCTGAGCGGCAGCGCGAGCCAGCGCGTGCAGGGGATCCACCAGGGCGGCACGCAGAACGCCGATCTGCAAAACCGCGCGCAGAACGCCAATCGCGATAACGCGTTACGCGGCGCCGGCGACGGCAACGCCGCGCGGCAGGACACGCAGCGCGGCCAGGCAAGCCGCAACGCGGCAGCGAACCGCTCCGGCAATGGCAGCTTCGGCGCCAATGGCGGCGGCCAGCAGCGCACGGGCGGTGGTCTCGGTGCAAACGGCGGCGGCGTCCAGCGCGGTGGTGGTGGCGGCGGCAACAACTTCGGCGGTGGCGGTGGTGGCGGCAGACTGGCCGGCGGCGGTGAGCGCCAATTCGGCCGCAACCGTTGAACGATCAAGAGGAGTCTCGAATGATTCGCTTATTTCGACGCGGCGCCTTGCGCGCTCACGCTCTGACACTCGCCGTCGCCCTCAGCACGGCCGGCACCCTGCTGGTGGCGCCGGTACTGCTGCTCGGCGCAACTTCCGCACACGCCCAAGCGGTCTATCCCACTGCCGATGACGCCGCCAATGCGTTCGTCGATGCCTTGGCCCGCAACGACGAAAGTGCGCTCAAACACGTGCTCGGCAACGATTTTCACCGCTTCATTCCTTCCGAAGGAATCGGCGAGGACGACATCTACCAGTTCCTTGGCGCATGGTCGAAAAGCCATCAGATCGTCGAGGACCCGGTGAAGAGCAAAGGTCGCGCAACCGCGCATCTGGCGGTCGGCGACAGTGGCTGGACCTTGCCGATTCCGCTCGTGCAGGCCGCGCACGGCTGGCGCTTCGATCCGCCCGCGGCGCAGGACGAGATGCTGACACGCCGCATCGGCCGCAACGAACACGCGGCGATCCTGACCTCGCTCGCCTACCTCGACGCGCAAAACGACTATCACAACCTGACCCACCACTACGCACAGCGCTTCGTCAGTACGCAGGGCCAGCATGACGGCCTGTATTGGGCGACGGCGCCCGGCGAAGGGGAAAGCCCGCTCGGACCGCTCGCCGCCACCATGCCCAACGGCACCCTCCCGAAAGAGGCCTATCACGGGTATCACTACCGGATTCTGACGGCGCAAGGTCCGCACGCGAAGAGCGGCGCGCAAAACTACGTGGAGAACGGCGTGCTAACCAAAGGGTTCGGTCTGATCGCCTCGCCGGCTGAATACGGCAAGACCGGTGTGATGAGCTTTATCGTCAATCAGGACGGTCAGGTCTATCAAAAGAACCTGGGGCCGCAATCCGCACGCGCCGCAGCGGTCATTAAATCGTTCGACCCGGACGATAGCTGGCAGCCGGCGCAAGAATAGCGGGCGAAGCCGTTCGGCAGCCGCGGCGGCGTACCACCCGGAATCCGTACATGGCGCGCCATGCCAGGCCGGTATAATGTCGGACTTTGCAGCGCTGCTTATCCCTGATTCGCGCCGCGCGCTTTTCATGTGCCGCCCCGTTTCCGGTGAAAAGCGCCATCGCACGTGCCACACACACGCGCCTGCGCCCTGCTCCGCTTTCCAAACTGCCCATCTCGACCGACCATGACTGCCAAACTGATCGACGGCCTCGCCCTATCCAAGACCCTGCGCGCCGAAGTCGCCACGCGTGCCGCCGCCCTTACCACTCGCGGCCATCAGCCGGGCCTCGCCGTGGTGCTGGTCGGCGACAATCCGGCCAGCGAAGTCTACGTGCGCAACAAGGTCAAGGCGTGTAATGACAACGGCCTTGGTTCGTCGTTCGACCGCTATCCGGCCGATCTGCCGGAAGCCGATCTGCTGGCGCGCATCGACGAACTGAATCGCGACCCGCGCATCCACGGCATTCTGGTGCAACTGCCGCTGCCGCCGCATATCGACAGCCACAAGGTGATCGAGGCGATCGCGCCGGAAAAGGACGTCGACGGTTTTCACGTCGCCAATGCGGGCGCACTGATGACCGGCCGGCCGCTGTTCCGCCCGTGCACACCGTACGGCGTGATGAAAATGCTGGCGGCCTATGAGATTCCGTTGCAAGGCGCGAACGCGGTGGTGATCGGCCGCTCGAACATCGTCGGCAAGCCGATGGCGCTGCTGCTGCTCGAAGCCGGCGCAACCGTCACGATCTGCCATAGCAAGACGCGCGACCTGGCCGCCCATACCCGTAACGCCGACGTGGTGGTCGCCGCCACCGGCCTGCGCAACATTCTCACGGCGGACATGGTGAAGCCCGGCGCAGCCGTGATCGACGTCGGCATGAATCGCGACGAAGCCGGCAAGCTGTGCGGCGATGTCGATTTCGCGGGTGTCAAGGACGTGGCCGGCTACGTCACGCCGGTGCCGGGCGGTGTCGGTCCGATGACCATCACGATGCTGCTCGTCAACACGATCGAAGCCGCCGAGCGCGAAGCCGCCGCAAAGGCTTAAAGACGCGAACTCGTGCCGGCGAAGCGGTTTCGCCGGCAGGCACGGCTTCAATGCCTGATCGCCATACGTCACGCCAGCCATCCTCCTGAGCACGCCGGGAAAAAAGCCAGAATGCGGCAGGGCAGCAACTCCCACCGTCCGGCTTCGTACAGCGTGCAGCTGCACAGCGGGAGCGGCGAGTCAGGGGCAACACCGCGGCGCCTGCCCGCCGCCCGAACACTGTCTGAACCGCGCGCGGCATTCGCTCCCGCGCACGCAGTCGCGCGACATCTGATAATTTGTCTGCCGACGGATTGGAATCGGCGCGCCCCGCCCCAATAATGTCCTCATGGAGTGTCATCGGGGCGTCCTCGCGCGCGCCCGTCGATGCACCGATTACCCGTTCACCCGCGTCAGACAGGAAGCCATATGTCCACTACCCCCTCGAAGCACGACAATCCGCTCCTCGATTTCTCCGACCTGCCGCGCTTTGGCGAAATCCGCCCCGAACACGTCACCCCTGCCCTCGATATCCTGCTCGCCGATGCAGCCGCCGCTGTCGAGCGCGCCGCCCAGCCGATTACACCGGCTTCGTGGTCCGACGTGGTCGAGCCGGTCGAGCGCGCCACAGAACCGCTGTCGCGCGCCTGGAGCGTGGTCGGCCATCTGAATGCCGTGGCCGATACGCCGGAACTGCGCGCCGTGTACGGCGAAAATCTGCCGCGCGTGACCGAATTCTGGTCGAGCGTCGGCCAGAATCTCGCGTTGTACGAGAAGTACAAGGCACTGAACGCCAGCGACGATTTCGCCTCGCTCACGGGCGAGCGCAAGAAGATCCTGGGCAACGCGTTGCGCGATTTCCGCCTGTCGGGTGCGGAATTGCCGGAAGACCAGAAGCCGCATTTCGCCGCATTGCAGGAACGCCAGGCGGGGTTGTCGAAAGCGTTTTCGGATCACGTGCTCGATGCGACGAACGCGTACACCTATATCGTCGAAGCCGGCGATGAGGCACAACTGGCCGGCCTGCCCGAAGACGTGATCGAAGCCGCGCAGGAAGCGGCCGAACGCGAAGGCAAGACCGGTTACAAATTCACGCTGCACTTCCCGTCATATTTCCCGGTGATGCAATACTCGGAAAATCGCGCGATGCGCGAAGCGATGTACCGCGCGTATGTGACGCGCGCGTCGGAACTCGGTCCGCAATATGGCTACGGCAAGCCGGAATGGGACAACACGGCGGTACTCGCCGAACAACTGAAACTGCGCGCGGAAGAAGCGCACATGCTCGGCTACAACAACTTCGCCGAAGTCTCGCTCGCGCCGAAGATGGCCGAGTCGCCGGCGCAAGTGATGACCTTCCTCGAAGATCTCGCCACGCGCGCGCGTCCGCACGCCGAACAGGACTGGAAAGAACTGCGCGAATTTGCCGCGACCGAACTCGGCATGACCGACCTGCAGCCGTGGGACATGACGTTCGCCGCCGAACGTCTGCGCCAGAAGCGCTATTCGTTTTCCGAGAACGAAGTCAAACAATATTTCCCGGAAGACATCGTATTCAAGGGCCTGTTCAAGGTCACCGAAACGCTGTTCGGCGTGCGCATCCGTCGCGACGAAGCGGCCGTCTGGCATCCGGACGTGCGCTTTTTCCGCGTCGAGAATCAGGACCGCGGCCTCGTCGCCCAGTTCTATCTCGATCTGTATGCACGCGAAGGCAAGCGCGGCGGCGCATGGATGGACGATGCGCGTGGCCGTCACAAGCACACGCACGGCAGCGTGCAAACGCCGGTGGCGTATCTGACCTGCAACTTCTCGGCGCCGGTCGGCGGCAAGCCTGCCTGCTTCACGCATGATGAAGTGATCACACTGTTCCACGAGTTCGGCCACGGACTGCATCACATGCTCACGCGTGTCGATGAACTGGGCGTGTCGGGCATCAACGGCGTCGAGTGGGACGCGGTTGAATTGCCGTCGCAGTTCATGGAAAACTTCTGCTGGGAGTGGGACGTGTTGAGCGACATGACCTCGCACGTCGATACCGCCAAGCCGCTGCCGCGTGATCTGTTCGACAAGATGCTCGCCGCGAAGAATTTCCAGAGCGGTCTCGGCACGTTGCGCCAGATCGTGTTCTCGATGTTCGACATGCAGCTGCACACCGGTTTCGATGCGTCCGGTACGAAGAACGCCACCGAACTCGCGAGCGAGATCAACGAGCGTTTCCACGTGGTGCCGCAAGCGGCGTTCTCGCGTTGGCCGAACACGTTCAGCCATATTTTCGCGGGCGGTTATGCGGCGGGCTACTACAGCTACAAGTGGGCTGAAGTGCTGTCCGCCGATGCGTATGCCGCGTTCGAAGAAGCCGCACAAGCCGCGAGTGGCAGCGTGCTCGATCAGGCAACCGGCCTGCGTTATCGCAAGGAGATTCTGGAGGTGGGCGGCAGCCGTCCCGCGATGGAATCGTTCAAGGCGTTCCGCGGCCGCGAGCCGAATATCGATGCCTTGTTGCGCCACAACGGCATGACGCCTGGCGCGGCGCATTGATCTCGCGTTGAAGCGGCAGTCGGCGTTGCGGACCGCGCCGACGTCGATAAACAAGCCGGTGACCTGCTCATGAAAAAACACCCCAAATCGTTGGACGGGTGTCCAACTTTTGGGGTGCAGTTCAAAGTTACCGGCTTTTTCATTCTCGCACCAGTATGCGGCGCGCGGCTTAAGCGCGATGCAGTTTGAAATCCACCTGCGCAGGACGCCCTTCCAGCGACAACGCCGCGTGCGCAGCAGGCGCACGGCTCACCACCTTGCCCCGGCTCACCACCGCGAGCCGCGCGGCGCGCAGACGGATCGCTTCGACCGGATCGCGTGCGTCGAGCAGCACGAGATTGGCAGCGCTTCCCGGCGCGATGCCGAAGTCTTCCAGACCGAGAATACGCGCGGCATTCACCGTGACCGCGTCGAAGCACGCATGCATGCCCTCGACGCCCGTCATCTGCGCAACATGCAAACCCATCTGCGCGACTTCGAGCATGTCGCCCGAACCGAGGCTGTACCACGGGTCCATCACGCAGTCGTGGCCGAACGCGACGTTGATGCCCGCTGCCATCATCTCCGGCACGCGTGTCATGCCACGCCGTTTCGGATACGTGTCGCTGCGGCCTTGCAGCGTGATGTTGATCAGCGGATTGGCGATCGCCGCGACGCCCGACTCGCGCATCAGCGGCAAGAGCTTGCTGACGTAGTAGTTGTCCATCGAATGCATCGAGGTCAGGTGCGAACCGGTGACGCGCCCATGCAAGCCGAGCCGTTGCGTTTCGGCTGCGAGCGTTTCGATATGGCGCGACATCGGATCGTCCGATTCGTCGCAATGCATGTCGACACGTAGGCCCTGCTCCGCCGCGAACTCGCACAGCATACGCACGGACTGCGCGCCGTCGGCCATCGTGCGTTCGAAATGCGGAATCCCGCCGACCACGTCGACGCCCATCGCAATCGCCCGCTTGAGATTCTCGAATGCGCCGGCGCTGCGCAACACGCCGTCCTGCGGAAACGCAACCAGTTGCAAGTCGAGATACGGTGCGACGCGGCGCTTCACTTCGATCAGTGCCTCGACCGCGAGCAAGCGCGGATCACAGACATCCACGTGACTGCGAATCGCCAGCAGACCGCGCGCGACAGCCCAGTCGCAGTACTGCAGCGCGCGCTCGATCAGCGCCTCCTGCGTGAGGTCAGGCTTCAGTTCGCCCCACAGCGCGATGCCTTCCAGCAAGGTGCCCGACGCGTTCACGCGCGGCAGACCGTACGACAGCGTCGCGTCCATGTGGAAATGCGGATCGACGAATGGCGGCGTAACGAGCGAACCGGCGGCGTCGATTTCTTCGCGTGCGCTTGCGCTTAGATTCGGTTCGACGGCGACGATGCGGCCCGCTTCGATGCCGATGTCGACCGGCTGCTTGTGACGCGGCGCGGCGCTCGGCGGCAGCATCGCGCGGCGGATGATCAGATCCATGGTTCGCTCCCTGTTGACCGCTCTTTGAGTGACTACGATTCTATCGGCGCCAGAAAGTGCGTGGCGACGTTTTAGCAAGTCGCCGTACCGGTGCGCAGAGGGGAATCCGTACCGGCTGCGTGCACTGGCGCCCGCCTATACTCGACTTTCGAATGCTCGGTGCCTGGCGTTCAGCGTTCAGCGTTCAGCGTTCGGCGTCGGCGTCGGCATTCTCCTTCGACGCATAACGGCCTGCATCATCCACCAACGGAGCAAGACCATGAAAACCATCGGCGTGATCGGCGGAATGAGTTGGGAATCGTCGACCGAGTACTACACGCTCATGAACCGCCACGCCAAGGCGCGCCTCGGCGGCCACCACAATGCCCGCAGCCTGTTGCTGACGGTCGACTTCGCGTCGATCGAGGCCAACCAGCGCGCGGGCGACTGGACCGCGCTCGGCGAACAGATGGCCGACGCCGCCCGTCAGCTCGAACGCGGCGGCGCCGACCTGGTGATACTGGCGACCAACACCATGCATCGCGTGGTTGAATCGATCGAACAGGCGATCGACGTGCCGTTCCTGCACATCGCCGATCCGACCGGTAGCGCGCTGCGCGCGGCGGGAATCGAGCGGGTCGGTTTGCTGGGCACACGCTATACGATGGAGCAGACGTTTTACACGGGACGTTTACACGAGCGCTACGGCCTCGAGACACTGATTCCCGACGAAGCCGAACGCGCGGATGTGCATCGCATCATCTACGACGAGTTGTGCCACGGCAACGTCAATGACGCTTCGCGGGCGGTGTATCAGCGCGTGATCGAAGGACTTGCTGCGCGGGGTGCGCAGGCGGTGATTCTCGGCTGTACGGAAATCACCCTGCTGATCAAGCCGGAAGATTCGGCGCTTCCCGTGTTCGACACGACCGCGTTGCATGCTCAAGCGGCGGTGGAATGGGCGATCGAGTCGGACTGACAGCCGCAGACTGAATGCTAGTGCGCGTGACGCATGCATGAGGAAACAGCAGGCGCCAGAAGTCAAAAAGCCCGCGTAGCTTGCGCTAGCGGGCTTTCAACAATGCTTGGTTGCGGGGGTAGGATTTGAACCTACGACCTTCGGGTTATGAGCCCGACGAGCTGCCAGACTGCTCCACCCCGCGTCAGAGAAAAGCGATTGTATAGGGCCGTTCGCGAGACGTCAAACAATCGGGTGAAATAATTTCAGACGAGGCGCCGCGCGTATTCGCACTCGGGCGCACTCGGGCGCACTCAGGCGCACTCGGGCGCACTCGGGCGGCACGTGAATGCAGCAAGTGATGCCGCAAGTGATGCCGCAAGTGACGCCGCAAATGAGCAGGCACCTCAGAGATCCGCGACGGTCGCGCCTTCTACTTTGCCGTCGATGATGTCCGCGCCGTATTGGCTCGCGCTGCGTTTCGCGACGCCGAAATCGGAAAACGTGGACGGCAGCACGAGACGAAATACGCGGCTTGCCTTCGAGCCGCTGATGGCGCCCGGCCGGCACACGCGGACCGCAACGTCGTAACCTTCGGCATGACGCTTGTGACCGTCGAACTTGTCGAACTGCCGCGAAAACACTAGCGGATGCACTTCGAAGTCCTTATAAAGGGCTGGATAGAGTTGGGCCATGATGCATCCCCGATGCGCGTAAAGGTGATCCCACTATACGCCGCGGCGTGACGGGATCGGGCTTTTATTTTCGACGGACGCCGAGGCAATTTTCACCGTCGCGTGTCTCGCGCGATAAGATGCGGGACTATCGGAATCAACCTGATCCGGCCAACCCGAATCCGGGACGCCAGACGGGGCAGCTAAAGCAAAATAAGGCAAAACCGCGGGGACAGTACCCCACAAAGCCTCGCCCAGCAAGAATGTGAGAATTTCATGAAAATCGCCACCTGGAACGTCAACTCCCTCAAAGTCCGCCTGCAGCACGTCATCGATTGGCTCGAAACCAGCCACACCGATGTGCTGTGCCTGCAGGAACTGAAGCTGACCGACGACAAATTTCCCCGCGCCGAGCTCGAAGAAAAAGGCTACCGGAGCTGGTTCGCCGGCCAGAAGACCTATAACGGCGTCGGCATCCTGGTGCGCAAAGGCCTGAACGTCGACGAAAGCAGCATCGTGCGCAACATCCCGGGTTTTGAAGACCCGCAGCAACGCGTGATCGCCGCAACCATCGAAGGCGTGCGCATCGTCTCCGCGTACTTCCCGAACGGCCAGGCGCCGGGTACCGACAAATTCGCCTACAAGCTGCGCTGGCTCGCCGCACTGCACGATTGGATCGCGAGCGAAATGGCGCCGTATCCGAAGCTCGCGCTGCTCGGCGACTACAACATCGCGCCGGAAGATCGCGACGTGCACGATCCGAAAGCGTGGGAAGGCCAGAATCTGGTGTCGCCCGAAGAGCGTGCCGAATTCGTGCGGCTGATTGAACTCGGTCTCGTCGATGCGTTCCGCCAGTTCGAGCAGCCGGAGAAAATCTACTCGTGGTGGGACTACCGGATGATGGCGTTCCGCCGCAATGCGGGGCTGCGCATCGACCATATTCTGCTGTCGAAAGCCCTTGCCGAAATCTGCTCGTCCTGCGATGTCGACAAGGTGCCGCGCAAGTGGGATCAGCCGTCGGACCACGCACCGGTCGTCGCACAGCTCGGCTGAACGGCGCCGCACGCATGGCCTCAAGCGAGGCCTCAACAACGCCAGAGCGAACCGTCAGTCGCGCCCGCCAGTCGGCCCGTTTCCGAAGCCTACGCCGGGCCGTTCAAACAGCGCCACAGGAACTCGAACACCATCGCATCATGCTCGGCCTGCTCCAGCTCATCGGAGCCGCCGTGGCCTCCTTCCATGTTCTCGCGATACCAGACCCTTTGCACACCCAGCGCCTGCATGCGCGCGGCCATCTTGCGCGCGTGTGCGGGATGCACGCGGTCGTCCGCAGTCGACGTGGTGAACAGCACGGGCGAATACGCCACTTCCGCCCGCACGCGGTGATAGGGCGAATAGGCCGCCAGCACGCGCGCTTCGCCGGGCTCGTCCGGATCGCCGTATTCATCGATCCATGACGCGCCCGCGTGCAGCAGGTGATAGCGGCTCATGTCGAGCAGCGGCACTTCGCACACTACGGCGCCGAACAGTTCGGGCCGCTGCACCATGCACGCCGCGACCAGCAGGCCGCCATTGCTGCCGCCCTGAATGCCGAGTTGCGCGGCGCTGGTCACGCCTGTGCTGATGAGCGCTTGCGCCACCGCGATGAAATCGTCGAACGCGCGCTGCCGATGCTCGCCCTGCGCCGCCGTATGCCACTGCGTGCCGAACTCACCGCCGCCACGAATATGCGCCACCACATACACACCGCCCCGCTCCAGCCAGCCAATGCCCGGCCCGGTCAGATAACTCGGCAGTAACGGAATCGAGAAGCCGCCGTAACCGTTGAGCAGGCAGAGGCGCGTTTGCTCGGGCGCTTGCTCGGGCGTTTGCTCGGGCGTCTGCTCGGACGTCTGCTCGGACGTCTGCTCGGACGTCTGCTCGGACGTCTGCTCGGACGTCTGCTCGGGCGCTTGCTGCACAGTCTGCGCAGTCTGCCCTTGCGCAGCGTGTCGCGCAATCCGCGGTCCGATCACGGTGTACGGCACGCGCGTGCCGTCCGCGGACACCGCATGCCCACGCGTCACCGCGAACGGCGTCGCATCGAACTGAGTCGGCCATCGGTCGAGCAACGCCCAATCGGTCAAGTCGTCCCGGGCAAGATCGGCGAGCCAGTAGGCAGGCGGCTGCAAATAATCGTCGGTATCAACGAACACTTCGTCGTTCAATGTCGGCTCGACAGGTGAGACGTTGGCTTGCACGTCGTCACGCGACGGAAAGAGGCGTTGATGCCAGTGCCAGACTTCATCAGCCGCTTGCGAGGGGATCCACAGCGAGGTCCTGCTCTGCACGTCCTCCAGGTACGACACGATCAGATAATTGCGCGTGTGCGTCCACTCGCAGGCGGAGGTTTGCGATGTCGGCGTGAAAAGCGGCACCACGTCACGCTCGCCACGCAAGAATGCGGCTTCGCGGATCGCCAGCAACGCGCCGCCCGGATAGCGCATACCGTTGCAGTCCCAATCGAGGCGCGGCTCCAGCAGCAGCCAGCCCTGCCAGCCGCCGACCGCGACGTGCGACGGCACGTCGTACTGCTGCCAGGCATTGACGCTATTGGCAACGCTGCCTGCATTTGCCGTGTTAGCCGTGTTAGCCGTGTTAGCTGCGTTAGCTGCGTTAGCTGCCTCAGTTGCCTCAGCTGCCTCAGCTGCCTTAGCTGCCTTAGCTGCCTTAGCTGCCTTAGCTGCCTTAGCTGCCTTAGCAGCATTGCCCGCAACGCCATCCTCCAAAGCGCCATCGGCGCTATCGAGGTAATACGTGTGCGAGTCGAAGAAATCGACGCTGCTCACCACCGTGTGACGTTGCTCGACAGGATCGTAGTGCGCCTCCACGCCGATGTCGCCGAACGCGTCTTTGAAGACCACCGGCGCCTCGGCCAGCGCAGTGCCCCGCGTCCAGCGCCGCACTTCGCGCGGATAGCCGGAGCGCGTCAGCGTCTTGCGACCGTTGTCCCAGCCGACGTACAGCGTATCCCGGTCGATCCACGAAGCCGTGTGCTTGCCGGCCTTCGCAATCACGAAACCGTCGTCGACAAACCGCTGCGCGTCGATGTCGAACTCGCGCACAACCAGCGCATCCGAGCCGCCCGGCGACAGCGTAATCAGCGCGCGATCGCCATCGGGATAGAGAATGTCGAGGTCGGCGCAGACCCATGGCGTGCCTTCGGCCGCACCGAGCGCGTCGAAGTCGAGCAGGTTCTGCCAGACCGGCGCGCCGCTGCGCCAGGCCGCCCACGTCGTGCGCCGCCAGATGCCTTTGGGATTGCGCTCGTCCTGCCACAGATCGTAGGCCCAGTCCTTCCAGCGATCGGGGATGACCGGACGCTCGCGCGGCAGATAAGCGTCCGCAAGCCGCCGTTTGAGCGACTCGAATTCCGCGCTCCTGCACCATGCGGCGCGCGTGCGGGCGTTCTGCGCTTCGACCCACGCGAGCGCGCCGGGGTCGTCGAGCGCCTCGAGCGACAGAAAAGGATCGGGGGAAAGCGGCCAGGAGAAAGGAGCGGGAGAAGCAGGAGAATCGGGCATCGTCAGCTGTCGAATGAAAACAGCGTCGATTATGCCTTGCGTGAGCCCGGGAGCCTTTGACGCACCGTGCCGGAGCGGTTGAAGGCGCCGCCGACGCGGCTTATGGCGCTGTCGAGCAAGCGGTCCAACGGGCGGCCTGATAAGTGCCCTAAGCGAGCGAAAACTGCCGGGGCGGCTGGCAAGCCGCCCCGTTCGCCCCCGCAAACCTCAGGGCTCGAGATTGAGTTCCTGAATTTTGCGCGTAATCGTATTACGGCCAATGCCGAGGCGCTCCGCCGCCTCCACCTTGCGTCCGCGTGTGAAATCCAGCGCCTCGCGAATCACCGCCGCTTCGAAACGGCGCGCGAGTTCGTCCATGACGTCGGCCGCATTCTCACGCAGCATCCGCGCGACTTCGGTGCGCAAGCCGCTTTCCCAGGCGCTCACGGTCGCCGCTGCCGGCATGCCGGCAGCGGCAGCCGGATGCGTGGCCGCGCTGGCGCCGTTGATCGGCGCGCCTCCGGCAAGCCCTGCTTCACCCGTGCCAGTCACGCCACTGCCCCCGCCCGCGAAATCGGTCACGCCAGCTTGCACGGGACCCAGATCGGGCGGCAAGTCCTTGATCTCGATGGTCTGCGCCGGCGCCATCACCGTGAGCCAGTTGGCGAGATTCTCCAGTTGACGCACATTGCCCGGAAACGGCAGCGATGCCAGATGAGCGAGCGCATCTTCGGACACGCGCTTCGGCTCCACGCCCAGATCGCGTGCACTCTTTTGCAGAAAGTGGCGCGTGAGCAGCGGAATGTCTTCGCTGCGCTCGCGCAACGCCGGCAAGCGCAAGCGAATCACATTGAGCCGGTGATACAAGTCCTCGCGGAACAGGCCCTGACGCACGCGCGATTCAAGATTCTGGTGCGTCGCCGCGATCACGCGCACGTTGGCGCGCAATGGATTGTGACCGCCGACACGATAGAACTGGCCGTCCGAGAGCACACGCAACAGGCGTGTCTGCAAATCGAACGGCATGTCGCCGATTTCGTCGAGAAACAGCGTGCCGTTTTCGGCCTGCTCGAAGCGCCCCTGGCGCATGGCCTGCGCACCGGTGAACGCCCCGCGCTCGTGACCGAACAGTTCGGACTCCAGCAGATCCTTCGGAATCGCCGCCGTATTCAGCGCGATGAAGGGACCGTTCGCGCGTGGGCTATGTCGGTGCAACGCACGCGCGACCAGTTCCTTACCGGTGCCTGATTCGCCAGTAATGAGCACGGTGGCCGAGGAATGCGACAGCCGGCCGATCGCGCGAAACATGTCCTGCATCGCCGGCGCCTGGCCGAGCATTTCCGGCGCCTCGGCAACGCGGTCGTCCCACGTCTGTTCGACGCGCATGCTTTCGTCGACCGCGCGGCGGATCAACTCGACCGCCTTGTCGACGTCGAACGGTTTGGCGAGGTATTCGAACGCGCCGCCCTGGAATGCGGCGACCGCGCTATCCAGGTCCGAGAACGCCGTCATGATGATGACGGGCAAGCCCGGCACCTTGTCACGGACGGTTTGCAGCAATTCGAGGCCGGAGCCGCCAGGCATCCTGATGTCGGACACCAGCACCTGAGGGCTGTCGTGATCGAGCGCGGCCGATGCCTCGCGCACGTTCGCGAAGCTGCGTGTCGCGAAGTTTTCGCGAGCGAGCGCTTTTTCGAGCACCCAGCGAATCGATTGATCGTCGTCTACTATCCAGATCGGCTTCATATAGGTCGGTCAGAAGTCTTGAAATACATTCGGTGTTAGCAGTCGAGCGGCAGCAGAATCTGAAACTCGGTATGGCCCGGTCGGCTTTCCACTTCGATCAGCCCGTCGTGTTGTTGCACGAAGGTCTGCGCGAGCGTCAGGCCAAGACCGCTGCCGTCCTCGCGCCCCGACACGAGCGGATAGAAAATGCGGTCACGGATTTCCTCGGGAATGCCTGGGCCGTTGTCAGTGATACGCAAGTCCAGTGCCAGCTTACATAAGCGTTTCGACACGGTGATCTTGCGCGCAACGCGAGTACGCAATTCGATGCGCGCGTCGCCTTGCGAGATGCGTTCACGCAATGCTTCCGCAGCATTGCGCACAATGTTCAGCAGCGCCTGGATCAGTTGCTCCTTGTCGCCGCGCAGGTCCGGCACGCTCACATCGTAATCGCGCTCGATCGTGAGTCCGCGCGGAAACTCCGCGAGAATCACCTGGCGCACGCGCTCGCAGACTTCGTGAATATTCACGTCGCCAACGATATGCGGATGCCGGTGCGGCTCCAGCAAGCGATCGACCAGCGTTTGCAGCCGGTCCGATTCCTTGATGATGACCTGCGTGTACTCGCGCAATTCGTCGCGCTGACGCTCGCCGAGTTCGAACTCGAGCAGTTGCGCCGCGCCGCGAATCCCGCCGAGCGGGTTCTTGATCTCGTGCGCGAGATTGCGGATCAGTTGTTTGTTGACCGACGTGAGGTCATTGATGCGCTCCTCGCGGTCAGACCGTAAATGCCGCTCATTCTCGAACAGTTCGAGCAGCACGTAGTCTTGCGCGCTCTCCAGAAAGCCGACGATCGCATGCACATGCAGCGGCTCGTGGCCCGGGCGCTCGAGTACGGCGTCCAGATGCGTCGCGTGAAAACGGTGAGCGGCGATCGCGGAGATGGTCGCGACAAGTTCGTCGGCGTTCGAGAAGATGTCCTGCCATGCCATCTGCCTCAGTTGCTTGCGCGACAGATCAAGCATCGATTCCGCCGACGGGTTCGCAAACACCACGCGCAGCGTGCGCTTTTCGAGCACCAGCACAACCGTCGGCAATGCCTCGAAGCCCGGCAGCAAACCGGAACTCACCAGCTGAGCGTCGTCCGACAGCGTCTGCTCGTGTCCTTTCCTTGCCTTCATCAAATTCTTCAGAACCATCTTGCAGTGTGGCCGATAGGAGATGGTGATCAATCAGGTGTAGCGCTTATTGCCCTGCTTGTTGTGCTAACTACTGTCCGGCTTCATTGCCCCTACGCCGCAAACCTTGCGCGTCATTGCGCGCCGAATCATTCGGGTCTAACAAAAAAGGGACGGCGCCGCCGTCCCTTCGTGACCGATCGCGAGCGTCGGGCAAAGCGCTTCGCCGTTTGAAGGGCGAAGCGCCATTGCCGCTTACAGCGAGTAGTACATTTCGAATTCGATCGGGTGCACCGACTGACGATAGCGTTGCAGCTCGCCCGTCTTCAGTTCGATGTACGCGTCGAGCATCGAATCCGTGAACACGCCACCGCGCGTCAGGAACTCGCGGTCCGCGTCGAGTGCGTCCAGCGCCTGGTCGAGGCCGGCACACACGGTCGGGATCTTTGCATCCTCTTCCGGCGGCAGGTCGTACAGGTTCTTGTCGGCCGCTTCGCCCGGGTGAATCTTGTTCTGCACGCCGTCCAGACCCGCCATCATCAGCGCGGAGAAGCACAGGTACGGATTCGCCATCGGATCCGGGAAGCGCGTTTCGATACGGCGGCCCTTCGGGTTCGACACGTGCGGAATGCGGATCGATGCCGAACGGTTGCGAGCCGAGTAAGCCAGCTTCACCGGTGCTTCGAAGTGCGGCACGAGGCGCTTGTACGAGTTCGTCGACGGGTTCGTGATTGCGTTCAGCGCGCGAGCATGCTTGATGATGCCGCCGATGTAGAACAGCGCGAATTCCGACAGACCTGCGTAACCGTTGCCCGCGAACAGGTTCGTGCCGTCTTTCCAGATCGACTGGTGAACGTGCATGCCCGAACCGTTATCGCCGACCACCGGCTTCGGCATGAACGTTGCCGTCTTGCCGTACGTGTGCGCGACGTTCTGGATGATGTACTTCATTTGCTGTAGCCAGTCGGCGCGTTGCACCAGCGTCGAGAATTTCGTGCCGATTTCGTTCTGGCCCTGGCCCGCGACTTCGTGGTGATGCACTTCGACCGGGATGCCGATCTGTTCGAGCAACAGACACATTTCCGAACGGATGTCCTGGAACGTGTCGACCGGCGCGACCGGGAAGTAGCCGCCCTTCGTGCCCGGACGGTGGCCGGTGTTGCCGCCTTCGAAGTCCATCGCCGAGGACCACGGTGCTTCTTCCGAACCGATCTTGACGAACGTGCCCGACTGGTCCGTGCCCCACTTGACCGAGTCGAAAATGAAGAATTCAGGTTCCGGACCGAAGAAGGCCGTGTCGCCGAGGCCCGTGCTCTTCAGATACGCTTCAGCGCGCTTCGCGAGCGAACGCGGGTCGCGTTCGTAGCCCTTGCCGTCAGCCGGTTCGACGACGTCGCAGGTCAGGACGAGGGTCGACTCTTCGTAGAACGGGTCGATGAAGGCGGTGTTCGCGTCCGGGACCAGCAGCATGTCCGATGCTTCGATGCCCTTCCAGCCGGCAATCGACGAACCGTCAAACGCATGGCCGCTTTCGAACTTGTCTTCATCGAATGCCGACACCGGCACCGAAACGTGTTGCTCTTTGCCGCGCGTGTCGGTGAAGCGGAAGTCGACAAACTTGACGTCTTCGTCTTTGACGAGTTGAACGACGTCGGCCACGGATTTACTCATAACCTATCTCCTGATTAACGAATTCGGCGGGTTCAGCCGCCGCCCAATCTAGCTGACCCGCCCCGGCGCGTCCACCCCTCTATCGCTGAGGACGAACATAAAAGCCTGCTGGAACAAATCGATCGACATCAATAAAGCAGCTTCCATGCCACGTATGCGCCAACCCGACGCAAAACGACACTGCGCGCGCGTTTGCGGGGAACGGACGCACCGAACCGCATGCAGCCCCGAAAACTTTGAGCCCCATCACGCACCGATTAAGTGCGCCCACAAAATCAACAACGACTACCGCCTCCATTTTGGTGCATTTGTAAAAATATGCACCATCATTGAGCGCGCATCCTCCCGCTTCGCACGGACGGGATGCCGTCTCTGAACCGCATCCGCACCACACGCTGCGCGCTAGAATGATCATTTGGTCCGAAGGAGGTTTGCGCTCATGAGCACGCTCGAACAGTTGTACGCCCAGGCGGACAAGCGCCGCACCGAGAACCAGTTGCCCTACGCGGGCGCGGTATCGCCCGCCGAGGCGTTCGAACTGCTGCAACTCGATCCGCGCACGCGTCTCGTCGACGTGCGCACCCGCGCCGAACTCGACTGGGTCGGCCGGCCGGTTATCGGCGACGGGCAATACGTGCATGTGGAATGGACGCGCTATCCGGGCGCCGTGCCGAACCAGGAATTCCTTCAGCAACTGAGCCATGCGGCCTCGCCCGATACGCCGGTGCTGTTTTTGTGCCGCAGCGCCGCGCGCTCGAAGCTCGCCGCGATCGCCGCCACCCAGGCGGGCTACGACAAGGCGTATGACCTGCTGGAAGGCTTCGAAGGCGACAAGGACGCCCAGGGGCATCGGAAGACGGTGTCGGGCTGGTGCTTTCGCGGATTGCCGTGGATCGGCGCCTGAATGCTGAGCGCTTGCCCGATCGTTGCAGCTCGCCCCACGCAGGCTGCGGGCGATGGATTGCAGTTAGACGCATCGTCGGCGCTGCGTGTGACAGGCCGATGATGCATTGAGTCTTGAGTTAGGCACGGGCACGGGCACGGGCGCGAGCGCGCCCAAACAACGTTTGGCGGGTGCGGAGAATCATCCGCGGCTCAAGCGCGGCTCAAGCGCGCGGTTTAGCCGCAGCCGCCTCGGGCTCGACAATGTCGCCGCCCAGCAGATGCACGCCTTCGCGCAGCTTCACGAAGGCCGCCGCCACCGCTTCCGGCTCGCCCTTCACACCCAGATCGATATGATGCCGCGCATACACGCCGCCGCGCGCCGCATCGCCCACGCTCGGCAGGCTGAACACGCGCACACCCGGAAAATCGTGTTCGATTTTTTCCATCAACGGCGTAACGCGCGACTCCGGAAGCTCGAAGACCAGCAATGACTTTTCCGCGTGCGGTATCGCGTGATGCAGGTGCGCGTACTGGGTGTCCAGCACCCATTCGATCATCGGCCACGCCATCACCGGGAAACCCGGCACGAAGTAATGCTGCTTGATCGAGAAGCCCGGAATCTTGTTGTAGCCGTTGGGAACGATCGATGCGCCCCGCGGATACGTGCCCATATTCAGACGATGCCGGTTCTCAGGCGCGTCCAGATCGAGCGGCGTAGCCGAGTTCGCCGGATACATATCGCGGATGCGCTCCTGAATCAGCTTAGCGGCCTCCGGATGCAGTTCGAGCGGCACGCCGAGCGCGGCGGCCGCGCACTGACGGGTGTGGTCGTCCGGCGTGGCGCCGATGCCACCCGTGGAAAACACGATGTCGCCCGACGCGAACGTGCGTCGCAGCGTTGCCGTGATGCGCTCCGGCTCGTCGCCGACGTATTCCGCCCAGCCGAGCGACAGCCCGCGCGCGCCCAGCAACTCGATGACCTTCGGCAGATGCTTGTCGACGCGTCTGCCCGACAGGATTTCGTCGCCGATGATGATGACGCCAAATGCCATTGCCGCCTCTTTCATTTAATCAGTAGGGAACCGGCGCCGCGTGCCGCGGGCCGTGCTCTTCCGCGCGCATGCGTTGCAGCGCGCGCAGACAGTAGTAGCCGAACCACAGCGCCGAGAACACGAGGATGAACGCGTAGATCCAGATGGTCACCGCGGTGATCACCGGGAACAGCACGATCAACCAGACCGACGACGCCCACAACAGCGTAGGCAGCGATCCCAGCAGTCCGCTCGCGATGCCGATCAACAACAGCGGCAACCTGAAACGCCGCACCAGCGCGCGGCGCTCGTCACGCGTGGCATGCAGCGCCAGCGCGTCGTAACTCATCACGCGATAGGTCAGCCAGCCCCACAGGAGCGGCGGAATCAGCGCGAAGAACGGCGGCACCAGCCAGAGCGGCAACGTGACAATCAGCAGCACGAGACAGACCAGCGTGGTCCACAACGCCTGACCGAGACTACCGTACCACGTTCCGCCGTGGCGCATTTCGAGGCCCGCGAATTGCCGCACCGACAGAAAGCGGATCACCGCCGGCATCGACAGCGTGGCGATCAAGAGCAACACCGTGACGACGATCAACGGAATCGCCATCGCAATCACAATGAACGGCGCGATCGCCGCGTGCAGCGCCGAAAAGCCGAGCCAGTCGAACAGACGATAAAGCGTGAGCGTGAACAACCAGCTTTCGAGCCACGTGCGGGTGGCGCCGATCAGCGTCTGCCAGGAAAACCACAGGATCACGCCCCACCCGACCGTTGCCGCCAGAAACGGCAGGAAGGTCAGCCAGAGCATGCGCGGGTGGAGCGCGCTTGCGAGCGCGCGTCCGAACGAGCGCAACAGATCATTCATGCGAGCCAGTGCCAGTGAACGAAACGATGGAATAAGGGAAGCGGCGCGACAAACCGGCCAAAAGTGCGGCGGACGGATCGGAATACTGACCGGAATGCCGAACAGAAAGCTAACCAGGGTCGTGCGTGCAAACGTGGACAGGATAAACCACGTGACGCGCCGCCGGGAAAACCGGCGGCGTGAGCGGAAGAATGCTTAAACCGGGGCGGCGTCGCAGCCCTCGGTGCGACGCTTCGGCGAAAGCCGCCCGGCGATGCGCACGAAGGCGAGCCAGTGCTGCGCCCAGAAACCGTCACCGTAGCGCCGGCCTTCGAGTTGGTCACGGATACCGGTCGGCTCCATCTCCCGGCTCCATGACACGCTCCGAAACAGCATGTCCCACCAGGGGAACAACACCCCGAAATTGCAACCGTACTTCAGGCCTTCATGGCCGTAGCCGATCGCATGGTGACGGCGGTGGAAAGTCGGACTGACCAGCAGGCGCTCGCCGAGCCAGCCGAAGTACAGACGAATGTTCGCGTGCTGCACGCTCTGCGCCAGGTTCGTGATCGCCACCAGCACGACGAATTGCGACGGCGGCACGCCGATCACCAGTGCGATCGCTGCGAAAAACGAAGCCTGCAACAAACTGTCGAGCAGGTGGTTACGGTCGTCGGACCACAGTGACATCTGCTGCTGACTGTGATGCACCGCGTGCAGCTCCCACCACACGCCGAACCGATGCTCCCAGCGGTGATACCAGTAACCGGCGAAATCGAGTACCAGCAAATACATCGCGAACGTGACGAGGGGCTGCGTGGTGACACCCGGCCACAGATTGTCGAAGTCGATACTCGCGATGTTGTGCAGCCGCAGCCACGCCTGCACGTTGTCGAAGAACGGCTGCAGCGCGAAAAAGAAAAACAGGTTGAGGATGCCGAGCTTGGCGATCCATGTGTAGATCACGTCGACGCGCACTGCCTTGCGGTTTCCCCACTGCTCCACCGGGCGCAGCGCCTCGAGCGGGCGCAGGATCGCGTACATCGCCAGCACCTCGAAGACGCCGACGATCACCCAATAAAGGCTATCGTAAGTGTCTTCGTCGTAGTCCATCAGATCGAAGCGGAACAGCAGCGGCTGCACCACGTCGACGTACAGCAGCGTCTGCACCGCTGAGACGGCGCTGCCGAGAGAAGAAAAAATCAGATGGAACATCGTGCCGGCCTGTTACTCCATTCCTGGCGGTTCGCTGATGACAGCGTCAAGCGCCGTTCGGCGCCGTGACCGGCGCGCGATTGAGGAAATAGATACCGTGCGGCGAACGGCCGACGGCAATCGTCTGGATCAGCTTACGCGTGTTCAGGTCGATGATGCCGACGTGCTTCGCGAAGCGGAAAGTCACCCATAGATAGCGTTTGTCGGCGGAAAGTTCCATGTCGTCCGGGCCCGGCATCAGGCCGGTGATGTCGCCCACGTTGGTGAGCGTGTCTTCGTCGATGATGCTGATCGTGCTCGCGACGCGGTTCGACACCGCCACATGCTTGCCGTCAGCCAGCGAGCGGAAGTTATGCGCGCCCTTGCCGGTCTGGATTGTCTTGACGATTTTCTGATTGCGCCAGTCGACCACCGCGACGTAATCCGCCCCGGTCATGCCGATCAGCAGGTACTTTTCGCCCGGCGTCATCCACAGCCCGGCCGGCACCTTACCGACCTTCATCTTCCACTTGACGGTTTGCGTGGCCAGATCGATAGCGGCCAGCTCGCCCGACACCTGCAGCGTGACGAAAACCGTCTTGCTGTCATTGGTGAACGCCATGTGGCTCGGCATCACCGCGAGCGGCAGACGCGAGGCCAGCGTCATCTGGTTCTTCTGGCTGTCGTAGTGATAGATGTCGAGGCGGTCCAGACGCAGCCCGGTGGTGACGAGCCACTTTCGGTCGGGCGAGAAACCGATCTGATACGGATCCTCGATGTTCTCGACCCAGCGCTGAACCTGGCCCGACTTCGGATCGACGAACATCAGATTGTTCGACACCGAGTTGGCGACGATCAGCGACGAATTGTCCGGCGTGGCCATCAAGTGATGCGGTTCTTTACCTGTTGGCACCGTGCCGACGACCTGGTGAGTGGCCTCGTCGATCAGGCTCAGCGTGGCTTCGCCGGAATTGAGCACGATCACGTTGTTGGCGTGGGCCGCCGGAGAAAAAAAGCCTGCGGCGGCGACCAGCGCCGCGCCTGCGGCGAACGTGGCAGTCCAGCCGGGAAGAAAAAATTTACGCATGAAAACTCACTTCGGAGAACAGCCGACATTGTAGAACGTTTGCTGTGACCAGCGGTTGACGTGGATGCGGGTGCGACGCGCGGAAAAGTGCAAACCGGGCGGGATGTCGGTACGACGCTGTCAGCTAATTCCGCTGCACTACCAACGTAACGTCGGTTTCGCGTAAGAAAAACTTCCGTCCGATTTTCACAATGCAACTCTTTTCAATCAAAACAAAAAATTATTACATTCTCACGTTTTTAAACAAAACATAAGACAAACAAAGATAATTCTTTATATTTCCTAGCTCTATGCATTTATATTTCAATTAATCAAAATAGATTACATTCAATTATTTATTTTCAACCGTTTAGGAATTGGCTTATTCCCTCTCTGCCGTGCCACGCCTGACAATCCCGCCGTTCATCGCCCATGCACTTAATCCTGTGGACTTAAGGGCGTGACGCAGGCGATTCGGACGCGCGAAAAATTCAGCAGGACACAGAAAACGGACGACGGGGAAAACCGCGGTCTATATGTTCTTATTTGTGCGCGAAATACCAGGGCGATGACGCCTGATTCGAGTCGCCGCGCTTTCACGTGCAGTCCACGCACGCAATAACCGCGGAGTTTCTGAAAAAAATGAACAAGATCTACAAATCGGTTTGGTGTGAAGCGACGGGCACGTGGGTGGCTACGTCGGAAACGACTCGGTCGAAGACGAAACGCGGGACGTCGCGGAAGCTGGCTATGGCGCAAGTCGTGCTGGCGGGGGCGGCGTTGGTGGGGAGCGTTTCGGCTGCCTACGCGGATCCGGCGTCGGCCAATCATTATTTCAGCGTCAGCGGACTAGCCGATGGGTCAGACGACGCCCTTGCGGTCGATGGCATGAACTCCATCGCCGCCGGCCCTACAGCCACAGCCGCCGCCCTCGATTCGATAGCGATTGGCAACTCAGCTCGTGCGTTGAACAGCGAAACCATTGCGCTCGGCACTAACACTGCAGCGACCGGAGCCAGTTCGGTGGCAGTCGGGTTCCAGAGTAAAGCCGCGGCAGCCAACAGCGTCGCGTTTGGCGAGAACGCATTCGTTACAAAGACCGCTACCGACAGCGTCGCCATAGGTTCGGCCGCTACGGCGACCGCAGTCAATAGCGTTGCATTAGGCGCAAAGTCCACCACGACTGCCGACCTAACCGCATCGGGCGAAAAATTCGGCGCCGCCGATTCAGACATCGCTGGCCTTACGGCTCATGGCGAGGTGTCGGTCGGCTCGGCGAGCAATGAACGGCGCCTGACCAACGTCGCCGCTGGCGCAGCGGACACCGACGCCGTCAACGTGAGCCAACTCAAAGCCGTCGACAACAAAATCGCAACGGCCACGGCAAATAGCGTCCAGTACGACACAACGCCTGCCGACAAGAGCAGCGTGACGCTCGCCGGTCCGGCATCAACGGACGGCGGCGTAACCGGCGGCACAACGATAACGAACGTGCATCAAGGCACGGTTTCCGCCACCAGCACCGACGCTGTGAATGGCGCGCAACTCTACTCTATCGCTGGCGACACCAGCAGCAACTACATCCAGGAAAACGGTAGCGGCGTCAAATACGTCCGCACGAACGACAGCACCCTGACGCCGGGCGACGCCCACGCAACAGCATCCGGCGCTTCGGCCGTGGGCTACAACGCGCAAGCGAACGGCGTGAATTCGGTTGCAATCGGCTACCAGGGCATTGCATCGGCGGCTGGCGCCGTCGCCGTCGGCGCTGGGTCGTGGGCGCAAAGCGAGAACTCTGTCGCGATGGGGGCCGATTCTCAGGCAATCGGATCGCAGGCCGGCGCGTTCGGCACCAACGCATATGCGTTCGGCGCAGGCAGCGTGGCGCTCGGCGCGAATGCCGCCGCAAATAGCGACAACAGCGTGGCGCTAGGCCAAGACTCAGTGGCCGATCGGACAAATGCGGTGTCCGTTGGATCGAGCGCAATGCAACGCCAGATCACCAACGTCGCAGACGGCACCGCGGGCACCGACGCCGTCAACGTGCGCCAGTTGCAAGCCGCCATCACCGCAGCGACGGCCGGCGAGATGCGCTACTTCCAGGCCAACGGCGCCAACGACGGCACCGACGACGCAGCCGCGACCGGTCTTCGCGCCGTCGCGATGGGTCCCGCCGCCAGCGCCTCCGGCACGAACGCCTTTGCTGGCGGCAATGCTGCGTATGCCAGCGGCGACAACAGCGTCGCCATCGGCAATCAGGCCGAGGCAAACGGCGACGGATCGGTGGCCATCGGCGCGAAGGCAGTCGCCGGCCACGATCCGCTGTCGACAGGTGGCGAGAACATCGCAGGCGCCACCGCGATCGGCGCAAGCGCGCAAGCCCTCGCCACGAACGCGACTGCGCTGGGCAACATGGCCGCCGTTACCGCAGATAACGCCGTCGCGCTCGGCCAAGGCTCGATTGCCGATCGCGCCAATACCGTTTCGGTGGGTTCCGTCAATAGCGAGCGCCAGATCACCAACGTCGCCGCCGGCACCGCCGACACTGATGCGGTCAACGTCGCCCAGTTGAAAGAGGCCAGCGCGCAGACCGCCGCCAAGCTCGACGGCGCCGTCATGTACGACACCAACGCCGACGGCAGCGTCAACAAGAACAGCGTGACGCTCGGCGGCGATGCAGCCAGCGGTGGCACGGTCATCCACAACGTCGGCGAAGGCGTGGATCCGACCGACGCCGTCAACCTCGGCCAACTGAACGCGGCAATCAGCAGCGCTGTCCAGAACATCACCGTGAATCCGAACGTGCCGTTCTTCAGCGCCGACGGCAACACCGACACGGAAGCTGCGCAGGCATCGGGCACGCATTCGGTCGCCATGGGCGCCAACGCCAATGCCACCGGCACGAACGCAATTGCCATGGGCGCGAATTCAATCGCAAGCGGCAACAACGCTACCGCGCTCGGTGCCGCGGCAAACGCCAGCGCCGACAACTCGGTGGCATTGGGTCAAGGCTCGGTCGCGGATCGCGCGAACACCGTATCGGTCGGCGCGGCAGGTCAGGAGCGTCAGATCACCAACGTCGCAGCCGGCGTGCAAGGCACGGACGCGGTCAACGTCAATCAGTTGCAGCAGAGCATGAGCGGCGCAGTCGGCCAGGCTAACAGCTACACCGACGACAAGATCCGCTCGGCCCGTCGCGATTCGTACGGCGGCACGGCATCGGCGCTGGCGGCAGCCGGCTTGCCGCAAGCGGTCTTGCCGGGTCACGGCATGGTGGCGATTGCGGGCGGCAAGTATGGCGGCCAGTCGGCAATGGCCATCGGCGTGTCGCAGCTGTCGGAAACCGGCAAGTGGGTCTACAAGGTGCAAGGCACGACCGACTCACGCGGTCAGTTCGGCGCGTCGGTCGGCGCAGGCATGCACTGGTAAAACTTCGGCAAGAAGCGTGACCGGCTCGATCCGAGCCAGTCACATCGAAGTCAATCGCGTTGCTGTACCAGCAGCGAGCAGGCGTGAGCCCGGAAGCGCTCGCGCCCTTTGCGCGTGGCGTCATTCTCAAAAGGAATGGCGTCGCGCGTTTTTTTTGCGCGACGCCATGTGAAGAACCACATCGGCTAACACTACGCGAGCGGCGCGGGCACCTGCAGCGCCCCAACCACCCGCCGCTCAGCGCTGCATCGATTCCCAGACCTTGTAGAGACGCTTCACCGATACCGGCATGGGCGTACGCAACTCCTGCGCGAACAGCGAAATGCGCAGCTCCTCGAGCAACCAGCGGAATTCCGACAGGCGCGTGTCCAGCACGCCACCACGTTGCGCGAGCGCACGCTGGTAGTTCTGCAACAGCGGATGGAATTCGGCGAACTGCCGTGCGTCGCGTGCGGAGTCCGCCTTCAGCTTGTCGATGCGCAACGCAATCCCCTTCAGATAGCGCGGAAAATGCGCCAGCTGCGTATAGGGCGTATCGACCACGAAGCGTTTGCCGATCAGCTGATCGAGTTGATTCTGCATGTCCGCATGCGCAGCGGCGAACGCCTTCGCCTGCGCCAGCTTTTTCGTCACCGTCGCGTATTCGCTGAGAATCTGCCCCACCAGCCGGGCGATTTCCTGGGCCAACAACGTCAGCCGGCTGCGCCCTTCGTCGCGACGCGTATGGAAACTGACGTCATCGGCCGGCAGCGGGTCTTGCAGGCAGGCGCGGTCGAGCGCGGTGTCGATCAGTTGATCGCGCAGTTCCTCCTGGGTCCCGCGCGGCATGAACTGCATGGCCATTTCACGCAGACCCGGCAGATTCTTCTCCAGATACTTGATCGGCTCCTTCAGCTGCAACGCGAACAACCGGCGCAACCCCGCGCGATGGATGCGCGCGGCTTCGTCCGGTGAATCGAATACCTCGACGTCGCAATGCGTGCCGCGATCCACCAGCGCCGGATAGCCGAACAACGTCTGCCCGCCACGGCGAATTTCGAGCAACTCGGGGAGCTTGCCGAAATTCCATGTCGTCAGCCTTTCGTACAGTGCGGTGCCTTGCGCGCCGTCTTGCGCCGCGGCAAGCGGACCGGGCGCAGCGCCACCCTTGCCTCGTGACGCCGCACCGCTCGCCGCGCCGGCTGTTCCGCTCGCTTGCGCGCCCGCGGCCACGCCGCCACCGCCGCCCGCATCCGCCAACGCCGCCCCGGCCGCACCGGACGCAATCTTCTGAAAATGCTGCTGCGCCTGGCCGCCGAGTTCAGCGCGCAGCTGCGACAGGTTGCGGCCCATCGCGAGTTGCCGGCCATGCTCGTCGATGACCTTGAAGTTCATGAACAGATGCGGCGTCAGCGTCTCGAGCTTGAAGTCCGATTGCTTCATCGCGACCTGGGTCTGCTCGCGAATGTCCGCAATCAGCGATTCGAGCAACCCGCCCGCGCCGAAGCGCGGACCACCCTGCCGCTCGACGAAACCCGCCGCGAACTCGGGCAGCGGCACGCAATGGCGCCGCAACTTCTGCGGCAACGATTTCAGCAAAAGTTGCGTTTTCTCTTTCAGCATGCCGGGCACGAGCCATTCGCAGCGTCGCGCGTCGACCTGATTCAACGCATACAGCGGCACCGCGAGCGTCACGCCGTCACGCGGGGAACCGGGCTCGAAGTGATACGTGAGCGCCATCTCGACGCCCGCCATCGTCATCCGCTTCGGGAACAGGTCGGTCGTGACGCCGGCTGCTTCGTGCCGCATCAGATCGTCACGCGACAGATACAACAGACGCAGCTTCTCTTCCGGCTGACCGCTCTTTTTCACTTCGTCGCGATACCAGCGCTCGAACGACGCACCAGTGTAAATACCTTGCGGCAACGCCTGATCGTAAAAGCCGAAAATCAGCTCGTCGTCGACCAGCACGTCCTGGCGGCGCGACTTGTGTTCCAGTTGCTCGATATCGGCGAGCAGCTTGCGGTTGTGCGCGAAGAACGCGAGCTTCGTATCGAATTCGCCTTCCACCAACGCGCCGCGAATGAACAGCTCGCGCGCCCGCGCCGGGTCCTGTTTGCCAAAGCTCACGCGGCGCCGGTGATAGATCGGCAAGCCGTACAGCATCGCGCGCTCGAACGCCGACACCTGCGCCGCGCGCTTTTCCCAATGCGGCTCGGACAACGACTTTTTCAGCAAATGCTCGCCGATCTTCTCGATCCATTCCGGCTCGATCTTCGCGATGCAGCGTGCGTAAAGACGGCTCGTCTCGACCAGTTCCGCGGCCATCACCCACTTCCCGGCCTTCTTCACCAGCGCCGAGCCAGGCCAGAGGTAGAACTTGATGCTGCGCGCGCCGAGGAAATACGGTTCGTCGTCGGCTTTCAGGCCGATGTTGCCGAGCAGGCCAGTCAACAACGCGAGGTGAATCTGCTCGAAGGTCGCCTCGGCCTCGTTCAGACGCCAGCCGTGTTCGCGCACCACCGTCAGCAGTTGCGAGTGCACGTCGCGCCATTCGCGCAGGCGCAGTTGCGACAGGAAGTTTTTGCGGCACTCGTCCTGCAATTGCCGGTTCGACTTCTTGTGCGCGATCGCTTCTTCGAACCAGTTCCAGATCTTCAGCCATTGCAGGAACTCGGAACGCTCGTCGGCGAACCGGCGATGCGCCTGGTCGGCCTGCTCCTGCGCTTCGATCGGCCGGTCGCGCGGGTCCTGCACCGACAATGCGCTGGCAATGATCAGCACTTCCTTCAACGCCTGCTGATCGCGCGCGGCAAGAATCATCCGGCCGACGCGCGGATCGAGCGGCAAGCGCGCGAGTTCGCGGCCGAGCGGTGTGAGCTGGTTGTCGTCGTCAACGGCGCCCAGTTCGTTGAGCAATTGATAACCGTCGGCGATGGCGCGGCCCGGCGGCGGCTCGATGAACGGGAAGGTTTCGATCGCCGTCAGATGCAGCGACTTCATGCGCAAAATCACCGACGCCAGCGACGAACGCAAAATCTCCGGATCGGTGAAGCGCACGCGGCCCTGGTAGTCGCTTTCCTCATACAAACGGATACACACGCCATCGGCGACGCGGCCGCAGCGCCCTGCCCGCTGATTGGCGGCGGCCTGCGAGATCGACTCGACCTGCAACTGCTCGACCTTGTTGCGATACGAGTAGCGCTTCACGCGCGCCAAGCCCGTATCGACCACATAGCGAATTCCCGGCACGGTCAGCGAGGTTTCGGCGACGTTGGTCGCGAGTACGATGCGGCGCGCGTTCGAGGTGCGGAACACGCGTTCCTGTTCGGCCGCGGACAAACGCGCGAACAGCGGCAAAATTTCCGTATGCGGCGGATGGTGCTTGCGCAGCGCTTCGGCGGCATCGCGAATCTCGCGCTCGCCGGGCAGGAACACCAGCACGTCGCCGGGGCCTTCGCGGCACAGTTCGTCGACTGCGTCGACGATCGCTTCCATCAGATCGCGATCCGTTTCGCGCTGGGTCTTCGGCCTTTCACGCGAAGACGATGCGGAAGACCCCTCCGCCGCCTTCACTGCCGGGCTGTCCTCCGCGACCGGCCGATAGCGCACCTCGACCGGATAGAGACGCCCGCTCACTTCGATCACCGGCGCGGGTTTGTCGTCGCTGCCGAAATGGCGTGCGAAGCGATCCGCGTCGATCGTCGCCGAGGTCACGATCAGCTTCAGATCGGGGCGCTTGACGAGGATTTCTTTCAGATAACCCAGCAGAAAATCGATGTTCAGGCTGCGCTCGTGCGCTTCGTCGATGATCAGCGTGTCGTAGGCTTTGAGCAGCGGATCGGTCTGCGTTTCGGCGAGCAGAATGCCGTCGGTCATCAACTTGACCGACGCGCCCGGCGAAAGATTGTCGGTAAACCGCACCTTGTAGCCGACCACTTCGCCGAACGGCGTGCCGAGTTCTTCGGCGATCCGGCGGCCCGTCGCCGATGCCGCAATCCGGCGCGGCTGCGTGTGGCCGATCAGGCCGGTGCCGCCCGCGCCGAGACCGCGCCCGAGTTCGAGGCAGATTTTCGGCAGCTGGGTCGTTTTACCGGAGCCAGTCTCGCCGCAGACGATCACGACCTGATTCTGCGAGATGGCGCGCGCAATCTCCTCGCGGCGGCCCGAGACCGGCAGCGCTTCAGGGAAAGTAATCGGCGGAATCGGATTTGGCTCGACGACGCGCTGAACGCGCGGCGAACGGGGCTCGCGACGGGGCTGGCCGTTTTGAGCATCGCCTGCTTGCGGCGATTTTTGCGCGGGTGCACCGCTTTGCTGATTGGCACGTCCGTCGCCACGCTTCGGCTGATTTGGAGCCCGCGTGTTTTCGGACTGCGCGCGCCGTTCATCGCCCTGCTGCTGGCGTTGGCCGCGAAGCGCGCTCTGCCCGCGTCCATCGTCGCGGCGCGCGGGCTTCTCCACGCCGCCGGAAGTCGGCTGGCTGCGCGCAGCGTCGCCCTGTGGGGTGGGCTTCCGCCCTTCATGCGCAGCTTTCGGCGCCTGCGCGCCCGCTTCGCGGCGCGCGCCCTGTGGCTGGTTTTTTTTCTGTGCGGACACGCGCGCGTCATCCGCGGAGCGCAGGGACTCACGCGCGGCCGGTGGCGTGTTGCGGTTAGCGTCCTGCGCATTGCGGCGCTGCGCGTCGCCGGCGTTCGCCTGATCGGCGGCCGGCGCCGCATTCTCGTTCGCCGTAGCGGGACTTTTGGGTACATTCGACATGGGGGCGCATTATAATCCCCGGCATGAATTCCCAAACCGACCTCGTCCCCGCGCCCGCGAGCGTTCCGGCCCCCGCCGGCGCAACGGAAGGCCTCGCCCAGCACGCGCAATTTGTCGACTGGATGCGTTCAGTCGCCCCTTACATCCATGCGTTCCGTAACAAGACGTTCGTCGTCGGTTTCGGCGGCGAGGTGGTGCATCAGGGGCTCCTGAATGCGCTCGTGTCCGATATCGCGCTGCTGCAGGCCATGGGCATCCAGATCGTGCTGGTGCACGGCTCGCGGCCGCAGGTCGAAGAGCAGATGAGCCTGCACGGCGTGGAATCCGAGTTCTCGCACGGCATGCGCATTACCGACGCGCGCGCGTTGGAGTCCGCGAAAGAAGCGGCCGGCGAAGTGCGGCTGGATATCGAGGCGGCGATCAGCCAGGGCTTGCCGAACACGCCGATGGCGCACGCGCACATCAGCGTGGTGTCGGGCAACTTTGTGACGGCGCGCCCGGTCGGCATTCTGGACGGCGTCGATTTCGCCCACACCGGCGTGGTGCGCAAGATCGACGCGGATTCGATCCGCCATTCGCTCGCAAGCCGCAAGCTGGTGCTGCTGTCGCCGCTCGGCTTCTCGCCCACCGGCGAGGCCTTCAATCTGTCGATGGAAGACGTCGCCTCGGCGGCGGCCATCGCACTGCGCGCCGACAAAATCGTGTTCCTGACCGAGACGCCGGGCCTGATGGAGACCGGTGAAGACGGGCCGGAACTGATTCGCGAACTGTCGCTCGACGACGCCTACAAGCTGCATGAAAGCGGCGAAGTCACCGGCGACGCGGGTTTCTATCTGAAGCATTCGATCCGCGCCTGCCGCGGCGGCGTGGCGCGGGCGCACATCATCCCCTACGCGCTCGACGGCAGCCTGCTGCTCGAACTGTTCCTGCACGACGGCGTGGGCACGATGATCTCGTACGAGAACCTCGAAAGCCTGCGCGAAGCGACGCCGGACGACGTCGGCGGCATTCTCTCGCTGATCGAACCGCTCGAATCCGACGGCACGCTGGTGCGGCGCGGCCGCCATCAGATCGAACGCGACATCGACCATTTCTCGGTGATCGAGCACGATGGCGTGCTGTTCGGCTGCGCGGCGCTGTACCCGTATCCGCAGGAGCGCATCGGCGAAATGGCGTGCCTCACGGTCGCGCCTGAAGCGCAAGGCACCGGCGACGGCGAGCGCCTGCTCAAGCGCATCGAGCAACGCGCCCGGGCACGCGGCCTCACGCGGATTTTCGTGCTCACCACGCGCACCGAACACTGGTTCTTGAAGCGCGGCTTCGTCAAGGTCACGGTCGACGACCTGCCGGAAGACCGCCGCCGACTCTATAACTGGCAGCGCAAGTCGCTCGTGCTGATGAAACAGCTCTGAGCGCCCCCATATAAAGCGACTGCCCGCCACGGTAATTATTTTTTCATGGGACCGGAGTAAGTGCTAAAGCACTAACTCCGGTCGACAAAGGAGAAGCACAGCATGACTCGTATGGTTCAATGCGCGAAGCTCGGCAAGGAAGCCGAAGGCCTCGATTTCCCGCCGCTGCCGGGTGAACTTGGCAAGCGGATCTACGAAAGCATTTCGAAGGAAGCCTGGCAGGCCTGGTTGAAGCAGCAAACCATGCTGATCAACGAAAACCGCCTGAACATGGCCGATCCGCGCGCACGTCAATATCTGATGAAGCAGACCGAAAAGTTCTTCTTCGGCGAAGGCGCGGATACGGCGCAGGGTTACGTGCCGCCGGCGGCCGAGTAAGCGCTTGCGGCTGCGAACTCGAGCCAGACATGAAAATCCGCGCCGCGTGCGCGGATTTTTTTCGCCCGATGTCCCGGATTTTCGCGTGAACCTCCGCTCTTTCCCGGTCCTTTTTACGCCGCCGATGGACGCGTTCCGGTTTCGTTTTTTGGCTCGCCCGTGCCTCGTTTTTCCTGCCAGGCGGGTTCACCGAACGGTCCATTTCCGGCCACTTTTAAGCCGTCTTTCCACACCGCCGCAATCCGCTCAATCCCCCGCCCGGCAAGGGTTGAGGGTCTCACGCGGGCCGCTCCCGGAGCCCCAGATTTGCACGATCCTCTGTCATCGTGCTACCATGTGCATCGTTCCAACAGCAATTCGCCAGCATTTCACCCCGAGTCACGTTCAGTTCAAACTTGGCATGCAGTGCGTACCAAGGCCGGATTGAATAGTTTTTATACAAGAAGGCTTGTCGGACGTTTCTCCGCTCGATCTCACACCGTGAGCGGCGAATGCGCACCGGCCTTTTTCGTTTCGAGCCTTCCAGCGGCGCGTGGGCCAGCTTCCAGCCACCCCAGCGTCCTCATGCATCTGCCCCCCTTCCACGGCCACGCAGATGCAACCGTCAGCGCAATCTAGATGAGTGTTTTTTCGCGAATGATTCGCGAGGCACGGGCGTTTTATTTTCTTTTTCACGCCCCTTCTATTGCCTTCGGGCGAGAGAGACGCCATCGCTCTGCTCGCGAAACTGCGCTTTCCCAGCACCCGTGGCGGAACGTTCATGCGCGTTTTCATGAGTTTCGTCGCAGTCATTGGAGTTTTCACCTTGACCGCTTCCAGCAACGGCTTCTGGCGACACCACAAAGAAGAACAACGCCTCTCACTCGACGACATCACCGTCGTCGACCAATCTCTCCTCAAGCGGGCCGTCGGCGCCATGGCGCTCGGCAACGCGATGGAATGGTTCGATTTCGGCGTGTACAGCTACATCGCTGTCACGCTCGGCAAAGTGTTCTTCCCATCGTCGAGCCCGTCCGCGCAGTTGATCGCCACCTTCGGCACGTTTGCCGCGGCGTTCCTCGTGCGGCCGGTCGGCGGCATGGTGTTCGGGCCGCTGGGCGACCGCATCGGCCGTCAGCGGGTGCTGGCCATGACCATGATCATGATGGCGATCGGCACCTTCGCGATCGGCCTGATTCCGAGCTACGCGACAATCGGCATTTTCGCGCCGGTGTTGCTGCTGGTCGCGCGCCTGGTGCAAGGCTTCTCGACGGGGGGCGAATACGGCGGCGCCGCGACCTTCATCGCTGAATTCTCGACGGACAAGCGCCGCGGCTTCATGGGCAGCTTCCTCGAGTTCGGCACATTGATCGGCTATGTGCTCGGCGCGGGTACGGTCGCGGTCCTGACGGCGACGCTGTCGAACGACGCGCTGCTCTCGTGGGGCTGGCGTGTGCCGTTCCTGATCGCGGGCCCTTTGGGTCTGGTCGGTCTGTACATCCGGATGAAGCTCGAAGAAACGCCCGCGTTCAAGAAGCAGGCGGAGCAACGTGAAGCCGAAGACAAAGCGCTGCCGAAGCAATCTTTCCGCGAGTTGCTCATGCAGCAATGGAAGCCGCTTCTGCTGTGCGTCGGCCTCGTGCTGATCTTCAACGTCACCGATTACATGGCGCTCTCGTATCTGCCGAGCTATCTGTCGGCCACGCTGCACTTCAACGAAACGCACGGCCTCTTCCTCGTGCTGCTCGTGATGGTGCTGATGATGCCGATGACGCTGGCAGCCGGCCGCCTGTCCGACACGATCGGGCGCAAGCCGGTGATGCTGTTCGGTTGCGTGGGTCTGTTCGCGCTGTCGATTCCCGCGCTGTTGCTGATTCGCATGGGCACGGTGCTGCCGGTGTTCGGCGGCCTGATGATTCTCGGCGTGCTGCTGTCGTGCTTCACCGGCGTGATGCCGTCGGCGCTGCCGGCGCTGTTCCCGACGAAGATCCGCTACGGCGCGCTCGCGATCGGCTTCAACATCTCGGTGTCGCTGTTCGGCGGGACGACGCCGCTCGTCACGGCATGGCTGGTCGACAGCACCGGCAATCTGATGATGCCCGCGTACTACCTGATGGGCGCGTCATTGATCGGTATCGTGTCGGTGTTCGCACTGCGTGAAACGGCCCGCAAGCCGCTGCTCGGCTCGGGTCCGTGCGTGGCGACGCGCGCGGAAGCGCAAGCGGTGCTGCGCGGCGAGCGCGAAGCGGCGGAGATGGATGAAGGCTACGCCGCCGCGGCTACGGCGCGTGCCTGATCCTGAGTTGCGCCGGGGTTGCGCAGTAACTAGCCGCTGAAGTTGTACGCATAGCGCCTGCAAGCGCTATGACGGGCGGCAGCAGGCAACCACAGCAATAAGCGTGAGCATGTCCAAAACGGGCCGGCAGATATTTGCCGGCCCGTTTTTTATGTCACCAGAGAATCGAACGTTGCGCTGGCGTGCGCCCCTTCAACGATCAGCAGACCGGCGGAAATCGGCAACTTGAAACGCCTTGGCCCTGCGCTGCCTGGATTGACGAACAGCACTCCGTCGCGCTCGCTGATCGCGGGCTTGTGCGAGTGCCCCGTCACGACCACGTCGATGCCTTCGCTGCGCAGATCGTCGCCCACGTCGGCGATGTCATGCACGACGAGGATCGTCACCTGCTGCACGGTCAGCTTGACGTGCGTCGGCAGCGAGGCGGCTGGCTCGTCGATATCGTTATTGCCGCGCACAGCGGTGACCGGCGCGATCTGTGCGAGTGCATCGAGCACCGCCTGATTGCAAATATCGCCCGCGTGGATGATCGCGTCGCAGCCCGCGAGGTACTGCAGGACTTCGGGGCGCACGAGGTTGTGCGTGTCGGAGATCAAACCGATTCGGGTGGCTGGGGAGCTTTGGGCGCGCGAAGTCATGATGTCAGTATCGGCCAAACGGCCTCACTCCGCTGACTGATGTTCTGCAAGCTCACGCGTCAAAACCTGCGCCGGCCGCGCATGCACGCCTCACCTGATCAGCGCAGCCCGCTCGTTTAACAACTGACGGAGAATGCTGCGATGGCACCGGCTTTCGTCCTCGCAGTAGCAACCGACGGAAAAGTTTGTCGTTTTCGACAATGCGGCAAGCAGGTCCAACACCTTGCTGGCATCGCCGCCATTCATCTCCGCGCGGAATTTCTTCGCGAACGCGGTCCAATCGGCGTCGCTCGCGACCGCCTTGGCTTCTTTCACCAACTCCGCATCAGGCGACAGATTAGGCAGCCACACATCGTAATAGTCGCGGGTCGCGAATTCCGTCCGGGGTACGCCGCGTGGCGGCCGCCGAACAGTACCGATACGCAGACCTTCGTCAGCCGCTCTCGGAGACCCAAGCTGCACGATGCTAATGCTCATGTTGTTTTCCTGATTCGTCGTGGACTCGCGACCGCCCCTGCCGGACCGATAAGCGCCGCTCGTCAGTGGTTCTGCGATGTAGGCTCAACGCCTCAGACCCTTCATCGCCTCGATTTCCATGGCTGCGTTTCGCTCTTCGCTCGCTTCAATCGGGTCCATCGCCTCGTCGATCGAAGCGGCCGCACGCTCCGCGGCCGCTTTCGTTTCGTCGAAGACGGGATCGAATTCTACGTCGTCATCGCCTGGCGGTTCCAGCATGTCTCGAAGCATGGCCGCCAGTTCCGGCGTGTCCCACTCCGCGCCCTGTTGCTTCTGCTTTTTTATGTAGTGTCTGACTTCCGCGTCCTGTTCCGGGGTCAACGGAAGACCGCGAAAAGTGCTTTTGGGGTCGGCATCAGTCATGATCTCGCTCCAGGATACGTGCCAGTTTGAGTGTAATCCCGTTAGGGTGACGTGATCTCAGCTATCGGTGATCGCCCATCCACCCGTCCGGCGGGGTCTGGCGATCAGTCAGCGGCGAGCCCCAGGGTAGTAAACCGCCAACCACACGCTCGGCTCCGTGTCGCTCGTCCATGCCACCCGATGCCGGCAATGCGCTTCGATCAGCACGTGGTCGCCCGGCTTCATCGGATGCGGCTCACGCTCGCCTTCGAATTCGAGCGTCGCCGCGCCGCTCAGCAGCACGACCCACTCGGCGCGCGGACTGTCGTACCAGAACTCCGGCGGGCTTGCGTGCCCTCTGGAGACGATCCGCTCGATGCTCACGCCGGCTTCTTCCACGAGCGCATCGACTTGCTCGCCAAGGCGCGCCGGCGCGCCGGGATCGAAGAGATTGCCGCTACCGATCACGCGTTTCATCGCTTGTACTCCGGCTGTCCTCGTCACCTGCGTCCGCCTCGCATGTTCGCCCATCGCGCGCTCGCCACCCCGCTTGTCACTGAGCGCACCGCTCATTTCATCGGCTTGAGTCCATCGAGCAAGGTCGGCACCAGTTCGCTGATGGTCGGATGAATGTGCATGGCGTACTGCAAGGTCGGATACGGCGCGCCGGCCGTCATGATGTCGATGAACGTGTGCAGCGCCTCGTCGCCTTCGATGCCATGGATCGCCGCGCCCAGAATCTGCTTGCTCCGTGCGTCCACCAGCACCTTCATGAAGCCGTCGGTCTCGCCGCGTTCGCGGGCGCGGCCCACCCGCGTCATCGGCATGGTGGCGATCAGCGCATCACGGCCGGCCTTGCGCACGTCGGCCTCCGAGAGCCCGACACGCGCGAGCGGCGGGTCGACGAACACCGCATACGTCATGATCCGCGTGTCGACGCTGCGCGCGCCGCCGTCGAGCAGATTGGCCACGACGATCTGGAAATCATCGTAGGAAGTATGGGTAAAGGCGCCGCGTCCGTTGATGTCGCCGATCGCCCAGACGCCCGGCACGTTGGTGCGCAACTGGCCGTCGACGGGAATCGTGCCGTGCCGGTCCGTCGCGATGCCGGCGGCGTCGAGGCCGAGGTCGTCGGTATTCGGTTCACGGCCGGTGGCGAACAGCAGGTGCGATGCTTCGAGCGCGGGAATGTTCTGCGCAAAGCCGATGCACACCTCGCTGTCTCGATGCGGATGCGGCTCGACCCGCGAGGGCTGCACGCCGAAGACAAACTCGACCCCTTCGCGTGCCAGCACCTTCTGCACGGAGCCGGCGAAGTCGGCATCCTCGCGCGTGAGCACGCGCTCGCCGCGCACCAGCACCGTCACCCGGCTGCCGAAGCGGCGAAAAACCTGCGCGAATTCAAGTGCGATATAACTGCCGCCGACAATCGCCAGATGGTCTGGCAATTCAGTCAGGTCGAGCAGATTGGAGTTGGTGTAGTAGCGAATGCGCTCGAGCCCGTCGAGCGGCGGCACGCTTGCGCGCGTGCCGGTATTGATGAAGATTTCGTCGGCGCTGAGTTCGTCAGGCATCGCGCCGCCCGGGCCGCCGATGGCGAGCGTATGCGCGCCGGTGAAGCGCGCGTGGCCGTTGAAGACGGTGACGTTAGCCGCGTCGCGCAGCCATTTCTCGACGCCGTCGCGCGATTGGCCGATGATCCTGTCCTTGCGCACCTTGACCGCAGCCAGATCGACGCTGACCGCCCCGCTCACCTGCACGCCCAGGTCCGCGGCATGACGCGCCACGTGGGCCGCGCGGGCGCTGGCCACATAAGACTTGGTCGGCGTGCAGCCGACATTCACGCAAGTCCCGCCGAAGGCAGCTCGTTCGATAACCGCAGTTTTACGGCCGCTTTGACCAAGACGGACAGCGAGCGGCGCACCGCCTTGTCCCGTGCCGATCACGACTGCGTCGAAGTGCTGTGGCATGGCAGATCTCCCGAGGCTGGGATGCAGGTCGTAGCATCTTACCCTCAGCGCCTCGCGTTGCCTTTATCGCCCTTTTCTCGGTGGTTCTGTTGCACGCTGCGACGTCCGTGCCCGGCTTGCGATCCCGTTTCGCCCTGTCCAGGGGACGACGCCGGCCGATCGGTGTGAATAGGGTGTGAATTGCGCCCGATTGTGTTCAGACGCGGCAGTGCGCGGCGCAGATGAATTCGCGCGAGCGTTGCAGCGCGGCCTGCGCGCCGCGCGTCGCGACAACCCAGCCAACCTGGCCGAGGTTGAAGTCCTGCGACACCATCACCTGCATGAGGGCGACCATCGGCAGAACCACCGATGACCGATAAAGCTGGTTCGCAATCAAGGCTGGCATAACGGCTCCCATCGCGCGTAGCCGCAACGGCGGGGCGCGGAATTTGCATTCGATGGGAGGATTTTAGGGAAACCGGGGGCGCGGATAAATACCAGGAACGCGAAGGCACTTGTCCGTCAAACCGAACAATCGAGTCTGAATGCCTGTGGCAGTGGGGTCAGATTGCGGGATTAGCCCGCCCGGCAAAATGGGTTTGCTGCGCCTGCGCCGTGGTCGGCGGGCGCCGGTGGCCACGGCCACGGCCGCAGGCGTCAGGGCAGTCTGGCGCGAGCGTGCGCCGCCATAGCGCTACCTGCCGAGCCAGAACCGCCGCTGCACCTCCATCACCTCCCCCTCCACCTCGGCCACTGGACCGATCACCTCGACGGGTTTCTGGCAGTGGTCAAACACATAGCGGCAATCCACGCTCATGGTCGGATTCTCGGCATGATCGCCGGTCGCCTCCAGCAAGCGCTTCTCGGTCATGCCAAACACGACGCGGCCGATATTGGCCCAATACATCGTGCCGGCGCACATGCAGCAAGGCTCGACCGATGTGTACAACGTACAGCTCCATAAGTACTCCGGCGTGAAATTCAACGCCGCCACGCGAGCCAGCACCGACTCGGCGTGATTCACCGTGTCGACATTGCCCTGCTCCATCAATACGGTCTCCTGATCCGGGCCGACCAGCACCGCGCCGAACGGATGGTGGCCCAGCAGCGTCGCCCGTTCGGCCACCCGGCTCGAATGCCGCAGATGCCGCACGATCTGCTCGTGAGTCGGCGTTAGACCCTGCGGCGGATAGGTCGCCGCCACGCCTGCGGCGCCGGTATCGGTCGGGACGGTAAGACTCACGGGCGATCTCCTTTAATCTTTAGTAGGAGTTAGGCGAACCAGTCAATTCATCACTTCGGCAGCGAACCGTCCACGCCTTGCACGAACCAGTTCAAACGCAGCAGTTCCATATCGCTCAAGGATTTTCCCGCAGCGACCTTCACCGTGCCGGACTGATCCACGATCGGACCGGCAAACGGATTGAGCTTGCCCGAGATGATGTCGTCACGCGTCTGGTTCAACGCCTTTTGCGCCGCCGGCGACACCGCGTCCGTGTTGATGTCGGCCAGATCGATCGCCTTCTCTTTCAGCCCCCACCACACCGGCGAGTTGTTCCACGTGCCCGCCATCACCTGCTGCACCAGATGCGTGTAATACACGCCCCAGTTGCTCACGCATGCGCCCAGTTGCGCATTCGGCCCGAACTTCTTCATGTCGGAGTCCCACCCGAATGCATGCACTTTCTTCTGTTCGGCCGTTTGCATTGTCGCCGTCGAATCGGTGTTCTGGATCAGCACGTCGGCGCCCTGGCCGATCAGCGTCTCGGCGGCCTGCTTTTCGCGGCCCGGGTCGAACCAGCTGTTGATCCACACAACCTTCACGCGCGCATTCGGGTTGACCGAGCGCGCACCCATCGTGAACGCGTTGATGTTGCGCACCACCTCCGGCACCGGCACCGAGCCGACAAAGCCGAGCGTGTTGGACTTTGTCGTATAACCCGCGACCAGCCCAGCCAGGTAGGCGCTCTGGTAGGTCCGCACATCATAGGTGGCGAAGTTGGCGGCCTTCTTGTAGCCGGTCGCATGTTCGAACACGGCGTCCGGGAAGTCCTTGGCGACCTTCAACTCGAAATCCTGGAAGCCGAAGCTCGAGCCCACCACGATCTTGTTGCCCTTGGACGCCAGCTCGCGAAACACGCGCTCCGAATCCGCCGACTCCGGCACGTTCTCGATGCGCGTCACTTTGATCTTGTCGCCGAATTTCGCCTCGACCTCTTTCACGCCCTGCTCGTGCGCATAGGTCCAGCCGGCGTCACCGGGATTGCCGAGGTAGACAAAGGCGATGCCGAGCGGTTGCGCGGTTGCGGCTGCAGCCGCCCCGGCGCTGAACGCGAGGGACGCGCCGAGCGCTGCGCCGAGAACGGTCCGGACGGTTTTGATGCGTAATGAGTGATGCAGCACTCGCGCCAGCTTTGCTTTCATGAATTCTCCGAAGATAGTTTCCAGGTGCCTGCCATAGCGCTCGGGATTGTCCCGAGCAAGGCTCCAGCATAAGGGGCCATATTCGAAGGTCAATTTCAGAGGAAAAATTATTATTCGTTATCTCGCCCATAACGAAATCTGTATTTTGGTCGCGGACAGACATGTTCGACATCTTCGAACGAGTACATCGGCAAAGCCCTCGCGCCGAATTCGGCCGCAGCTCAATGAACCGGTGGCATTGGGCCGGCCGGTTCATCGTCTGGCGGACCGTCCTCGCCGAACAGCGCCGCACACAAGCCCAGGCCGATCTCGCTCAGGCGCGCCGTCCCCGTGCCTTCCTCGGTGAAGGTGGCGTCCACCAGCCCGCCGTCGACCAGCGCTGTCAATTGCCGCCGCAAGGCGCTCATCGGCACGTCCGCCTGCCTGGAAAGCCTGGCGAGCGACCACGCGCCGCCAGGCGTTTCCTGATACGCGCGCCACAACTGCGCCAGTATGGCGACCAGCACCGAATCGAGTTCTTCGTCTGCCATCGTGATGTCTCCTCGCTTTTCTCAAGCGCTACCAGGCCCCATCAAGCCATCCGCGCCACCAGATCGCCCAGCGTCTTCAATGCCGCCTCGGTTTGCGCCGTCCACGGATAGCTGTAATTGAGCCGGATGAAGTGGCGAAAATCGTCGCGCATCGAAAACATCATGCCCGGCCCGATCGTGATGCTGCGTGCGAGCGCCGCCTGATAGAGCCGCATCGAATCGACACGTTCGGGTAATTCCACCCACAGCACGTACCCGCCTTGCGGCGCCGACATGCGCGTGCCCGCCGGAAAAAACCGCCGCACCATCGCCGTCATGATGCTCGCCTGCTGCCGGTAGACCTTGCGCACATGCCGCAGATGGCGATCGTAGCCGTCCTGCCTCAAGTAGTCGGCGACGGCGACTTGCGGCACCGAAGGCGTAGTCAGCGTGTTGAGAAATTTCAGCTTCTCGACCTGCGTGCGATAGCGCCCCGGCATGGCCCAACCGATCCGGTATGACGCGGTCAGGCTTTTCGAAAACGACGCGCAATGCAGCACCAGCCCCTTGGTGTCGTAGTTCTTCAAGGTCGACGGCCGCGCCTCGCCGAAGTACAACTCCTGATAGACATCGTTCTCGATGGCAGGAATCTCGTGCGCAGCGAGCAGTTCGACCAGTTGCTGCTTGCGCGCGTCGGGCATCTGGAAACCGAGCGGATTCTGGAAGTTCGGCATCACCATGCACGCGGCGATCTTCTGCCGGGCGATGACCTGGGCCAACGCCTCGATATCGATGCCGTGGACCGGATGCGTCGCCACTTCGATGGCGCGCATGCCGAGACGCTCGATGGCGTGCAGCATCGCGTAGTAAGTCGGCGACTCGACGGCGACCGTATCGCCCGGCTTGGCGACCGCCTGCAAACTGAGGTTGATCGCCTCCGTGGCACCGAGCGTGATGATGATTTCGTCCGGATCGACCGGCACGCCGTTCTCGGCATAGCGCCGCGCGATCTGGCGGATCAGCTCCGGATTGCCGGGCGGCAAGTCGTCGATCAGGTTCCAGCTCGCGTGGCGCCGGGCGATCGCATTCGCGTACTGGTTGATGCGCCGCCATGGGAACAGCGACGGATCGGGGTACGGCGAGCCGAGCGGCACGGCGTCGTGCGCGCGGATGCTGCGCAGGGTCGACAGCACGAGGCGGCTCACGTCGACCGCAGCGGCCACCGGTGGCGTTTGGGCTGCCGGCTGGCGGCTCAGACGCGGCTCGTCGAGCGCTGCCGCCGTCGCTACCGCGTCGCGCACGAAATAGCCCGACTGCGGACGGGTCTCGACAATCCCCCGGCTTTCCAGCAATGCGTACGCGTGCAGCACGGTCTTGATGCTGACGCCGTGCTGCTGGCTCGCCTGCCGCACCGAGGGAATCCGCTCGCCCGCCGCGAAAACGCCGCGGCGCACGGCTTCGGTCATTTCATCGGCGAGTTTTTCGTACAGTTTCAAGGACCTGGCTCAAAAAAGGCGTGGGCGGAACCGCCAGTCTATGACGAATAAACTGCAACTGTATCCCTCCGCTTTCCGATTTTCTGTATGCTGCGCCGCTTTTGGAACACAGTAGGCTTCCATGCATCGGCATAAAAGCCTCGTCCAGGCCATATCCGGCCGCAAGATCATGAAGAAACCCGAAGCTCGCATCGAACCGTATACGCACCCCGCCGCTGGCTGGGGCGCGCTCAAATATGTCGCCATCAACCTGATCAAGGAAAAGGTGACGGGTGGCAACTACCGCACGCTGCTCAAACAGAACCAGCCGGACGGCTTCGACTGCCCAGGTTGCGCGTGGCCGGATCGCGAGCATGCGTCGACCTTCGAGTTCTGCGAGAACGGTGTCAAGGCCGTGGCAGCCGAGGCGACCAGCAAGCGCGTCACGCCGGTTTTCTTCGAGGAGCACACGGTCGAAGAACTGATGGCGCAGTCGGATTTCGAGTTGGAACAACACGGCCGCCTGACCGACCCGCTCGTCTACGACGCCGTGCGCGACCGTTACGTGCCGATCGGCTGGGACGAAGCATTCGACCTGATCGCCGATCACCTGTTGCGGCTCGACAATCCCGACAGCGCCGCCTTCTACACGTCGGGCCGCGCCAGCAACGAAACCGCGTTCCTGTACCAGTTGTTCGTGCGCATGTACGGCACCAACAATTTCCCCGATTGCTCGAACATGTGCCACGAAGCGACCAGCCGCGGCTTGCCGCACACGGTCGGCATCGGCAAGGGCACGGTGACGCTCGACGATTTCGAGCACGCCGATACGCTCCTGATCTTCGGCCAGAATCCGGCGACCAACCATCCGCGCATGCTCGGCGAGCTGCGCGAGTGCGCAAAGCGCGGCGCGACCATTGTGTCGATCAATCCACTGAAGGAACGCGGCCTGGAGCGTTTTGCAAGCCCGCAACATCCGGTCGAAATGATCACGATGGGCAGCACGAAGATCAGCTCCGTGTTCATCCGGCCGAAAGTCGGCGGCGATTTCGCGCTGATCAAGGGCGTCGCCAAACGCGTGATCGAACTCGACGACGAAGCGTCGGCCTCAGGTCTCGCGCGCGTGCTCGATGTCGCGTTCATCGCCGAACACACGGTCGGCTTCGATGCGTTCGCCGACGATTTGCGAGCCGAAAGCTGGGACACCATCGTCGCCGAATCAGGCGTGCCGTTTGAAGACGTGCTGAAGCTCGCCGACATCTACGTGAAGGGCCGCGCGGTGATTTCGACGTGGGGCATGGGCCTCACGCAGCACAAGAACTCCGTGCCGACGGTGCAGATCCTGTCGAACCTGATGATGATGCGCGGCAATATCGGCCGCCGCGGCGCGGGCCTGTGCCCGGTGCGCGGGCACTCGAATGTCCAGGGCGACCGTACAGTCGGCATCGAGGAAAGACCGACTCAGGCGTTTCTCGATCGGCTCGGCGAAGTCTACGATTTCGAGCCGCCGCGCGAGCATGGTCTCGACGTCGTCAACACGATCCAGGCGATGCTCGACGGCAAGGTGAAGGTGTTCATCGGCCTCGGCGGCAACTTCTCGATCGCGACGCCGGACACGCCACGCACATGGGACGCGATGCGCTCGTGCGAGCTGACCGTGCACATCACGACCAAGCTGAACCGCAGCCACCTCGTGCACGGCCGCGACGCGCTGATTCTGCCGACGCTCGGGCGCACTGAAATCGATCTTCAAAATGGTGTGGCGCAAGGCGTGAGCGTCGAGGATTCGATGAGCATGGTGCACATCTCGTACGGCATGAACAAGCCAGCCTCGGCGAATCTGTTGTCGGAGATTGCCATCGTCGCGCGCATGGCGCACGCCACGCTCGGCAGCAGCAAGGTCGATTGGCTCGCTCACGCAGCAGACTATGCGTTGATTCGCGACGGCATCGCGCGGGTGATCGAAGGCTTCCAGGATTACAACGAGCGTCTCAAGAACCCGGGCGGTTTTCACCTGGGTGTGGCGTCGCGCGAGCGGATCTGGAAAACACCGAGCGGCAAGGCGCAATTCCTGGTGCATGCGATCGACGTCGACACGCCGATTCACCAGGCGCGCGCAGAGCACGGCGAACGTCTGATGACCTTGATGACGACGCGTTCACACGACCAGTACAACACGACGATCTACGGCCTCGACGACCGTTATCGCGGCGTGTATGGGCAGCGGCGTGTGCTGTTCGCCAACAAGGACGATCTCGCGATGCTGGGTTTCGTGGCGGGCCAGCGCGTGGATATCACGAGCGTGTGGGCCGATGGGATCGAGCGTCACGCGGCTGGGTTCCTGCTAGTGGAGTACGACATTCCGCGTGGATGTCTCGGCGCTTATTATCCGGAAACCAATCCGCTGGTGCCGCTGTCTTCGGTCGCCGATGGCGCGGGGACGCCGACTTCGAAGTCGATTCCGGTGTTGTTGACGGCGTCGGCAGTTGGGACGGCTGAGATGGTTGAAGCCGTTGCTGCTTGACGGCCGACCGTTGCCTTTGTTTGCGAGTTTCGTGGGATTCGGATCGAACGTGAATCTCCAGGCTCGACGTTCAGGTCTGATCTTTCTTCAGATCGCGGTACGTGAGATACAAGCGCAGATCGAATTCAATCTGGTGGTAGCCTGGTTGCATGAACTCGCAGAGGCGGTAGAACGCCTTGTTATGGTCGCTTTCCTTCAGATGAGCAAGTTCATGCACGACGATCATTTTCAGGAATTCCGGCGCGGCATCCTTGAATAGCGAGGCGACGCGGATTTCTTTTTTCGCCTTCAGTTTGCCGCCTTGCACACGCGAAATGCTGGTGTGAAGCCCGAGCGCATGGCGCACGACGTCGAGCTTGCTGTCGTAGGCGACCTTGTCGATTTGCGCGCCGTTACGCAGGTGTTCGCGCTTCAACTCCGCGCAGTATTCGTATAGCGCCCGGTCTGTTTGCACTGCGTGCGTGCCGGGGTACCGCTTCGCGAGGTAAGGGCCTAGTTGCTCGTCGGCTATCAGGTTTTTCACCTTCTCTTGCAGATGTGCAGGGTAGCCGGTCAGGTATTTCAGGTGTTGCATGGTGGGGTTATTTGCGAGTGGCGACGGCACGGGCCGCATGCCTCGCTGCAAAGGCAGCGGGATGCGGATTCGCGTTGAGCCGAACTAACTGCGATTGGCTTCGCAATCCGTCCAGAGCCGCAGCGGATCCCGATGAAGCGGATACTGCTTGTCGAGCCAAGCTGACAGTCGGGCCCAATCGGGGTGGTTAGTCCCGGTCTGAGCAGACCACGTCGACGACCTCTCGAGAATCTGTCCGTTCTCGCGATCACGGACAAGCAGACTGCCGAGACCGCTCGAACTGTTCTCCTGCGATTCGACCCGATACCGCGGCAGCAGTCTCACTTCAGCATCCCCTGCCCAGCCGTACACAGCCCGAACCACGCCGCTCGCGTCCCGCAACTCCACCGCACCGCTGGCCGGCCGAATCGCAGCCCAACCCTCGGGAAATTCCGCGACAACCTCATTGCCGCTTTCACGGACCCATTTCATACGCCAGGCCCGCTCCATCGACTCGCGCACCTGCGACACCGACTCATACCCCGGAGGCAACTCGATCGCTGCAGGCAAGGTAACGAGATTGTCTTTCCAGAGCGATGCTTCGTCACGCTCACGTCTAGCGGTTGTTCGGGCTGTTTCTTCGCCGAACGGGTTATCGGGCCGGCTAGCCGAATGGGCATCGCTTTGCTGCAGGTCGGGGAAAAGACCGTCTGCATCGCGACGCGTTCGTTTCGGTTTTCCGTTCTTCATGGATCTCTCCGCCAAAAGGCATGCTCAAAAACAATCAATTTACATTAATCGTGAGCTTGGGGTATCTCTGTCGGCCTCTTCGCCGCCGAGGGCCGATGTGGCCTGTCAACGCGGCCATCCGTCACGATAGACGACTACGTGCAGGCCCAAGTGACGGACAAAGGTTCGACCTGGAAGGATGGCAGGAAAAGAATGTTGACTCTCAAGAAGTGGGCACCCGAATATGCCGAACAGGACGCTAACGACTTGCATGCGTGGTCGACCAGGTTCGTCGGCTACATGTGGGCGAGCGCCGACCATATCGGCAGGCCTAAGCGGCCGTTGGCAAGATCGGGCAGAAGAGGGGAAATCCGGTTTAAGGCAAAAAAGCCCATACCGCACAGATTCGCCGGGAATAAGCAAAATCGCGAATCCTTTGCTGGGCGGGTGGTGCCGGGGACCGGACTTGAACCGGCAAGCCGTAAGGCGGCGGATTTTAAGTCCGCTATGTTTACCAATTTCATCACCCCGGCAGGGGTACGACCGCACGTGGACGCGAATTCTACCATTGCCGGTCGAGCGCACCAAACCGCCACAATCCCGCCGCGCTCCACCCTCACCTTCGCCCGCCAGGGACAAAAATTGGAGTCATCCTCAAGTCACAAACGTTCCCGATAATCCGCTGGCGAAAACGTTTACATGACTAGCGGAAACCATGACCCCAACGATCAAAGATGTCGCCGCCCACGCGGGCTTCTCCATCGCCACTGTCTCGCGCGCGATCAACGCGCCGCATACCGTGAACCCGGTCACGCTCGACAAAGTGCGTCAAGCCATCGACGCCCTTAATTTCCGCCCCAGCCCGCTAGGCCGGCAGTTGCGCGGCGAGCGCACGCGCCTGATCGGCGTGATCCTGCCGACGATCGCCAATCCCGTGTTCGCCGAATGCCTGCAAGGTATCGACGAGCTCGCCGCGGCGCAAGGCTACCGGCTCATGCTGATGACCACCCAGTACGATGCCGACCGCGAACGCCATGCCATTGAAACGCTGCGTGAACATCGCGTGGAAGGCCTGATCCTGACCGTCGCCGATGCCGACACGCATCCGCTGCTCGACGAGCTCGACCGCGCCGGCCTGCTCTATGTGCTGATGCATAACGACACGGTGCGGCGTCCGTCGGTCTCGGTCGACAACCGCCTCGCCGCGTTCGATGGCGTACGCATGCTGATCGCGCACGGCCATCGCCGCATCCTGATGCTCGCAGGCACGCTGGCCGCCTCGGACCGCGCCCGCCAACGGCATCTCGGCTACGCGCAGGCGATGCAGCAGGCCGGCCTCACCCCCGCACCCGCGCTCGAAGTCGATTTCAACGCCGACGAACTGTCGCCGTCCGTGCTCGCTCATCTAACCAGCGGCCCGAACCGCCCGACTGCCCTCTTCTGCAGCAACGATCTGCTCGCCATGGTCGTGATGCGCGGCCTGCGCCGTGCGCGCCTGCAGATTCCGCGCGACATGTCGATTCTCGGCTTCGACGGACTCGCCATGGGCGAATTGCTGTCGCCGCCGTTGGCAAGCGTCTGCGCGCCGAATCGCGAGATCGGCTGCGCCGCCTGGCGGCGTTTGCTGACCCGCGTAACCGGCACCTACGAAACACTAGGGGAAACGTCGCTCACGCTGACGTTGCCCCACAGCTTGCGCGAAGGCGCCACCATCGCGGCGATTTCGAACCACGACGAAACTTCGGCGGCGGCCGAGAAGCCGTTTGCTTAGTCGCTTGCGTAAGACGTACGCGCGCTCCGGGCCGGTTTGCCCACACTGTTTTTATGAACGGTTTTCACAGATCGTTTGGAAACATCCCTTGGCAACACCCTATTTGCGTCATCTACTCCGAACCCCGAACCTCCCGCTCTCTTCCGCACCAGGAGACTCGCAGTGATCCGCTTATCAACACGCGTTGCTTCTTCGATCAAGCCGCTCTGCCGCCGCCTCGGCCGCACGGCAGCCACCGCGTTGTCGGCCGGCATGATCGTCACCGCAGCGCTCGCCGCCCTCGCGCCGCAAGCAGCCCATGCCGACGAAACCGCGATCTGCTACAACTGCCCGCCCGAATGGGCAGACTGGGCGAGCCAGATCAAGGCGATCCGGCAAAAGACCGGCATCCGTGTACCGTTCGACAACAAGAACTCCGGCCAATCGATTGCGCAACTGATGGCCGAGCAGAAGAGCCCGGTCGCGGACGTGGTGTATCTCGGCGTGTCGTCGGCGTTCCAGGCGAAAGACAAAGGCGTCATCCAGCCGTATAAGCCCGCGCACTGGGACGACATTCCGGCGAACCTGAAGGACCCGCAAGGCTACTGGTTCGCAATCCATTCAGGCACGCTGGGCTTTTTCGTCAACAAGGACGCGCTCGAAGGCAAGCCGGTCCCGCGTTCGTGGGCCGATCTCCTGAAGCCTGAGTACAAAGGCATGATCGGCTACCTCGATCCGTCGAGCGCGTTTGTCGGCTACGCGGGCGCGGTCGCGGTGAATCAGGCGCTCGGCGGCACGCTCGACAACTTCGAGCCGGGCCTCGACTGGTTCCGCAAACTGAAGGCCAACGCACCGATCGTGCCGAAGCAGACCGCCTATGCGCGCGTGATGTCCGGCGAGATCCCAATCCTGCTCGACTACGACTTCGACGCCTACCGCGCGAAGTACAAGGATCACGCCAACGTCGAATTCGTGATTCCGAAGGAAGGCACGATCTCGGTGCCATACGTGATGAGTCTCGTGAAGGGCGCGCCGCATGAAGCGAACGGCAAGAAGGTGCTCGATTTCGTGCTGTCTGACGAAGGCCAGAAACTGTGGGCCGATGCCTATCTGCGTCCGGTGCGCGCGAACGCAAGGAGTCCGGAAACCGCCGCCCGATTCCTGCCCGCAAGCGACTATGCCCGCGCCAAGCCGGTCGACTTCGGCAAAATGGCCGGGAAGCAGTCGAGCTTCGGAGAGCACTATCTACAGGTGATGCATTGAACGATGTCACATTCCCGCTGCGCTGGCGCATCGCATTGATCGCGCCGGCGCTGGCGGTTTTCATCGCGTTCTGGCTGCTGCCGATGGGTGCGCTCGCACAAATCAGCGGCAACGGCAACGCGTTCGCAACCTATCGCGCGATGCTGACGAATCCACGCTACATGTCGAGCCTCGGCGCGACCGTCGTGTTGTCCGCAGCGGTCACGGCGGCGACGTTGGTGCTTTCAGTGATTGCCGGTTTGCTGCTGGCGCGCCGTGAGTTTCCACTAAAGCGCACGCTGCTCGCGCTGCTGACGTTTCCATTGGCATTCCCAGGCGTCGTGGTCGGCTTCATGGTGATCATGCTCGCCGGACGCCAGGGTTTGATCGGCGCGTTGTCGTTAAAACTCACCGGCGACCGCTGGGTGTTCGCTTACTCGATGAGCGGCCTCTTTCTCGGCTACCTGTACTTCTCGATTCCCCGCGTGATCGTCACCGTGATGGCGTCGGCGACCAGGCTCGATGCCTCGCTCGAAGAAGCCGCGCGTTCGCTCGGCGCATCGCCATGGCGTATCACGCGCGACATCGTGTTGCCCGCGTTGTCGCCGGGCTTGATCTCGGCGGGCGCGGTATGTTTCGCGACCGCGATGGGCGCCTTCGGCACCGCCTTCACACTCGCCACCGACATCGACGTGTTGCCGATGACCATCTACACCGAGTTCACGCTGAACGCGAACATGGTGACAGCCGCGGGTCTCTCGATCGTGCTCGGCATCGTCACATGGGCCGTACTGGCGTTCGCTCGCAGCGTGAGCGGCTCGGCTGTCGCGGCAAGCGCATGAGCGGTGTGTCCAAACCCGATAGCAAGACGTCGATGAACTCCATCAGTGCTCCCCTTCAGCCGGCTGCCAAGCCGCGCCCGCGGCGCCTCAGGCTGCCCACGTCACGCACCTGGCTGGCAGCCGGTCAGTGGCTCGTTACGCTGCTGCTGTGCGCATTTCTGATCGTGCCGGTCGTGATGTCGATCATGGCCGGGCTCACAGTCAACTACTTCAAAGGCGTATCGAGCGGACTCACGCTGCGCTGGCTCAGCGAAGTGTGGACGCAGTATCACGGCTCGGTATTTCTCTCGCTCGAAGTGGCCGCGGCGACCTTGCTGGTCACGCTGCTGACCGGCGTGCCCGCCGGCTACGTGCTGGCGCGCAGCAAGACGCGGCTCTCGCGCATCATCGAAGAGTTTCTGGTGCTGCCGATCGCCCTGCCAGGCCTCGCTTCCGCGCTTGCGCTGCTGGTGGTCTACGGCGGCTTCACGATGTTTCGCATGAGCGTCGCTTTTATCGTCGTCGGGCATGTGGTGTTCACGCTGCCGTTCATGGTGCGCGCGGTTGCTGCCGTATGCGCGAGCAGCGACCTGCGCACGCTCGAAGAAGGCGCGGCGAGCCTCGGCGCGAGCTTCTTTCAACGCTTCGTCACGATCGTGCTGCCGAATGCGCGGCCAGGGATCGTCGCCGGTGCGCTGGCGGTGCTGACGCTCTCGATCGGCGAATTCAACCTGACGTGGATGCTGCACACGCCCGACACCAAGACGCTGCCGGTCGGTCTCGCCGACACCTATGCGTCGCTACGCATCGAAATCGGCAGCGCCTACACGATTCTGTTTTTCATCATGACGATGCCGCTGCTCGTCGCGATGCAATGGCTCGGCGTCGATGCGACCGGCCAGCGCAGCGCGGGGAAAAAGCGCACCGCCGCCTCCCATTCGAAGTCTGCACCGACGTCCACGCCATGAAACTCGACTCCGTTCCCATCACGCTCACGCAATGCGCGAAAACGTTCCGCGGCACGCGTGTGCTCGAACCGCTCGATCTGCACATCGGCGCCGGCGAGACACTGGTCCTGCTCGGCCCCTCCGGTTGCGGCAAAACCACCACGCTGCGCATGATCGCGGGCCTCGAAACACCCGATGCCGGCGGCTGCATCGCGTTCGGCGACGAAGACGTCACGGCTCTGCCAATTGAAAAACGCCAGGTCGGCATGGTGTTCCAAAGCTACGCGCTGTTTCCGAACCTGACCGTGCGCGGCAACATCGGCTACGGACTGAAGATCAAACGGGTGCCGGCTGAGACCGCGCGGCAACGCGTCGACGAATTGCTCGCGATGATGCGTCTCACCGCCCACGCGGACAAGCCGATCGATCAGCTTTCGGGCGGCCAGCGTCAGCGCGTGGCATTGGCGCGCGCACTCGCCGTGCAACCCCGCGTGCTGCTGCTCGATGAACCGCTCACCGCGCTCGACGCGCGTTTGCGCGACACCTTGCGCAGCGAGATGAATACGCTGCTGCGTGAACTGGGCATCACGACCGTCTACGTGACCCACGACCAGGCCGAAGCGATGGAACTCGGCGACCGCATCGTCGTGATGAGCGCCGGGCGCATCGAGCAGATCGGTTCGCCGCGCGACATCTACTACCGTCCGGCGAATCGCACGGTCGCGCAATTCGTCGGCACGATCAACCGGCTGGCCGGCGAGCGGCGCGATGGCCTGCTGACGACAACCGGCGGCGCTGTACCGCTGCCCTCAGGCTCCGCGGGCGCAAGCGCGGCACACGAATTTTTCTTTCGTCCCGAAGACGCGACCCTTGCCGACCCGGCTAACGCACAATTGCGCGGCCATATCGAAAGCACGGCGTTTCTCGGCGAGCGCACCCGGCTGACGATCGGCGGCGCCGCACCGGACGCTTTGCTGATCGACGTCGCGGGCCGCGTAGAACTCGCGCGCGGCACGCCGGTCGGGATTTCGATCGTGCAGGACGCGCTGATTGCGCTATCGTAATGAGATAGCGCTGTGTTTTTAGCGCACTATAAAAGAGGACCTCCCCATGCTGCTGGCTCAAATTAGCGACCTGCATATCAAACGGCACGGCGCGCTGGCTTACCGCCGCGTCGACACCGGCGCCTATCTCGCGCGCACTGTCGCCGCGCTCAATGCGTTGGAGCCGCGCCCCGACGCTGTGATCATGACCGGCGACCTCGTCGACCAGGGCGATCCGGAGCAGTACGAGCACCTCAAAACCCTGCTCGCACCGCTCGAGATCCCCTACTTCCTGATGGTGGGCAATCACGACGAACGTGCTGCGTTGCGCGCGGCATTTCCCGATCGCGCCGAATTGCACAGTGGCGGCGAGTTCGTGCAATACGCGGTCGATGTCGGACCGCTGCGGGTGATCGCACTCGATTCGATGGTGCCGGGCGAAAGCGCCGGCAATTTGTGCGACGCACGTCTCGCGTGGCTCGCGACGCAACTCGATGCCGCACGAGGCAAGCCGACGGTGGTCGCGTTGCACCATCCGCCGTTCGTTTGCGGCATCGGGCACATGGATGAATTGCGGCTCGATCCCGTTGCCGCCGACAAGCTCGCCGCGTTGATCGCACGTTATCCGAACGTCGAGCGGGTGATCTCCGGCCATGTGCATCGGCCGATGTTCGTGCGGTTTGGCGGCACGATTGCGTCGGCGGTGCCAGCGCCCGCGCATCAGGTCGGACTCGATCTGCGCGAGGATGCGCCCTCGGCATTCGTGATGGAGCCGCCCGCCTATGCGCTGCATCGCTACGATCCGGCGACGGGCATCGTCACGCATCATGCGTATGTCGACAAAGCCGATGGGCCGTATCCGTTTTACGAATCTGAAGGCGAGTTGATCGATTGACGATGCCGCCGCGCCGCTTCAGGCGGCGACAAAAGTTTGCTGTACGCGCCGGGACAGCCTGAAATACGGTATCCCGAGCGCGGCGGCCACAACGGCCTGAATGAAGCCATCGAATGGGATGGCGATGGCGATACCAATGGCGTGGGTCATGTGCTCGCCGAGCAGATAGGCGATGGTTCGCATGACGACGATGGCCAACAGCCATGCCTGCACCTGTACTGGAAAGCGTGCGGATTTACGCCGCGCGAGCAACGCGAGCCAGCCTGCGCCGGCAATAATGAACGACCCGATGATCACGTCGCAGCCGACCATCGCGATCACGGTGCGATACCAGCCGTGTGTTTCAGGGCGCACGAATACCGCCAGCAATTCCCATTCGAGCATGAGTTTGAGTGGATCGCGCAATGCGACTGCGGTTGATAGCGCCCATGCGGCGAGGCAGATCAGGGCGACGAGCAGCCAGCCGCTGATTCGTCGGGTTTCGGGTTTCGAGCTTGTGTTCATGAAATCGGTCACGTGATGGATCTTATTGCGCGCGCCGATTCTACGAACGAAAACCGAACGACCATCTCATTTTTTCCACAGGGCTTTCAATGCAGCTTCCAGTTCGCGGTTTCGCGGCGCCTGGTTCTCGCCCGCTTTGCCTTTACGTCCGCCTGTCAGCGCAGCGCGCATCAGGGACCGTCAGCACGATCTTTCCTGCTCCGGTATGATCGGCACGCTTGAGGGCCGCGCATGGGCCGGTCCATCGACAGTCCCCTCTCATGTCCACATCCGACGCTTCTACTCCCGCTTCCGCCGACCGGTCGTTGCGCGGCTTGCTGCTTCTGCTCGCGACGATTGCCGGTGTGGCAGTCGCCAACATCTATTACAACCAGCCTCTGCTCGACGATTTCCGGCAGTCGTTTCCGAACGGCGCGTCGTGGGTCGGCGCGGTGCCAGCCATGACGCAGCTCGGCTATGCAGCCGGAATGCTGTTGTTGGCGCCGCTCGGCGACCGCTTCGATCGCCGCCGCCTGATCCTGTTGCAGATCGCGGGCATGTGCGTTGCGCTGGTGCTGGCGTCGGCGGCGCCGACGTTGTCCGTATTGATTGCCGCCAGCCTCGCGATCGGGGTGCTCGCCACCATCGCGCAGCAGGCGGTGCCGTTCGCTGCCGAACTCGCGCCTGCGTCCGAGCGTGGCCATGCCGTTGGCACGGTGATGAGCGGACTGTTGCTGGGGATTTTGCTGGCACGGACTGCGGCGGGCATTGTCGGCGAGTACTTCGGCTGGCGCGCGGTGTTCGGCGCTTCGGTCGTCGCGCTGCTGGTGCTGGCGGTGGTGATCATCATGCGTCTGCCGAAGAGCAGGCCGACGTCGACGTTGCCGTACGGCAAGCTACTGGTCTCGATGTGGCACCTGGTGGTGGAGCATCGCGCGCTGCGTGAAGCGTCGTTGACCGGGGCGGCGATGTTCGCGGCGTTCAGCATTTTCTGGTCGGTGCTGGCGTTATTGCTGGCGGGCGCACCGTTTCATCTTGGGCCGCAGGCCGCCGGCTTATTCGGGATCGTCGGTGCGGCCGGCGCGATGGCCGCGCCGCTCGCCGGCAAATTTTCCGACCGACGCGGACCGCAGGCGATCATCACGGTGTCGATTGCGCTGGTGGCGATTTCGTTTGTTGTTTTTGCCTTGTCGGCGAAGAGTATTGCTGGATTGGTGATTGGTGTGATCATCCTCGATATTGGTGTGCAGGCTGCACAGATTTCCAATCAATCGCGGATTTATGCGCTGAAGCCTGAAGCGCGGAGTCGCGTGAATACTGTTTATATGGTGGCTTATTTTATTGGTGGTGCTGTCGGGTCGGGGGTCGGCGCTTTGGTTTGGCCGACGTTTGGGTGGCTTGGGGTGAGTGTCGCTGGGGTTGGTTTTGCCGGGCTGGCGGCGTGGAATCATTTGAAGCGTCCCGCCACGTCCGGTCTACGCTGATACATGAGCTGGGGTTCTGGAGCAAAACGCGCACCGCCAATTATCGGTCTGGTGTCCGTGCAACAGGATTGCTCCAATGCAGACTTTGTAATGACCTCCGGCAGCGCCTCAGCCGAAGATGCAGAACCACAGCGGTAAAAGTTGCAGAGATTGCCGGCGCGGGAAACCATCCAGACCCGCCAGCACCGGCAATCTCCACCCGAACAAGCGCGGCAGCGCAAGCGGCCATTCGCGTTGCGGCCAACCGGCGCCTCTCGCCCCCTGGCTTTCAACGTCCGCTTTTCGACCGGGTTACTCGCGGCCCTCGAGCAGATCGGCCATGTCGTCGGCATGCTCTTCTTCGACAGCGAGGATTTCTTCGAACAGACGGCGCGTCGTCACATCCTTCTCGCCGAGATAACGCACGATCTCACGATACGTATCGATCGCAATACGCTCGGCGACCAGGTTTTCGCGAATCATGTCCGTCAGATTGCCGCCCTCCTTGTATTCCGAATGCGAACGCGTCGTCAGACCATCCGGTGCAAAATCCGGCTCGCCGCCAAGTTGCACGATACGCTCGGCGATGCGGTCGGCGTGCTCCTGTTCTTCCGCCGCATGCTCCGCGAACTCGGCAGCCACCGCCTCGGAGTTGATGCCCTTGGCCATGAAATGATGTCGTTTATAGCGCAACACGCAGACGATCTCGGTGGCCAGAGAGTCGTTGAGCAGTTTCAGCACCGTGTCACGATCCGCACCATAGCTTTGCGTGACCGGACCATCCGACATGTGCTTACGCGCGTCGTCGCGGATCTTTTTGATGTCCATCACGAACGAATCGCTGAATTGAGATGCTGCGCCTTGGGTGCCAGAAGACTTCGCCATTGAAATTCTCCTTTATCGAGTGTTGGGGAATTGCGTATCCCGCACGAATCGCGCCTGATACGCCGGCGTAAGGACGGCGTATTCGTCTACGTTCGGAATACACCGAGCTGGCGACTCTCCTTGTTGGTATCCGCGTAAAGAGACCCTGAGGCGAACCGGACCTCGCGGAGAAACTCAAGCGTGCGACCGGCAGCCGACAGCAAGCCACCGCCGCTCTTCAGGCGAGCCCCTTCTTCCGGTAATCGAACCAGAAAGACAACCCTACGCTGGCCAGAATCACGATCGTCGCGATCACCGTCGAATGCGTAACCGGCTCGCCGAGCAACACCGCACCGAGCGCCACCGCAACCACCGGATTCACGTACATGCAACTGCTGGCGATGATCGGACTCGTATGCCGGATCAGAAAGCCGTACGCGACATAGGCGGTCATCGTCCCGATCAGCATCAGGTAGACGAAGGCCAGCACCGGCAGAAAATGCACTTCCATCATCCGCTCGCCCGAGACCCAGGCGACCATCGTCGACATCGCGCCACCGAGGCCAATCTGCAACGACGTCGATAGAAACAGGTCCGACGGCAACTTCAGCCGTCCGGCCAGATGCGCGCCGCCTGCCCAGAAAAGCGCACCGCACAGAATCGCCAGGCTGCCGCCCGCCGATCCCGGCGCGCTGTCGCCGTGACTCAGGATCGCGATGCCCACCAGTCCGAGGCCAACCGCGAACCACTCGCCTCTGCCGATCTTGCGCCCCGCCACCGCCGCGATCACCGTCGCGAACAGCGGCACGGTCGCAACCATCACGGCCGCGGTGCCGGTGCCGACGGTGCGCATGCCGTAGGCGAGCATGCCGCTCGACAAGCCGACCAGCATCGTGCCGACAAGGCCGGCGTTGCGGATTTCACCCGCGCTCGGCCAGACCGGATTGCGGCGCGCCGCAAAGATGAAGAGCCCTACCCCGGCAAACAGATTGCGCAGACCTGAGAGCAGCAAGGGCGGAAACGAACCGAGCGCGACGTGCACGGCGAGATATGTCGAGCCCCACACGAGATAAACGACCGCGAGCGCGAGCGCGATCTGCCCATTGCGGGACTGCGGCAAACGGATCGGGAAACCACGCGAAAAACGGCTTGGGAGTTGCGGCGACATGCGTTCAATCCGCCCATGCCGCTCGAGGTGCTGCGCCCCCGCTGAAGACCCTGTGGCGGGATGGCGGACACCGCATCGGCGATGCGGTCTGACGGGCGAGGCTGGCGGACATGTCGGTGGAACGGAAAGACGATAGATGGCCAATGGGGCCACAACGCCGCGGCGGTCGATCGGAATCGATCCGCGGCTGACACGCGCCAAATGTTCGGCGCGCACCGCATTATGCAGTAAGCGCCCACCGCATCGATTGAAAGAATCGTAACTTTTTTGCGTGCTTGCAACAAAAAGCCGGGGACGTCCCCCGGCTTTTGAGCCGCCCGTGATTCCGGCGCTCAAGCTATGCAAGCGGCATCGCCGGCCACGTTCAGTTGGCCATCGCGCCCGACGCTTCGTGCTTCATGCCCGTCGCGTCGTTGCCCTTTTTCATCTTGTCGTGCTTCATCGTGTCCTTCTTCATGCTGTCCTTCGACATGGTGTCTTTGGACATCGAATCCTTCGACATCGTGTCCTTCGACATCGCATCGTTGGACATTGCGCCGCTTGCCTGAGCGAACGCGGCGCCGCCGCTGGTCAGGAGGGCGACGGCCATTGCTGCGATTGCGAACTTTTTCATGGGATGACTCCGTTTCGTTATGGATGGTGAATCTAAACCGGCTTCCAGGTGATGCCGGGGTATTTCCGAAGCTTCTGCCGCCCGGGGTCGCGCATTCGTCTGTGCAAGCGCCGACCCGCGCGCGTCAGGAGCCTCCGAACCAGTTGTAGCCCTGGTCGACCCAATAGCCGCCGGGGAACGTGTTGGTGACGAACATCTCGACGATGTGCTTCGGATTCTTGTAGCCGAGCTTGGTCGGCATGCGCAGCTTCATCGGAAAGCCGTATTTCGCGGGCAGGCGCTCGCCGTCGTACGAGAACGTGAGCAGCGTTTGCGGATGCAGCGCGGTCGGCATGTCGATGCTTTCGTAGTAGTCGTCGGCGCATTTGAAGCCGACGTACTTCGCGCTCGTGTCCGCGCCGATGCGCCGCAGAAAATCGGCAAACGGCGTGCCACCCCAGCGGCCAATCGCGCTCCACCCTTCCACGCAGATGTGCCGCGTGATCTGCTCGGCATGCGGCAGCGCGTACAACTCGGGCAAGGTCCAGACACGCTGACCGGTGACGAGGCCGCTGATCTTCAGCTTGTAGTCGGAGGCGTCGACATCGGGCACGTCCTCGATGCCGTAGAACGCATTGAATGGAAACGGCCGCGTGATCTGCGCTTCGGTGTAGGTCGGCGCGAGTTGTTTCGGATCGAACAGTGCGGCCTGCGCGCGGTCGTTCAGACGCGATACGGCCGTCAGGAATGCGTTGACCGAATCGTTGTCGGTGAGCGAGCAGCCGGTCAGCATCGACAGGCCGCCGAGCGTCAGGAGCCGCTTGCCGAACAGGCGCCGCGACGGCATCGCGAGTTCGCGCCGTGCATCGATCAGGATCGATTCGCGGTCAAGCTGATTGTCAGGCCTAGGGGCGAGCTTTCGACCGGGTTGTGTATCGGGCGTGGTCATGATTCGATGTCCTTAAGCTTTGCGTTTCCGTGGATCAGCGGTTTAGCGTCCGCGCAGCATCGCCAGCAGCGAACGCGGCACGAGGGCCACCATCACCAGATGCACGGCGATGAACGCTGCCATCAGTGACATGGCGCAGAAATGGACGACGCGTGCGTTGTCGTAGCCGCCCATCAACTCGCGCAGCAGCGGAAACTGCACGGATTTCCAGATCGCGAGGCCCGAGAGCACCAGCACGATCAGATCGCAGACGACGAACACGTAAGCGAATTTCTGCACCGCGTTGTAGACGCGCAGATCGGCGTGCGAGAGCTTGCCGGTCAGCGCGGCGACGAAGTCGTGCAGCACGGCGCGCGGCGAGAGGGGCAGAAACTTGCGCACGAAGCGCCCGCTGATCAGGTTCAGGGCGAGATACAGCAGGCCGTTGAAGACCAGCAGCCACATCGCCGCGAAGTGCCATTGCAGCGCGCCGCCGAGCCAGCCGCCGAGCGTGATCGCCGTGGGGAACGTAAAGCTTTTGAAGATCGGCGACGCGTCGTAGATGCGCCAGCCGGACAGCATCATCAGGATGGCTGCGAGTGCGTTGAGCCAATGCGTGACGCGCACCCACACCGGATGAATCGTGCCGCTCTTCGGCGTGGCGGGCGGAGCGGTTTCGCTGAGAGCATGAGGCGTTGCCATGAGAATCTCCGATTGAATGGGGGCGCTGCGGGGGGCGTCGCGCGATCAATTGCAGGCGGCCAGTTCGCCCACTTGCAACACCTCGCCGGTCGCGGCGTTTTCGACGAAAGCGACGACGCCGAAGGTGTCAGCCGGCGCGTTGGCATCGGCATCGTCGATGCGGATATCGCGGCGGATTTGCGCGTTACCGGCAACGAGCGGCACCGGGCCGATCCATTGCCGCACGACGCGTTCGTGATGCAGCATTGCGCCGCTGTTTTCCCCGGCTCTGACCTGCGAGTTCAACGCGTTCTGGTAGACCGCGACGTAGGCATTCAGTAAGCCCGTTGCGTCCGCCGCCTTGCTGGTGAATTGCGCATCGACATTGAAGGCACCCTTCGCCTCGTGTTTCAGTTCAAGCGCCACGTTCGCCCGAGCGGGTTCGGCGACGACCTGGCCGACACGGCTCTGAAAACTGTCGCGTTGCGACCAGCTGCGCAGTTCGCGGCCCGATACGAAGACCTCAGGCGTGTAGATGGTGTGGCCGCCGGAGAGGTCGGTGAGGGTTTGCTGACGTTCGGTAAAGCGATGCTGCGAGAAACGGTCGGTCCAGCCGAGGCTATTCCAGTAGTCCACATGCAGGGCCAACGGCACGATGCTTTGGGTTGCGCCGCTGTTTTTCCACTGGCTCAGCCAGTTGTCGGCGGGCGGGCAACTGCTGCAGCCTTCGCTGCTGTACAGCTCTACTAGCGCTACGCGGTGGGATGGGCTGTGCGACGCGCATACGGCAGCGGCTGCGCTTGCCAGACCGCTGGCCGAGAGGATCGCGAGCGCTACGGCCAGCGCGATTACGCGGGTGAGGTAGCGGGTGGCATACCGGTTCGCGTAGCGGGTTCGTGCGGTTTGCATGGCGTGCTCCATCAGGATCTGCACGTTTGTCGGACCACGAGGTCACTTATGACAGCCTATTCTGATTTTTATTCTGGCTTGGGATGTTCGCCTAGCAGGCTGTTGAAAAGCGCCCCGTCATGAGGACCGAAGCTATGTTCAGGAGGCTTGCGCGTGCGATTTCCCGCTGAATTACCGGTTCGC